>CAYHDA010000030.1:0-21876 GCA_964355145.1 uncultured Mariniphaga sp.
TTGAAAATCTGCAGGTGTTTTTTCAAAGAAGTTATTCAGATCGGCAATCACTTTTGCCGTACCTCCCATCAAGGTTGTCATACCAGGCACATCATGCGGAACAAACCAGCTTTGCTGATAGAGATTGGATTCGACACATCCGTAGTCAAATTTCAAACGACCGGTAGCAGGCCATGGCTGGTAGCTGCCATCGGCTTGCCGGGGGCGGAAACTGTTTTTAATAGTATCGAAAATATTTTTATACGACATTGCACGTTGCCGGTACTTCTGTTCATCTGACGTCTTTCCCAACCGATGTGCCAATTCGGCAAGACACCACTCGCTATAGGCATGTTCAAGCGTCTCGGAAACAGAATTAGGCGTATATCCCAATGTTCCATTTCCAAATTTTTCGCAGGTATTAACGGCAAAACGATAGGCTTTTTCGATGTCATAGCTGCCGATTCCTTTGGCATAAGCATCTGCCAGAACCGAAACGGCAGGATTGCCTACCATACATCCGCTGTATGCATTCAGAAATTCCCATCGTTCGAGGTATCCTTTTCCACTCTCTTCCGCAAGAGTAACCAGTGAGTTAACCATATCACTTACCATTGTGGGATTAATGATAGTTTGCAACGGCATCTGACTGCGAAAAACATCCCATCCGCTGAAGATAGTCCTCTTGGTGAAGGATTTGGTCTGATGCACCTTACCATCTCCGCCGATGTAATTTCCATCAACATCCGTATAAGCACGCGGGTCAATCATCGTGTGATAGAGCGCAGTATAAAAAATTACTTTCTGGTCTTCATTTTTAGTTTGTACGGTTATTTTGCCCAATGCTTTATTCCACGATTCGCGGGCATTTTCAAGGTTTTTTTCGAAGTTCCAGTCCGTCATCTCTGCTTTCAGGTTCTTTTCAGCACCTTCCATACTCACAAATGAAATACCTGACTTAACAAGCACCTTTTCATCTTTTACCGTTTCAAATTCAGTGAAGAAACCAATATGCTTGCCTTCAAATTCCTGAACATTCGGAATTATTTTTGCTTGTGCTATGCGTTGCTGATAAGCCAGACTCTCAATATCTTCCCTCTTTCGTTTGATTCCATCTGGTATATCGGCACTCCAAACGCCATAATTGGTCAATGGCTTGGAGAATTGTGCGTAAAAATAAACAGTGTAATTTGGATGACCGCCGCCATTTCCCCAGCCGCCGCCTTCGGGTGTGCATTTCATCCATCCGCAAATTGTATTGTTACCAACCACTTTTACATGTTGAAGAGTAGAGGTTCCTCCCACGCGCCGGGCAAGGTCGATCTGAATCCGCGATTGCTTCCCGCCCGGAAAGGTAAACCGAAGCATTCCGCTATGGGGAGCTGCGGTCAGCTCGACTTTTACATTATAATCGCTGAGAAGTACTTCATAAAATCCTGCTGTAGCTTTTTCACTTTTTTTGTCAAAACGGGAGCGATAACCTTCGCCGTCATGATCGGGTCTGCCAGAAGATGTTTTGAGTGCTCCGGTTGTAGGCATAACCAAAAAATTTCCAAGGTCGCCATACCATCCGACTCCGCTCATTTGCGTAAATGCAAATCCTTCAATAGTGGCGTGCTCGTAACTATAGCCTGAACCGTTATCACCACCGGTAATTGTATTCGGACTTAGCTGAACCATCCCGAATGGAGTTGCAGCTCCTGGAAATGTTTTTCCCCAATCGTAGGGCGGCTTGCATTGTGTGCTCGCTCCGATAAAAGGGTTCACATAGTCGGCAGGTTTCTTTTTTATTTTTTGATTTTGTTGTGCGATGGCAACGCTTAGAGATAATAAAATACACGATGCACTCAGGATGGACTTTGAAAACCGAAGAAACATACCGAAGGATATTAAGTGATTAAACTCAGAATTTAAAATTCAGATTCAGGAGTAAATATAATCATAAAAAACGGTGCAATAAACCATAAAAGTTATTGCACCGTCCATTATTTACTGAATATTTTCTTATTCAAACATATCTTTTACCTTATCGAAAAATCCTTTGTCATTCGTTCCTTCAGGAGACGCAAAATTGGGTGAGGTCTGTAGTTTTTCAAGTGTTTTTCGCTCTTCAGGTGTGAGTTTTTGAGGAACCCATGCATGTATTTTTACCAATAAATCACCTTTGCCATAGCCGTTTACATCTGGTAATCCTTTTCCGCGAAGGCGAAGAATTTTCTCAGGTTGTGTGCCTGATTCAATTTTTACTTTTACTTTGCCGTCAATAGTAGGAATTTCTGTTGTTAATCCTAAGGCAATATCCGGGAAGGAGAGATAGAGGTTGTAAATTAAATCGTTTTCATCACGGGTGAGTTCCGGATGTTCTTCTTCTGCAATCAGGATCAGCAAATCGCCTGGAATTCCTCCCCGGCGCGCACCATTACCTTTTCCTTCAAGCGAAAGTTGCATTCCTTCTGCTACTCCGGCCGGAATCTTTACAGTGATTACTTCTTCACCCTGAACTATTCCCTCGCCATAACAAGAATCGCATTTCTGGGAGATGATTTTACCATCACCGCCACAGGTAGGACAGGTGGAGGTTGTCTGCATTTGACCAAGGAAGGTATTGCTTACCCGGGTTACCTGACCAGAACCACGACAACTTGAACAGGTAGTAAATCCGCTGCTTCCTTTTGCTCCGTTGCCATGACAAGTAGTACAGGTGATATATTTTTTCACCTTTAGTTTCTTCTCTGCGCCGTGAGCTATCTCCGAAAGGTTAAGACTGACCTTTACTCGAAGATTTGAACCACGATTTACACGCTGAGATCTGCCTCCGGAGCTGAATCCGCCAAATCCGCCAAATCCGCCACCGCCACCGCCAAATATATCGCCGAACATTGAGAAGATATCGTCCATTGAACGTCCTCCTCCGCCACCAAATCCACCTTGATTACCCAATCCGGCATGACCAAACTGATCGTACCGCTGTTTCTTTTCCGCATTGCTGAGAACTTCGTATGCTTCTGCAGCTTCCTTGAAATTCTCTTCCGACTGCTTGTCGCCCGGATTCTTATCCGGATGGTATTGGATCGCTTTTTTGCGGTATGCCTTTTTTATCTCATCAGCTGCGGCATCTTTGCTGACCCCTAATATTTCGTAATAATCTCTTTTTGCCATTTTTTTACCATGAGGTTTTTAGCCTTTTTTTTTGTTATTCGCCCACCACCACTTTGGCAAATCGTATAACCTTGCCGTTCAGATAGTATCCTTTTTGAATCACTTCAATGATTTTCCCCTTCATCTCTTCCGACGGAGCTGGTATTTTTGTCAGTGCTTCATGCAGATCGGTATCAAAAGCTTTGTTTGCAGCTTCAATCTCAGAGATGCCATTCTGTTTGTTGAATTCCTGGAATTTATTATAAATCAATAATATACCTTCCTTTGTGGCTTCAAAATCCATCCCCTGATCAATGGAATGCATCGCACGTTCAAAATCATCAATAACAGGTAAAATACTTAGCATTACCGATTCACCTGCCGTTTTTGTCAGTTCCATCCGCTCTCTGAGCGTCCGTTTACGGTAGTTGTCAAATTCGGCTGATAAGCGAAGATACTTATCATTTCCTTGCTTGATGAGCCCTTCCAATTCAACTATTTTTGCTTCCAATTGCTCTTTTTCGTCCGGAACGGCGATTACTTCTTCTGTTATCACCGGCTCTTCGCTATCAGACGCAGCCGACGAAGAAAGATCTGTATCTTTTTGAATTTCAGCATTTAATTCAACTGATTGTTCTTTGTTTCCTTTGGTATTTTCTTTATGCTCCTTCTTTTTCATCCGTGCACCACTATCTTTAAATAAATTCAATTTCATTTTTATTAAAAGGTTTCCAATTGAAACATCAGGGCATTGTTTTGCCCTCATTATTATTTTTTGTAAGGCTGCTATACCTCCGTAATTAGCGCTCAAATATTTTGCCAAACACAAATTCGTGGACAAAATGGCATATTCGACAAAATATTTCTGTCAAGTAAATCAAATTGATTGGCAATTTATCCGGTCGGCTGACGGAGCTTTTTCTATTTTTTCAGCGAAGCCAGTTTCTGTTCCAGCGCTTCACCCCTGAGGTTAGTTGCCAGAATCACTCCATTCCCATCAATCAGAAAATTGGAGGGAATAGACCTGATTTCATAAGCCTGAATATAGCTGGCATTGTTGCTGGATGCGCAAACGTGGTTTTCCCAGGTCAAATGATCAGCCTGAATGGCATTCTTCCACGCATTAAGATCTTTGTCAAGTGAAATACTGAATAGTGTAAATCCTTTGCCTCCTTTGAAGGAGCTATCTTTGTATTTCTCGTAAGCAGTTACAACGAATGGATTTTCGTTCCGGCACGGCTTGCACCATGAGGCCCAGAAATCAATCAAGACGATCTTCCCTGTAAGTGACGATAGCTTTATTGGACGCCCCAGAACTGAGTTTTCAATTATTTCAGGTGCTTTATCACCTACTTTTATTCCCGTTTTGGCCGTTTGACCATTCACATGAACAGCTGAAAAAACAACTGTTAAAGCAAACAAAAACATTTTTAAGTATCTCATAATTAATAATATATAATTCCTAATTCCTAATTCCTAATTCGTAATTCCTTCCGCCGGTTGACGGACCTGATTTTCTTTCCTATTCTCTGGTGATTTTGGCTCCAATGGCATTTAGCCGAACATCGATATTTTCGTAGCCGCGATCGATCTGTTCGATGTAATCGATGGTCGATTTCCCCGACGCCGAAAGGGCAGCAATTAACAGTGCGACACCGGCTCTGATATCGGGGGAACTCATTCTCGTACCTCTGAGGTTATGGGCTTTGTCGAGGCCGATCACCGTTGCACGGTGCGGATCGCAAAGAATAATCTTGGCGCCCATCTCAATCAGACGATCAACAAAAAACAGCCGGCTTTCGAACATTTTCTGATGAATAAGAACGCTGCCTCTTGCCTGAGTGGCGATAACAAGAAAAATGCTCAATAAATCAGGGGTCAATCCCGGCCAGGGTGCATCGGCTACCGTCAGAATCGAACCATCGATAAACGATTCTATCTCGTAATGATCCTGGGCAGGAATATGCAGATCATCCCCTTTTAGGGTCATTCCGATGCCAAAACGGCGGAATGATTCCGGTATTATTCCAAGTTGATCGAAGCCAACATTTTTGATTGTAATATCGGAAGCTGTCATGGCTGCGAGGCCGATAAAGCTGCCGACTTCAATCATATCGGGAAGTAAAACATGAGTGCATCCCCTGAGCGATGTTACTCCGTTTATTGTCAGCAGATTGGAGCCTATTCCCTGTATTTTCGCTCCCATATTAACCAACATCTTACATAATTGCTGAAGATAAGGTTCACATGCTGCATTATAAATTGTCGTTGTACCTTTAGCCAATGTTGCCGCCATCACCAAATTTGCGGTTCCTGTCACCGAAGCTTCATCGAGCAGCATATAACAGCCTGTAAGTTGCCTTGCCTCTACCCGGTAAGAAGATACAACGGTGTCGTAAGTGAATTTTGCTCCCAGCGCTTCGAATCCACGAAAATGGGTGTCGAGTCTTCTTCTTCCTATCTTATCGCCTCCGGGTTGTGGAATTATTCCAATGCCAAATCGTGCGAGTAACGGACCGACAATCATTAACGAACCGCGGAGGCTGCCTGCCTGTGCAAAATAAAGTGGTGATTTAAGTTGGTCAATGTCGATATGGTCTGATTGAAAGGAGTAAATTCCTTTGGCAATCCGCTCAACTGCGGTCCCTAAATTCCGCAGAATTTCGATAAGCTTCAAAACATCACTAATCTCAGGTATATTGGAGATTGTGATTTTTTCTGAAGTGAGTAATGTAGCGCAGATAACCTGCAGCGCTTCGTTTTTCGCGCCTTGCGGTGATAATTCTCCATGGAGGTGGCTGCCTCCTTCGATAATAAACCTTGCCATTCCTTTTATTAAAGGCTATTTGTGTTTTCGCGACTGATTCGAAACAGTAGTGATCCGACCTTTTTTAACTTGTGGTTTAAAAATGTCATTGATCTCCTGTAAATGTAAATCAGGATCAGGGGTGAGTTTCCCGTTCGAAAGAAAAACCAGATCTTTTAAAATTTTTGCATCTTCAACGGCATCTTTATTCCAGACGAGGTACGCTTTTTTCATTTGGTTGGCCAGAAGTTCAGTATTTACCGCTTTTGCTGGATTATCATCATCCAGCTGCGCTGTTGCGGCAATATAGTTTTCAACGATCTTGCCATAATGACGGAATTTAATGTCGGACTGAGCATAAGGGATCAGTTTTGGCTTTTCTATAAAGGTCTCAGGGATAGGAGGGTCGTATGGGTAATCGATATCTAATTTAAAATCAGACATTATCGCGATATGATCCCAAAGTTTATGTTTAAATTCGGCGATATCGCGCAAGTATGGATACATCATCCCCATTACATCAATAACCCCTTTTACTGCAAGGATACGCTCTTCCCTGTTTTCGATCTGCATGATGTGATCGACCATTTTATGAATACTTCTGCCGTATTCGGGAAGTTTCATTTTCTTGCGTTGGGTGTTGTAATCGCGTTCTATCATTGTATTGTATTAATTATTTGATAAGATAACCGGAGCCTGTCTTATCTGTTTTTTACTTTTACAAAGCTAATCGTTTTTAGCCGTTAATTCAAATTCGATTGAATATTACTCCTTTCGATAGAAAATAATCCCTTTCTATTGCAAAACTTTCATTACCACACGTCGGTTTTTTGCCCTGCCTTCGAGTGTTATATTATCAGCAAGAGGCAATGCAGACCCATAGCCCTTAGCTTTCAATCGATTTTCGTTAATCCCGTTCTTTGCCAGATACTCCACAACACTATTCGCCCTCGACTGGCTTAACCTGTTGTTCATCGTTGCACTCCCTTTGTTGTCCGTGTACCCCTGGATCTCAAGGCGCGTTTCAGGATTGTCTTTCAAAAACTGAATCAGCTTATCCAGATCTGATGAAACAGCAGTATTCAGATTTGCTTTCCCTACTTCAAAATAAATGTTGTTGAGCTGAATACTTTGTCCTGCCCGGGCTTCTTCGATACCTAATTTGAGTTTTACATACAAGGTTGTACTTCTGTTTAGCCCTTTAGTTGTAATTTTCTCAATATTTGAAATATAATTGGCTTTTTTCCCAACAAGAATAAAATCAGTGCCGGAAATTAGCTGGGTGCGAAATGCCCCATCACCCGGTTTGCTCTGTACTGTGGTAACACTAAGGTCGCTTTCATTGGTCACCTTGACATCTGCGTCGCCTTCCGGAATATTTTTGGTTTTGTTTATCACGACACCGGAAAGGGTGAATCTGGGATCATTGTGCGTTAGAGTGATATTCAGTTGATTTTCGTTTCCGGAGAAATTGTCTTTATGGATGGTTTCCGAAGTCGCATTGATCTTATTTAATGTTCCGCTCACGGTATATCCTCCAGGATTTAAACCGCTAAATGTTACACGACCATAATCATCTGTCGATCCGAAACGTTTTTTCGCATCCGCTCCGGTTAATTCAACAGCTACATAAGGCAGTTGCTGACCCGTTGCCTCGTCGGTTACTGTTACGATGAGGTCCTTGTTTGATAACTCAACTTCCTTTTTAACAGGTTGTGGCGCAGGTGCCAAAGGAACGTTTTTAACCGGTCTGGATTTTTTTATTCCTATGTTTGTCGCTATTCCAACACTATAGTACAACTGATTGCTTAGATTTTGGCTCAATGCAGACCTGTATTCTATCGTTGCAAGGATAAATATATCTTTGAAAATATTCACTTGCAACCCTGCGCCCGGAGCAATACTGAAGCCGTGAAGATTTTTATAGGTAGAATAATCTGCCTTTGCGATCAGGAAGGGACTAAAGGTGTGTTTGTCGCTAAACATTTTTAAGTGCACTCCGGTATTAAAGTCAAGCAGTAGATTGCTGCTGCCGAACAGTGTATTGCCTGGCAATAAATAGTCAACCCAGCTTCCATTTACCGATCCGATAAAGTCCAGATTTTTATTCAACCCCTGAATATAATCGACTCCAAATCCCCCCTGCATATTTGACGGCTTAGTCCAAAGTTTATTCTTCAATACATTACTCAGGCTGCCTGAATTAATTTGCTGAGCTGTTTTAAAATCATTATAGAAAAAATGAAACCCTATTGTTGGTTTTTTTATTTGCAGCGAATCCTGCGCCACGGCGTTAATAAGAGATGTCGCAGAGAATATAAGGCAGATAAAAATATGTTTCATTATACTTTAGGTTTAAATTCTTTAAATGGATATTCTTATTGTTCAAAGTTTGCGCCCTTTTGAACAATCTTCAGCCGGATCACCATTGTCTTTATTTACGTGATCACAAACCCCAAATACACGAGGTTCACTTCTTCCCATGTTATTTTCATCAGTTGATGGAATGGGTATCCCTTTCAAATCCAGGGTCTGTACAGTCCAGATAAAAATATGTCCTTTATTATCTTTCAGACTTAATTGAGACCGCCAAAAATACTGGGTTGTTCCCCTTACTTCAGTTTCCAGAATAGGTTGATTTCCCCTTAAAGCCTGCATAGGTTCCTGTCCGGGAAGCACTTCCCATACCTGCAAACGGTAAACGACACCTTCCTTGATGACTGGAACAAGGCTGCTCCAGCGAAAGGTTATTACTGATTGTGCAATATTGGCATCCAGCCAGACTTTATCTGAAGGCATCAATAAATAGGGCAATTGGTAATTTATCTGTATAAAGGGTCTGCAAACAGGGACTTTTGTGAGGCTGACATCACCACGACTATTCAATAGCTCGATGCAAATTGTATAGTTATCTGCCGGTAATTTACCGGTGGTTTGAATTTTATTTATGATACTTCCATCGATAAAATGCATATTTTCAAGTTGTAACGCCTTGTCGAGTGTGAATGTGGTGGCTCCTGAACGGATATTGTAAATCCGGGCATTTGCATCATTGCTCGCTGCAATGACTATTCCATTCGAATTTTGGAGCTGAGTTCTGAATTTGATCTGCGTGGCTTCCTGCTGTCCAGCTGTATTAAGAATTACTGAAACTATTCCTGCGCGGCTGTTATTCCAGTCACTGAGGTAGGTAGGTGCCGGATAGCTGATATTTAGGTTTACTGAAATCTGCGCTATTGCAGGTTGATTTGTAAAACTGATTATTAGAGCAAGAAATACGAAATATTTTCTCATGTTGCTTATGGATAAAAAGTATTTGTTCAATTGCCGAATTTATAGATTAATGCTGTTTTTAATGTGTTTTCCAAATATCTTGCCCCTACAAGAACGGCAGGTGGTACCAGCTCATTTCCATACTTAAAGATATTGGTTGTCATATTCGTATTCCACGATAAATTTTTTGAGAGATTCCAGTCTGCACCCATCGTAGCCAAAATATTTTTACTTGATGTGAAAGGATCAATACACGTAATATTATACTGTAATTGTCCCTTTAGATTAATTTTTTGTTTTGGAAAATGATATCCCATACTGCTGCTTAAGGTATAGATTTTCAGGTTCGTCATCACGGGGGTAGAGATATTTTGAAAATTCATTACACTAAAATCGGTACTGATGTTGGGCTTATCGAAAACTGTTGGAACGTACATCAGCATGGCAGTTTGACTATTGTTACTCGTCAGGGTATTAGCCGGATATACTGTTTCGTCATATTTACTCCAATTATAGGTAAGACTAAGCAGATTGCTCATGGAATTTGTGCTCCAGTTATAGGAGGGATTAATCCCAAGGTCATTACCTACATTTTTTATACCGGTAAGCCCCGGAGTTTGAAAACCGAAGTTGTTATAATTAGCATTTACGCTGAAGTGGTCGTTAAATTGGGTGAAGATATTGGTATTTGCAATAATTTGTTTAGTACGACCGGAAGAATTGCTCCAGTTACCGAAGCGTTCACCAATGCTTGCCACGACATTCATCTTCTTTTTCCAGGTATTAAAACGGGTATTCAGCATATAATCGAGCCTGTCATTTTGAACAAAGGAATATCCCATGGTGTAATAACCTGCTCCGAGCCATTTTGTAGTCACTCCAATGTCCCAGTCTTTCCCCTTTTTCCCAAAACCCATTTGAGCTGCATGATCCCTGAGACTACTTAAATTGGTCGATATATATGGCTTGAAATCTTTTACAAACGGATTGGGTGCCAACGCATTTATGTCGCGTGTGGTGATTGTGGTTCCAAATTCAGTTTGTCCGTACCATCCTTTTTCGGTATTGAATTTGGCTACAAAAGTCAGCACAAAATTCTCCCCCGGCTTTGGTGTGGCAGGTGGCACTGTTAACGGTGTTGTTATACTCCCGGCGTTATCGTGGCTTTTCACAAGGTTAAAGCCGGCGAAATATTTTCCATCCTGCTCAAAACCAATTTGTCCCATGGTTACGGTGCGCTTATAGGCTCCCACGAAAGTGGCTGGAGGAGCCAGGCTTATAAAAGGTTGATAGGCCTGCTGACTTACACCACTAAAGTATTTCAACCTTAATTTGCCAGGCTTTAGGCTGAATCCATATCCAAAGATTCCAAGATCCCCGGTACTGAGGTCGCTGTACTTTATGAATTGAGTTCCTAATTGGATTTCGGCCCATTTATAACTTGGATTAAGTCCTAGACTGTTCATCGGATTTGTAAGCCACTGTTTAAAGTTTTGCTTTGGAAAACCGGGTAAATTTCCAAATCCATAGGGTGGCGAGCCAAAATTATTCCGCATAGGACTAAAATTGAAATTGAATGGCAATTTGAATTCACCATAACTTATTACCGGTTGAAATGTAAAGCGAATAAGGGTTGAAGGCTTACGCGGAGTAAAAAACGATGGAGTTGTTGGATTCGTAGTTACAGAATAGCCTTCATAGGAGACTCCTATATTTCCTTTTATGGAAAATTTAGGAATCTCCACTGCATTTACTGAAAGCACCTGTAAAAGAAAAACTACAATTGCACCTCTTGTGATTGACAGGTTTTGCATTTGTTTTTTCATTTGAAGGTGAATTTACTTTTTGTTTTTGGCTCTCTCTCTTGCCGCAATCACTTGTTTCTCAAGTTCAGTGAGTAGTTCGACATCCCCTCTTTTGATTCCGCTCTCTTTTAACTTCTTTAATTCAGCAATCTTTTGTTCCATAATCTTGATATTCATCGCATCACTTACCGATTGATCTGCTTGCAATACCATATCACTTTTGCCTGAAACGATATCAGTTGCGTCCTTGTTTAATGTGTCGGCATTTGAATTTGCTGTTCCGCATGTAGCACAACCGGAAACCGATGTGGTATTCATAACCGGCATTTCTTTTGGCGTATTTCCAATAGGGATACCCCCTCCGTTGTTAGTCGATGGCGGTGGAATGGTAACTGTAAAGCATGTAATTATTTCACACTCCTTGCAGTTCCTGTCCCTAAAGGTGAATTTTACACAAATCCTTGCATACAATGTACAACATGTTAAAGATGAGGGATGAGGCAGGATAAATGACATGTTCAGTGAACCGGGTACCGTAAATCCGCTGTAATTCTCCCAGATTGTCTCTCTTGGATTTTGATGTGTGTTGCTGACAAGCGGAGTGAACTGGGTAACAGGAGGATTAGTACCCATGGTTATACTGTCGGAAACTGCAGCATTTGTGTTTATATCTGTGGCATTGTAGATGCTTCCCCAGGTATACGGAAGATTTTTACAACTGATACACTCCTTATTATTGTTGTCAGTAAGATTGAAACTCACGACCTCAGCTCTTAATTGAGTAAATAATACTCCTGCCGGCGCCGAGAGATTAAAGGCCTGATTGTACAACGTATATTTAGGATCAGTGTTGATGACATTTTGACTATTCTTACCGGGCTTAACTCCTAATTTGTAGTCGCATGGACAGATCGGGCAAATGACCTTGAATTTGAATACGCAGCTGTCGCAAACCACGTTGCCACATTTCCCAATAATGTTGATGGTGTAATAACCTGCGTCATTAGTCGTAAAATTCGCTGCATTAGTATAAGTTGTAGTACCTCCCAGTGGGTTCGTTATTACGATTTGCGTTGAACCACATTGTGGTTTGCTACAAATATAATTGGCAATAAAGTTATAGGTTGTCTTGCATTGAAGGGTTACCGTATCTTTCTTACCACAATTTAGATTTAAGGAAAAGTTAGCATTAGGTATTATAGAAGCATCGGTGGCTGTTACACCGGCATTTGCCGGATTAACAGAAGCCGATGACCTGTTCATCTTATTTACTGCCATCCCATCATAATTGTGTGGATTATCAATAACGATCTGACTATTATTTATATTTATACCACCCCAATGACTCTGGTCGCAATTGCACCCGTCGTCGAGGACTAATCCGATATCCAGATCATTATTATCCTGACAGTTGAACTGGAAATTTGCTGATAATCCGGTATTAGGAATAATGTCGCTGTTTAGTGCCGGATTTGTATTGTTTTGAATTGTTAGCATATATCCTGCCGGCGGAGTTACCTGAAGATGATATGTTCCTGAAGTTAATCCGCAGAACTGATAGTATCCCGGTTGGCCACTAATATTATTTGTAGAAACATGTGGCAATCCAACCTGATTATTTGCTGCATCGAATAGCGTGATGGTGCAGCCGTTAATACCTGTCTCCCCAGGATCTTGCAAACCATTTCCGTTTGCATCGAACCATACAAAATTACCAATACATCCACATCCTGAATCAATAATATTGACACAAACCTTTCGTGACTCAGCTCCTAAGGTCTGGATTGAATTTTGTGATGCAGTGGCTGCAAAGCTATTCCACCCAACCGATCCTGCTATTGCTCCAGGTGGCACCTGTGCTGAGAAGAAATAGGTTTCTGTCTGACCCGCAGGAAGTGTATATGAAGCAAAATCTATCCGTATAGATTTCTGGTTTTGTATTGTTACTGCATTCCCGGGAATCATTGGATAGGTATTCCATACAGCAGCAGAATTACAACCAATTGTATTATCCGGTATTAAATTTAGGTAAGATCCTCTTGTTGGAAGAAAATTTGTTGAATATTCTATGGTACTAGCATTTCCCAATGGCAGGGCGCTAGTGAGATAGATTGGAATTGTACTTCCTCTGCTATTGCAATTAACCACGTATTTATCTCCCGGAGTGGGTAATAAATCCATCATTTTAATTTGAGAAAAAGGTACATTTCCGGTATTCTTGACCTTTAGCCTGTAATATACCGTGGCTCCGGGAGGAACAGAAACACAGCTATCCCATGTTACATTATTCGCGCTTACCTCCTTGGTGAGTTCAAGCGGAACTTTTCGTTCACACACATAAATAGAAGCATTGTTATTCCAGTAATTATATTCTGCCACTACAAGATTACTTCCGTTGTAGCAATCATCATGGTTTGTAAGCAGACCAGCCGGTGCGAGATTGGTAACCACAGCCTTGAAATTTATTACATACCAATCGCTGCCACGATCACAATCAGCATTTAAAGGCGGTAAATTCCATTGGAGATTCGTTGTATTTGAAACCTCCGCATGCACTGCTGAAATACCAGTAGTTAGTTGATTAGTAACATTACATTTGGTATAAACTGAATATTTACCAAAAGTGCTGCTATTAGGAACATATTGTAATCCCACAGGCAATACATCCCTTATACTTCCTCCTGTAAAGTTGCCGGTACCATAATTTTGTACCGCAATTGAATATTTAATCGTATCATTTGGATTTACACAATTGTAATAATTATAGTAATTGCAAAAATCTTTAACGGTTTCAATTTGAGGAACTTTGCTGCTTGTAATAAAAGATGGATTACAACTAAGCGGTCCGTTTGAGGTGCTATAGGTTGCACCTGTCATTGTTACAGTGGTGCCTGGAAGAACAGGCGCATTGGTATTCCAGGTGTTTGTTAAGATTGTAAAATATAACTGTCCAAAATCCTGTGTTGCGTTTCCGGAAATACTCATATTTGATGTCAGACTGAAATTAGTTATCACACAACTTCCCGGAATATTAAATGGCGGAGCATAAAAATTTATTGTTGATGCCGGTAATGCTCCATTAAAGGTTTGAGTATAAGGGCCACAAGTTGTATTAACAGTTATTGTGACTGTTTTTCCTGCGGGAATAGCATTCATTTTAAACGAATCTACATGCATCTGAACCGGGATTGCAGCGTTGTAACCAATATTGTTAAGCGTTGTCGTGCTCCCGGCACATTGATTTGTTTGAGCAAGACTGATATTTAACCACGCCGGACAGCCGATAAAATAGTACCAGTTGTAATTAATATAATATGGTGTTCCAAATGGTCCGCAGGTAGTTCCTGGACTTGCCCCCAGCAGAGTGATACATTCAGAGGCGGAGGTCGATGTTTTTACGGCCAATGTGCAAGGATTAGTTCCATTTAATGTGGCTGTATTACATTTTATCGTATTTAAATATGAAAGCGGGAAGGTAAGATGGATGAAATAATCATAAATAGCTGTATTTACATCAAGGGTATTAATTCCATTCCCTGCATTCCATGTCACAGTTCCCGGTCCGGTCGTTGAAGGGATTAAATTGACCCCAGTGGTTGGCCAGCCGGTGTGAATTCCTGCAGCCGTTGCTCCTGCAGGCAGGTTGTCTGTTATCGAAGCACCAGTTAAATTTAGGCATCCGGTATTAGTAAGCCTTACATGATAATAAACGTCAACTGTTGATCCACAAATTGAAACAGTATAAGGGAAAGGGTTTCCGCTGTTAAATCCTAAATGCCATTGATAATTATTGTTGGCAATATATTTGGTAATCGTCCAACCTTCAGTGGTAACCGCTGTTAAGGTTAATGGGGTACTTATTACAGGGACAGGATGCTCAATGGTTGAGATTTTGGCAGTCAGAACACCTGATGTTCCATTGCAAGTTGTTCCTGGTTTAAACCTTACCTGGTAACTTACACTGTTTGCACTGGTAGGCTGATTACCCAAATTAAAGGTTAAGGTAGTGGTTGATCCCAAGCTGGAGGTTGATGCACCTCCATAGCCACAAATATCAAAGACATTATTTGGGAGGGTGCATACAATAGTTGTTCCCGTTGCTGCAAGATTACTTATTGAATACTGAACAGTAACAGTGTAACAGACTCCACAGCCGTTTCCGGGATTTCCCGATTGACTTTGGCTAATTCCTAAGGTCTGTATTTGTGCCGAAGCCGTTGATAATAGCAGGAAAGCGGCACAGATTGTTAGAATATATTTTAGTTTTTTCATCGTTGTAATTTTAAGTTGTTTGCCATTTTAGTTTTTCGGACAACCGGTGATGTTGTAAGTGTAACAATCCAATAAATTGCAAACCGTACAATCCTCAAAAGTGATGATATAGCGGATACAAAAATTTACTTTGGCATTGCAACAACTTACCAGAGGAGGGATGTATAAGGAGAACTTTATTGGAATTCCAGTGCTAATATCAATATTTCCCAGTGCATCCAGTTGGGCAGTGTGTCCTGCTGTAACTCCGCCAACGAAATTCGGGTTTGTCGTTGAGGCACTACCAAAATTTCCAAATGTATTGCTGGACTTGTTGCAGATCAGACAATTCTCGTCATCAGCTTTCATATCGAAATATACAAGATCGGCTTTTATTCGTTTGACTTTCTTTGAGCCTGCAGAGAGATTTACCGTAAAGCCTAAGTTGCCATTCCCATTGTTTGTAATCTCACCCGCCAATGAAGTTTCAATTTTTATCTCATCACAGGCACTGCATGGGCATGCCGGATATTTAAGACTATCAATTTCATTGCGTGTATTTCTGTTTGCCTTGTCTTTTAATGGATCATCAACCAATCCATACCAAGTAAACTGAACAGGCGCATTTGTTGGAGTCTGATAATCAAATTGAAAGTTATGTATCGAATTAGGAGAAAGGGATGCAGGCGTAGAACCTGAGGCAGGCACAGGAGTGATATTTGTTATCGTGCCTGAACTGGCTTCCAGAATATCATCCATAGTTAATGCCCCATTATAGGTTCCCGATTTCATTCGGATATTGTTTCGAAGGTTTAGCCCTGTTCCCGGATTAGGATTCGCTGGATAGCCGGCAAATGACTGGGCGTCGTTTAGGAGAATATTGTTTGCACTGCTTGCCAGGTTACTGTAATGTGCAAATATGTGATATTTGAACTGCCCGTTTTCTTTTTTTAGACATACGGCTGAATCAATTTCGAATTCTGCATTGGCACCACCCATCATCTTTTGTGGAGCAGGCGGATTATTATTAGTGGATCCTCCGGTGTCACCAATTTTAAAGCTGAATAACTCACTGGTCCCATTATTTCCTCCCAGAGGCTTCCCTTCCCGGTTAAGTGCCTGCACGTTCCAGACAAAATCGCAAAGATATGGTGGTTTACATGGACCTGTGATAATATTGCCGGCCACATATTGAGTCAGATTATCCATATCTTTTGTGAAGATGGGCTGATTCGCATTCATTGCCTGAGTGCCGTTTTGACCCTGACTAAGCTGCCAGACTGATAATTTATAGGTGACGGGTTCTTTGAGTCTTGGAATAACTGGAGTCCAGCGAAAAGTAACCGGCATTTTTGCTGCCCCCTGTGTCAGATTTGTGCTATTGGCTGGACTGATCGCCTGTGGTTGCTGAAATAACTGTTTCTCCTTTTCCTGTATCGTAAATGATTTGCATTTTTCTTCACTAAGCGGAATTATTGTACCTTGACGGTTCACGAAAAATTGTACACAAACCTGATAATCTCCGGGTGTTAATGTGCAATCCTGACCAATTAGTGATATTGCATTTTTGCCATTCCATACTTTCGTTACTGTACTGAAATTGGCCTGAGGCGCTGAAGTACCGGTAAACGATCCGCAGATCCTGGCATCACCTTTTTTAATCGTTACTAGAATTTTACTCTCTATGACTAATTTATTAATCCCCGAGGCATCAGACCGAGTAATTGCAGTTATTGTGAACATCGAGGTTCCTGTTCCCCAGTTCGATGTATTCGCATCCGGATTTGCTGGAAGACTTATATTAATACTTGTAATCGGGTAATTTTGTGCAAACATTTGCATCGAAATTACCATCAGAAAAATTGTGAGGATTTTTTTCATTGTCTGCTTCATTTTGGGTTTGGTGAATTTTTATCAGTCTTCTTATATAATTGTTATGTCAACCGGTAATGTTTAATTAGACTTAATAAACAAGTCAGATCGAAATTAGTTGTTGATTTTTTCGATATAATATGTAAATTATCTTTTATAAGATAAAATCATTATTTAATGCACACACACACACAGACACACACACTTTGCGGTGAGACTGGTTGTCCTGATCAAATAGAGAATATACCTATTATTGTTACTGAGGTAGGTGATTGAGAAATTTAAGTTTAACAGGTTTGTTGTCAAGAGCTTATTTTGGCTCGTCCGAAATTTTCAGTTTTGCAAATTTTAGAAGAAGGTTTTTTTCACCGGCATTGGGAAAAAATACTTTTGCCTTGAGATCAGGCATTTTGCCTTCCATGCTGATTACTTTTCCTCTTCCGAAGCGTTCGTGTTCAACAAACATGCCTACTTCGATCAATTCCGGACTGTCGCTTTCGAAAGGTGCTGAACTTGATGGAATGACGCTTTTGGCAATCTGAAACCTTTGTCCCGGTAATTCCGGTTTTCGGGGTGGCTGGTATTTTGGCGTCTCTCTCTGAAGATGCCGGTTGTCGCTGTCTGCCATAATCTCATGGTTTCGAAATTGGGGAATCGACCGGCTATTCTTAATATCCAGAAATTGATGATCAATTTCTCCGATGAAACGACTGGGATTGCAAAATTCAGCCTTTCCCCAGCGGAATCTTTGCTGAGCGAACGATAACCACGCCCTGTTTTCCGAACGTGTCAGGGCTACATAAAATAACCTTCTTTCTTCTTCGAGTTCCGAAAGGGTGAGTGTTCCGGAAAAACCCGAAGGGAAAAGATTTTCTTCCAGTCCGACGATGAAGACATTTTTAAATTCCAGTCCTTTGGACGAATGAACCGTCATCAGCGTTACTTTGTCTTTATCGGTATCCTTATCGTTGTCCTGATCGGTCAGGAGCGCAACATCTTCCATAAATACCTGTAATCCATTTGGCCGGCCCTCTTCTCTTGCATTGATGGAGAATTCCTGAATAGCGTTCAATAACTCCTGGGTATTTTCATAACGGCTCAGATTTTCGGGTGATTTATCCTGGTAAAGCTCGGCAAGAATTCCCGATTCAGAGGCAATTCTGTTTGCCATTTCGTAGGCGTCAGTCGTTGCAAACTGATCTGAGAATTTCCCTATAAGCTCTGTAAATCCTTTGATCTTTTTGATTATACCTGCATTCAGACCAGCTAAGATCATCTTTTCGGGGTAGTTAGCCACTTCGAAAATACTGCAATCTGAGGTTGCAGCAGCCTCTTCGAGCCGGTTAAGAGTAGTCGAACCAATTCCTCTTGTAGGATAGTTGATAATCCGTTTGAAAGATTCGTCGTCCTTTGGATTGATTATCAGCCTGAAGTAAGAGAGAATATCCTTGATTTCTTTGCGCTGGTAAAAAGATAAACCACCATAAATTTTATAGGGGATATTTCGTTTTCGCAATATTTCCTCGAAAACGCGGGATTGTGCATTCGTCCGGTATAGAATTGCAAAATCGGAAAAGGTTTCGTGGTCTTGCATCCTCGAATCGAAAATTTCGTTGGCGACAAGATATCCCTCTTCTTGTTCGTTCATCGCTGTCAGCACTTTAATGCGATCGCCTTTGTGATTTTCGCTAAATACTGTTTTCTGCAGCTGGTTTTTATTTTTAGCAATAAGACTGTTGGCAGCATCAACAATAACCTGAGTTGAACGATAATTTTGTTCAAGCTTGTAGGTTTTGAATCCGGGATAATCGTTTTTAAAGTTCAAAATATTTTCAATTCTTGCCCCTCTGAACGAATAGATGCTTTGCGCATCGTCTCCAACAACACAAATATTGTGGTGGAGCTCGGCTAATCTTTTGACAATCAGATACTGTGAGAAGTTTGTGTCCTGGTACTCATCAACCAGAATATAGCGAAAGATGTGCTGGTATTTTGCAAGTATCTCGGGATGATTCTTGAATAAAATATTGGTAATCAATAGTAAATCATCAAAATCCATTGCTCCTGCGTTTTTGCAGCGCTTCGAATATTCAAGATAGATTTCTGCTGTTTTGGGTATGCGTGCAGCCTGATCGGCTTCACGCTGCTGGGCATTCTGGTGATAGGCCACTGCCGTGATGAGATTATTCTTTGCATTCGAAATCCGGCTCAAAATTACTCCGGCTTTATAGGTATTATCTTCCAGATTCAGACTCTTTATGATCGATTTCAGTAAGCTTTTAGAATCCTGTGTATCGTAGATCGTAAACGTTGAGGGATATCCGATGGTTGCGGCTTCGACACGTAAAATCTTCGAGAAGATCGAATGAAAAGTACCCATCCAAATGTGGCGGGAAACCTCAGCTCCTACCTCATTTGCAATTCGTTCCTTCATTTCGCGGGCCGCCTTGTTGGTAAAGGTAAGGGCCAGAATAGCTGAAGGAGGGACTCCGTTTTTCATCAGATGAGCGATACGGTAGGTGAGAACGCGGGTCTTGCCGGAGCCTGCCCCTGCAATCACGAGAGCAGCGCCTTCAGTATTAATAACCGCTTCACGCTGTGCACTGTTCAGACTTTCAAGATAATTTGACAAATGGTTGTTGTTTAAGTACTTCGTATTAATATGGTTGCTTTTTGTCCGAGGACGGTGCAAAGATAAACCGACCTGAATGAATATTGGCATTTTAAAACTAATTTTACTTTAATTTTGTAAGTTTGTAACTTAATAACAGAAATACACGCTAAATGAAACATGCCAGAATTGTCAGATGGGGAATTTTAATATTCGTTTTCCTGTTTTCATCTGCGAAATTCGCCATCGGACAATCACTCGCATCACCTTCTGCCTCGTTTTCCACGCAAACTTCTTACCCCGTTTTTCCTGTCAATGACATAATCTATTTTTTCTGCGGGTTAAATGGTCATCAGGATGGAACGCTTAAAGCTGTTTCCTCCGGTTTATCGGTCACCTTTGCATGGGAAAAATACAATTCTGGTTCTGGATCTTTCAGTTTTTACAGCAACGAAACAGGCGTCTCCTCTTCCTTGAGCGGACTTTCCAACGGATGCTATCGTGTTCGTTTCAGAGATAATGGAGTGGATTATGTTTTCACAGCCTGGATAATGAATGGCTGGACAGAGGCAACATCGGTCATTACGGAATCGAACTGCCAGTCATTCAGGCTGCAGGGTAGTGCAACCGGTTCAAATTACACCTATTTTGATTTATCCACCAACCAGCCGGTCACGCTTGATCCGGGATTTAAATACATCTGGTACAGTGATAATCTGCCGGTTGCAACAATCCAAAACCCGGTGATAAATGAGCCTCCGACAAAAAATACCGTATATAAACTAGAAGTAACCGACCGTGCCGGCTGTATGAACAGCAGTCAGGTCACTTATCAGTCGATAGTAGCGAAGGCAAAGTTTTCATGGAAAACAAATCAAAAAGCTGATCCCGGCTATTCAAATCCTGAAGCGCCCCTGGAAGTGGATTTCGTGAATGAATCGGAGAATGGTGATCCCGATAAATATGAGTGGTTTCTTTTCAAGGATAAGACTCAGATTGAGCTTGAAGCAAAGGCCGGAGGAAAGATCGATTCCATTATGGAGCGGATTTACCTCCAAACCCCCGTTTTCACCTACGAAAATTCAGGAAGATATATGGTAAAACTTGTTGCCGCCAAACAGAGCACAGGGTATACTTGCCGCGATACATTTTACCTCAAGGACTACATCGTTGTGGATACTTCACTGGTGAAGGTGGCGCCTGCTTTTACACCTAACGGCGATGGGGTTAACGACGTCCTGATCATAAAAACAAGATCACTTCAATCGCTGGATTTTCAGGTTTTTAACCGCTGGGGACGTAGTGTTCATCATTTCAATAAATCGGGTTATATCCCGGCAGATTCAGAGCTGGCTGCGTGGGATGGCAAAGTGAGCAGTAAGCCCGCGACCCCCGGTGTATATTTTTATGTTGTAAATGCTCTTGGACGCGATGGGGAACGACGACGAAAAAAGGGATTTGTTCAGTTGGTCTGGTGAGGGAGAAACCCTGAAGACAGATAATTGTCAATTAATAATGTTCAATTAATGAGTGATAATATAGATAAATTCCGGGAGTTGCTTTCAAAAAATACAGAGTGGCCATTGCTCTATTATTTTAAGTTTATTATTCACAATAACCAGCAAAAACTTGATCAGGTAAGAGATCTTTTTGCAGATCCGTCGGCTATAACCTACAATACATCCAAGGATATCAAATTTATAAGTCTGTCCTGCAAACAGCTTATGCCTGATGCCGGGTCAATTATTGACATTTATAAGAAAGCCAGTCTGGTTGACGGATTAATTGCACTTTAGCATTTTTAGCCCTTTTAATACATATAAATCCTCTAATCCATTTCTCCTGCAATGACCAGATTATTTAAACTATCGCTGCCCGTTATTTTGCTGCTGGTGGCGTGGCAGATCTCATTTGCTCAGAGCCTGACTGAGCGTATTGAAAATTTGCCCGGAATTATTTCTGTCGAAAAGATGGAGGCGAATCCATTTTTTACTGAGGCGATGATTATCATGATAAAGCAACCACTTGATCATCTTCATCCTGAATCAGGGACCTTCCCGCAAAGGGTTATTCTTTCCAATCTGGCATTTGACAAACCGGTCGTTTTCGTCACCGAAGGCTATGGCGGTGATTATGGCGCT
>CAYHDA010000031.1:0-4208 GCA_964355145.1 uncultured Mariniphaga sp.
AAATGCAATTTCACTGCTTTCCAACGGACAGAAACAAACCCCGGCCCGCACCCCTGATTCGGGATATTTTACAGTTGAAAAACTGACCAATAATTCAGAGCTTAACTTCAGAAAAGGGGATGTGAAAAATTGGAGTGAGATGGCGTACAACCGTGTAATATTGCTGATGCGTTGGAATATTGCTGAAAATTCTATTGCCATGGTGGATGAGAAAAAACAGATTGCTTACCTGGCCCATTCTGAACCCCGCCTCCTTCTGGTACCTCCACGTTATTACGTCGAAAATGTAAAGGATGCCATGGACCAACCAGGTGAATGGTACTTTGATAAGGGGAGAAAAGAAATCAGCCATATTCCCATGAAAGGGATTTCCAATCCGAATGAAGCCAGGATGTGTGTTCCACGTTATAACCAGTTGATAAAAGTAACGGGCGAAGAGGGACGACCTGTCAGAAACCTCCGCTTTTATGGTTTAACTTTTGACGGAGTCACAGCCGGTGGCACAGTTATTTCTTTCGAATATGCTCATGCCTGCGAGCTCGAAAATTCTGAGCTGAGTAATAGCGAAAGCACAGCAGTAAAGCTGGGCTTTGGTTGCACAAATACACGTATTGCCAATAACCTTTTCCGACAGCTCAAAAGAGGTGCGATTCAGGGCCGGGGTCCTAAAGAAATTGGAAATATCAGGCAGCAGATGAAGCAAACAATGATCTGCAAAAATGAATTTATAGAGTGCGGAGGGGACGTGGTGCAGTTTCTGTATGCCAATTACACCACCATATCGCACAACTATTTTTATAAAAGCTACTGGCCCAACTGTATTTCATGTCAGTGGGGAAACATGGAGGAGGAGGCAGACGGCAGTTACCTTATCGAATATAATCATTTTGATGATATGCAGAATGATGCTGATGATACTGGTGTTATTAAACTCGCCGGTTTAACAGTAAATTCTTTTGTAAGGAATAATCTTTTCCATAAGGTCCACCGTGGATTCACCAATGAGAATGTTCCTGTTTGGTTTGATTGCCTGTCAAAAGATTGGGTAGTTGAGAAGAATATTTACTACGATATTGAACAAAGAACAATGAAACTTAATGGTGCCTACCTGTCCGATAACGTTTACAGGGATAATGAGCTTATCGAGCCACCCCAAAATGCACCGGAAAAGATAATTGACGGATTACCGGCATTTGTCGCATCAAACCTGAAAATTTCCGGCAGCACATTGTCTGGTTCGAACACATTACCAACAGGTTCTGAGGTAAAAGTGTCGGCTGATATCTTTAACTCCGGATCCACAGGCTTTGGCCCGGTCTTTTTATACGTTAACGGTAAAATATTCCAAACCAAAGAGTTTCCTGTTATAAAAAATAACAGCCGCAGAATTGAATTCGTGTTTCGGCTGTTAAACAGTGGGATGCAGGAAATAGCGATAGGTGAAACTCAGGGACAAATCGTAAATGTACAAGGCGAGAAGCCTTCTGTCGTGTTTGATCATATTCGTATTTCTGAGGAAAGAATTCTTTCGGGGGAATGTATTAAGGTGAGCGCAACGGCAAGGAACGTACAACAGGTCAACAGTCAGTCAACAATTCGATTATATGGCAACGACAGGGAACTAAAGAGTCAACTGCTGTCGCTCAAGCCGATGGAGGAAAAGGAGGTTCAGTTTGAGATCATCCCCGAGGTGGGTATGGTTCCTGTTCGCATTGAGAACAGCTCCGAAATAATGGTGACTGTATCTAAATACAGGGAGCTGGATTTGAAAAAGGAAATGCTGCTCACCTATCTTTCGGCGAAATCGAAACCTGCAAATGTGTCGTTCGATCCGATTAACGGCAGTTACAAAATTACGGCAGCGGGAAGCGATTTTTTTCATGCCGAAGATGCCTATGCGGCCGTTTATCTCAGGCAGCTCAGGGGTGATTTTGTTGCAACAGTTAAGGTTGATGCTTTTGGAGAAAAAACCGAAGCCTGGTTCCGTGCCGGTCTTTATGCACGAAACGACATCACCCAAAGTTTTGATGTTGTCAAGGGTAGTTTGGGTTCCGTGCTGATGTTTACTACCCCTAATCGTGCAGGTATCGAATACGACGAATTTGGTGATGGGAGTATGCACAAGGCGGCCAGCGAAAATCTGCCTGAAAACACAAAATTGCCGGTATGGCTCAAACTCGAACGGCATGGAAATACTTACAGCGGTTACGTTAGTACTGACAATAAAAGCTGGATAATTCAGCGTAAGTCAACGCCGCTTCCGGGCTTAACCGAAGCTGTTGACCTTGGGCTTGCGGCCGGCTCCTCAAATGGCAAACCATTCACTGTAACTTTCTCCGGATGGAGTGTGAAGGTACAGGACTAGCAGAAAATGATTTTCATGATTACTAAATCTTAAGTATGAAAAAGATTATCCTCTTACTATCCACCGTTTTAATTTTTCAGTTCACTGCTCAAGCACAAATTAAGCCAACCCCTTCCCTGATAAAGGATAAACAGTCAATACCCAAAGAGGTAATCAAAGCTACCCGGGAATTCAGGGAGCGGTTATTGGCTGATCCCTACCGGCCGGCCTACCATTTTGCGTTTCCTGAAGATAACGGCCGGCCCGGCGATCCCAACGGAGCCTTCTTTGCAAACGGACGATATCACCTCATGTACCTCTATAACCGCGAAGCTGTCGGTTTTTCGTGGGGCCATGTTTCAAGTACCGATTTATTGAATTGGCGCCATCACCCGGATGCAATCTTTCCCGGGAATGGCGATGAAGGATGTTTTAGCGGTGGTGCTTTTGTCGATGACGACGGTTCTGCCGTCCTGTCTTACTGGATGTTATGGGGTGCCAAAGGAATTGGCCTGGCCAAAAGCACCGATCAGAACTTTAATCATTGGGAAAAATCGGCAAGCAACCCGGTTGTCAAATCGTCAGAATGGGGGATCACTGATTTAAAGGATGCATCAGGCAAAGTTTTCCATGTTGGCTCAGCCGACCCTTCAAATATCTGGAAACAAGACGGTCATTATTATATGGCTACCGGCAATTTATTGGTACTTCGGAAATACGGATCCCGGGGAAAGGAACTTCCTGCGAACAACGAAAAGGATATCCCGCTTCCCGCTGATTCACTGAATTACCAGGGCGACCGCCTTTATTTATTTGCTTCAGATGATCTGAAAAACTGGGAATATAAGCATGAGCTATATCAGTCAGACCGTAAATGGACCAATAAAAATGAGGATAATATGTGTCCCGGTTTTTTGCCTTTACCATCTTCTCCCGAGGGTGGAAAACCGAGCGGAAAACACCTGTTGCTTTTTATCAGTCATAACAGGGGATGCCAGTATTATGTGGGGACTTACAAGAATGAACATTTCTATCCCGAAAATCATGGCCGGATGACCTGGAAAGATAATGCCTATTTTGCCCCCGAAACAATGGTAGATGGCAAAGGCAGGCAAATCATGTGGAGCTGGATCTTCGACGACCGTCCTGACTCGGTAATTAATAATAGCGGATGGACCGGCACTTACGGACTTCCACGCACCTTATGGGTTGGGAATGACGGAACACTAAGAATGAGGCCTGTAAAAGAGCTGGAAAGTTTACGGATGAAAGAATCGGTGGTTTCAAGTATTAAAGTGGTTTCGGGCAGCGTTGTGAAATTGCAGGAACCGGGTAAAGAATTAATGGAACTCGAAGTTACCATACTTCCAAACAGTGCAAAGCAATATGGCGTGAAGGTCGGAGTTACTGAAGATGGCCGTGAAGAAACAACTATTTATTACGATAAATCTGAAAAGAAACTAAAGTTCGATACCCGGAAATCGGGACTTTCCTTTGGCCGCAAGATGATTGAAGAAGCCCCCTTCGAATTAAAAGATGGAGAGCCCCTGGTTTTGAGAATTTTTATTGACAAATCAATCATCGAAGTTTATGCCAATGACCGGCAGGCTATCGGCCGAATGGTCTATCCTACCTTGGGCGGAAAAGGAATCAGTTTGTTTTCTGAAGGGGGAGATATAACCGCTAAAAGTATAAAATCATGGGAAATGAGTCCTTCAAATCCATACTAATTTAAATCTAGATATCACATATACAATGAGTTGCATCAAAGTCCTTTACTCACTTTGGTGTAACTTGGTGTTTTGGTGTTTTGGTGCTTTGGTGGCATATTTTTATTTCTTCAAAAATCAGAACTTTAAATCCT
>CAYHDA010000031.1:4308-21181 GCA_964355145.1 uncultured Mariniphaga sp.
TTTGGTGCTTTGGTGGCATATTTTTATTTCTTCAAAAATCAGAACTTTAAATCCTCAAAATATATTTTTTAAAATTAATTTATATATTTGTAGGATGTCATACATATCGTCATGTACAATAAAATAACCGAACACAAATCATTAAGCCAGCGGATTGAATCCGAGATTGAAGATGCAATCAGGGCTAAAAAGCTAATACCGGACGAAAAACTGCCCACTGAAATTGAGCTGAGCAAATCCTATGGAGTAAGCAGAAATGCCTTACGGGAAGCTCTGCGCAGCCTCGATTCGAAGGGGTTGATCAGAATCGAAAAAGGGCGTGGAATGTTCGTTAATAACTATTCCCTTTCACAGGCGGTTTCGTCAGTAAACATGTATCTTGAGATGAACGCCTCGAAGGAAAACCTATTGCAGATTATCCGTTTACGACAAATGTTTGAGCCCGAGATTGCTGCAGCAGCAAGCCTTAACCGCACAGAAGAAGACCTGCTAAATTTGAAATCGGCAATTGAAGCCATGGAAAAATGTCCGGCTGATGCATTAACTCAGGAAGCGCTGGAAGACAATAAATTTCATAAACTAATTGCTGAGGCATCACACAATTTCTCCGTTTTAGTGGTTATGAATCCGATCTATTCACTGATGCCTAAGTTTGTCGATTTTGTCTATGGGAAAACCGAAAACCGAAAGGAGAATACCCTTAAATTTCATTGGAAGATTTTTCAAGCCATTGAGGCTAAAGATGATACTAAAGTAAGAGCGATTATGAAAAAGCATCTCTCATTTACCGAACAGACATTTCTGAATTCGTATAAAAACAGAGAATAAATTCTAAATCAATAATCATGAGAACTAAACCACTGTATTTACTCCTATTATTTGGGTTATTGCTAACCTTTTTAACTCCGGAAATTCAGGCAGAAAATAGTGGCGAAAGCCAGACTATTCAAGTTTCGCTTCAAAAGCGGGTCCCTTCCGATTCCGTAAAAGGGGAAACAGTCATTGTACAGGATATTCAGCAATGGAATCCCAAGGAGACCGCGATTATCATTTGTGATATGTGGAATCAGCATTGGTGTAAAGGAGCTACCGAACGGGTCGGAGAAATGGCACCTTTCATGAATAATGTTTTAACAATCGCCCGGGATAAAGGGGTACTAATTGTTCATGCTCCCAGCGAATGTATCAAATATTACAAAGATTCACCTGCCAGAAAACGAGGTCAAAAATACCTTAGTAAAAAATCGGCAGCTCTGATAAGTGATCACAAACTTCCATCCGAAAAAGATGCAATCTGGCCTATTGATCAGTCAGACGGTGGTTGTGATTGTTTCCCGGCATGTACAGTGGGAGGACCCTGGACTCATGAGATTGATGACTTAAAAGTGCTGGACACCGATGCGATCAGCGATTCGGGCTTGGAGATTGCCGGGCTCTTTGATCAGAAAAAAATAAAAAATGTGATCCTGATGGGTGTTCATACCAATATGTGCGTGATCGGCCGTTCATTCGGTCTGCGCAATATGGTTCGCCTTGGAATGAACGTTGTTTTAATGCGCGATCTCACAGATACGATGTACGATTCAAAACAATGGCCGAAGGTATCCCACTTTACAGGGAACAGCCTCGTGAATGAATATATCGAGAAGTACGTCTGTCCGACAATGGTCTCCACCGATTTTACGGGGGAAAAGCAGTTCCGTTTTAAGATGGATAAGCGTCCTGTAATTGCATTTATTACTGCAGAGAATGAATATCGCACGAACCAGCGGTTTCCCGAGTTTGCTCATGAGCTCCTCCTGACCAGGAATGTAAACTGTGAATTTGCATATGGAAAACCAATTTCAGAAGGTCCCGGAATTCACAATATTGAAAATCTTCAAATCCTCAAAGATGCGGACCTGGTGGTAACCTGCATCCGCAGGCGTGCTCTTGAACAAGAAAAAATGCAGCTAATTAGGGATTATATGAACTCCGGAAAACCTCTCCTGGCGATTAGAACATCAAGTCATGCTTTTGATGCAAAAGGGAATGTTTCCCGGTCAGGAGGAGGTGTTGTTGCTTCTAATGTCCCCGTTTCCGATCAACTTGCCCAATGGCCGGAGTTTGACAAAGAGGTATTGGGAGGAAACTACCAGGGACATTATGGGCATCTTAAGAAAGGAACCGACATTGCACTTGTGCCGGGAACGGAAAATCACCCTATCCTGAAAGGAGTACCTGCCGAAGGATTCGTCAGTCCGGGATGGCTCTATATCAATCGGCCGCTTCGCTCCGAAAACATCCAGGTTTTACTTACAGGTACAATTCCAGAACAACCTGTTCAGCCACTTCTTTGGATAAATAACCGTGAAAAAGGAAAAGTAATCTACACTTCATTAGGGCATTGGGACGATTGGCAAATAGACAGTTTCCGGAATATCATGCTCAACAGCGTCGATTTTCTGTTAGCCGGATCTAAAAAATAACCGAAAAACGATATAAAACATAAAAAACGCATACGCTAAAAACTTTTAACGCTATGGAAAGACGGAATTTCATTGAAAAGGCGGTAATAGGGACAGCCGGAATATCACTCGCACCCTCATCGGGTCTGTTTGCTTCAAATGTTTTAGGGGCAAATGATAAAATTGTTCTCGCATTGATTGGGTCAGGAGGTCGCGGAACACCAACAATCATCAACACCTGCAAGCTAAATTCCAATGTCGTTATCAAAACGATCTGTGATGTTAACGACATCAAAGCAGCGAAGGCCATTAATGAGGTTGAGAAAGCGCTGGGATATCGTCCGCAACGTTCACACAATATGAAAGAGGTATTTAACGATAAAGATATCGATGCTGTGTGGATCTCCACCCCTGAACACTGGCATGCACTGGCTACCGTTTGGGCATGTCAGGCCGGCAAAGATGTGTATGTGGAAAAAAATCCTACCGTCAGTGTTTGGGAAGGTCGCAAAATGGTTGAAGCAGCAAAAAAATACAACCGCATTGTCCAGGTCGGATTTCAAAACAGGAGCGCCCCTTACGCATTTTCTGCGCGTGATTATATTAAAAGCGGTAAACTGGGGCAGATTGTCCACGTGAAATCATACAACATGCTGGGAGGATCTAAATGGACCCCACAACCTGATGCCCCTGTTCCTGCCGGACTTGATTGGGACCAGTGGCTCGGACCAGCACCTTTTGTTCCCTATAATCCTGCGATTCACGATATGGAAGAACGGGGTGGCTGGGGAAATTTCTGGGCATACAGCGGAGGTCATATGGCCGATGATGCCAGTCATGTACTTGATCTGGCACGCATGGTACTTGGTGATCCGGGGCACCCGAAAGCCATTTATGGCTGGGGAGGAAATAACGCCTGGGGATCGAACCGCGAGGTGCCTGAAATCCAGACAGTCACCTACGATTTTGAGAAATACGCACTCACATGTGTCAGTGGAAATGCTACAAATTACATGAAGAAAACGCCTCAGAATATCCGGATGGACCCCACCTTGTTCCCCGATTGGAGGACAAATGCTACCCGAACGGAGATTTATGGAACCGAAGGACTCATGTACCTTGGCCGTCATGGTGGCGGATGGCAGGTTAAGGGTGAGGATTCCAAACTTATCGCACAGGATGGAGGGATATTTCCCGACAAGGAACATCAATTGGACTTTATTGATTGTCTCAGGACCCGAAAAAATCCGAACGGCGATGTAGAGCAGGCGCATCTGAGCGCTTCGTTGATTCACTTTGGAAATATTGCCTACCGCGTCGGGAATAAACAACTTAATTTCGATGGAGTAACCGAAAGATTTATCGGAAATGATGCCGCGAATAAGCTGCTTAGGAGATCATACCGCGAAAATTACAAAATACCGGATAAGGTTTAAATCATCCTTCGAATAGTGACCGGGTGACTTATTCATATCCTGAAAATTCTCCCGGTCACTTCATCCAAAAATGGAATTTATGGAGCGTAGAATTTGCAAAAATAGCGGCGTTGAACTGTCTGTCCTGGGAACCGGTTGCTGGACCTTTGGAGGAGGAAACTATTGGGGAAAGCAGGACCAAAAAGATGTGAATGAGGTTGTCCATGCCTCTGTTGATCTGGGAATTAATTATTTTGATACCGCGGAGGTTTACAATGAAGGGCGAAGTGAATCCTCGTTAGGTGAAGCCATTCGGGAAATCCATAGAGACAAGGCAGTAATCGGCTCAAAGGTAAGCCCTTCGAATTGTTATAAAGAGACGTTGATACAACATTGCGAGGATTCCCTCAAACGGCTTCAAACAGATTATATCGATATCTATATGCTTCATTGGCCAATCCATCCACATTCCATCCGGCATTTTACCAATGATATTCAGATAATTGAAAATCCCCCCGAAATCGATGAGGCATTCGAGGCGTTACGGCTTTTAAAACGACAGGGCAAGATCAGAAATTTCGGGGTAAGTAATTTCAGCAGTCACCTCCTTAAAAAAATCTCTGTCGAAGAGATTGCGATAAATGAACTACCCTATAACCTCCTTTGCCGGGCAATCGAAAACGACACTTTACCATATTGTGCAGAAAAAGGGATAGGAGTAATCAGCTATATAGCCTTGTTTCAGGGAATCCTGTCAGGTAAGTATGCTTCAATTGGAGAGATCCCAGTTATGCAACGTCGTACGCGCCATTTCGACAGCGCCAAAAACAGCGAATGCAGACATGGCGAAGCGGGGGCAGAAGGGGAATTCCTCCATGCGCTGGAAGGAATCAGAGCAATTTGTAAAACTTCAGGGCTTTCAATGGCTGAGATCGCTATCCAATGGATTGTGCAAAATCCGGCTGTCACCTGCACCCTGGCGGGGGCCAGAAATATCGCCCAGCTACAGGCAAATGTAAAGGCCGTTGATGTAAAGTTAAGTCAGGATCTGAATGATGAACTGAATTGGTTAACACAACCGCTGATGAATAAGCTCGGTAATCATTTTGATTATTATGAAAGTGTTGAAAATGATCGGACAATTTAAAAAATATGAAAATGAAAACGAACATTCTGAACTTATCGACCTGCCTTTTTATCTTGCTGAATATTGGAAATATTCAGGCCGCCGAGAAAATCGGCCGCCCTGTCAGGGTTGTAAGCCTGAGTTTTTATGGGAATAATATTTCTGAGATTCTGAAGATCGTAGACGCCGAAGGTACTAAGGGGACCGATATTATAGTGTTGCCCGAAACATGGAGAGGGGACCAGCTTTTGGAACCAATCGATGGTGAATCGATAACGGAGTTGTCGAAACTGGCGAAAAAACATAACACCTATATCATTTCCCCCATTGAACGAAAGGATGGCAAACATCATTATAACACGGCAGTTTTGATAGACCGGCAGGGCAAGATTGCAGGAATGTATGATAAGGTTTATCCTTATTGGAGTGAGTTCGATTTAAAACCACCTGTTGAACCCGGCTTAACCGGGGCGCCTGTTTTCAATACAGATTTCGGAAAGATCGGAATCGCGATTTGTTTTGATGCCAACTTTCCTGAAGTTTGGCAGGAACTAAAAAATAATGGGGCGGAGATTGTCTTTTGGCCAAGCGCCTATTCTGCAGGTTTACAGCTACAGGCCTATGCATTAATGCATCACTATTATATTGTTTCCAGCACTTATACTAAGGACTGTCAGGTTTATGACATTACAGGCCGGCGGATTTTGGATGAAAAAAGCGATAACATTACGATTTCGCGAATTACGCTAAACCTGGACCGCCCGCTCTTTCATGAGAATTTCAATATGGATAAGATGGATAAACTCTTAAAGGCTCATGGTGAAGAAGTTGAAATGGAATTGTATATGGAACGGGAGCAGTGGTTTATTTTAAAGGCAAAAAAACCAGGTATAACAGCCCGATCGCTGTCGCTCAAATATGGGATGGAGGAGCTAAGTGATTATCAGAACCGCAGCAGAAAAGCGATCAATAAAATGAGGGGATATAGTTTTACCGCTAATGAGAAAAAATGAAGGCACTTGTATTGGAAGCATATAACAAATTTGATTTCAAGGATGTAGAAAATCCTGTCATCAATGACGACGAAGTATTAGTCGAAGTTAAGGCTGTTGGAATCTGTGGCAGCGACGTCCATGGTATGGATGGAAGCACCGGACGACGAATTCCGCCCATCATCATGGGTCACGAAGCTTCGGGGCTGGTAATTTCCGCAGGCAAAGACGTTGACGGCTGGAAGAGCGGTGACCGGGTCACATTTGATTCTACGATCTATAAACTTGATGACTGGTTCACGCTAAACGGGCATTACAACCTAAGCGACAACCGGATGGTATTGGGTGTCTCGTGCAATGAATTCAAACGGGAAGGCGCATTCGCTCAATACGTTGCCATACCCCAGCATATACTCCATCGGATTCCTGACAATGTAACCTTTGAACAGGCAGCACTTGTTGAACCTGTTGCAGTTGCACTACACGCTGTTAACCTTTCCGGAATAAAGCTAAACGATACCGTGGTCGTCTTTGGAGCAGGGATGATCGGTTTATTCATCATTCAACTTTTAAAACAGGCTGGCTGCACGGTGATTGCAGTGGATATCCTTGAGGAAAAACTCAATATGGCTATAAAAGCCGGGGCTGATGTTATCTTTAACTCCCAATCCGACGATATCCCAGGCGAAATCCGGAAACATACCCACAGCCGAGGCGCCGATGTTGCCTTTGAAGCGGTAGGTATTTCGGTGACGATAAATTCGGCTATTGCAAGTCTTCGCAAAGGCGGATCACTTGTTTTAGTAGGGAACTTATCGCCATCAATTGACTTTCCATTGCAAAAGGTGGTAACAGGCGAGATTACCGTCAAAGGTTCATGTGCCATAAATGGTGAATACCCGGCAGTACTTGAGTTGATTTCGAAAGGGAAAATCAATGTCGACAGTATGATCAGCAATGTGGTTCCTCTTTCTGAAGGGGGAAAGTATTTCGACAGACTATACAACAAGGAGCCAGGATTATTAAAGGTAATCCTTAAACCATAACAAATAATCGCATGGCTAACCAACTAAAGACCGGAATCATAGGATGTGGAAAAGTGGGACACATCCACGCTGCAGCCTTGAGTTCAATTTCCGAATCTGCATTTACAGCCGTGTGTGGCAGGGATGAGAAACGGACACAGGAATTTGCTTCCAGATACGGGGTAAAAGCCTACACGGATGTCGCCGAAATGGTAATTCAGGAAAACCTGGATATCGTAACGATCTGTACCCCCCACCCCGCGCATCGTGAACCGGCAATAAAGGCCATGAAAGCAGGGGCGCATGTGCTGATCGAAAAACCACTGGCCTCTTCACTGCAGGATTGCGACGCAATGCTGGAAGTAGCTAAAGAGACTGGAAAACAGATCGGAATAATTTCCCAAAGGAGGTTCTATTCACCTTGCCTTCGACTGAAAAACGCCATCGATTCCGGTAAAATTGGAAAGCCCCTCCTTGGCACGGTCTTTATGTTTGGCTGGCGTGATGAAGCATATTATAAAAGTGATCCTTGGAGAGGGTCATGGGAAGGTGAGGGAGGAGGAGTTCTGGTGAACCAGTCTCCCCATCAGTTGGACCTTTTACAATGGTTTATGGGGAGTGAAATTGAAGAGGTTTACGGCACCTGGAAAAACCTTAATCATCCCTATATTGAGGTTGAAGATACGGCTTTGGCAATCGTTAAATTTAAGAATGGAGCACTGGCAAATATCATCGTGAGCAATTCCCAGAAGCCCGGAATTTACGGCAAGGTACATATCCATGGAGAAAACGGCGCTTCTGTCGGCGTCCAGACTGATGGCGGTGCGATGTTTATTGCCGGCATAAGTACCATTCTGGAACCTCCGGTTAATGATTTATGGACAATTCCGGGGGAAGAACAAAAACTTAAAGATTATGTGGATGAAGACACTAATTTCTTCAACAGCATCAATCCGGTGGAGTACTATCACACACTTCAGATCAAAGATTTCATCGATTCGTTGAAAGAAGGAAGAAAACCGATGATAACCGGAGAAGAAGGAAGGGTGACAGTGGAACTATTTACTGCAATTTACCGTTCAAAGCGAGATGGGTTGCCTGTGAAGTTCCCGCTTCAGCCTGAATATGGACGCACCGATTATGACGGAAGAATCTGATATTATGAGAAATATTTCCGGAAACGAATCCCTGTTTAACCAAACCAGTCCATCCCGGATGCGCTGGGTCATGATCTCGTTTGCTTTTGTAGCAACGGTTTTAAATTACCTGCACCGATTATCCTTTAACTATTTAACCGCCAAGGGATTTTTACATGATATTATTCCTGATGACTATTTCGGATATATCGGCTCAGCCTTCTTTATTGCCTATATGATCTCCAATGGTTTCTCAGGATTTGTAATCGATAAACTTGGGACGAAAATCGGATATTCACTGAGCATGGCTTTCTGGACTACAGCGGGTATCCTTCATGCACTAGCAATGTCACCTTTTCAATTCGGGTTCTTCAGGTTTTTATTGGGGATCGGAGAAGCGGGAAACTGGCCGGCGGCACTCAAACTCACAGCCGAATGGTTCCCGGCCCGCGAACGCTCAACTGCCTCAGGGATATTTAACAGCGGAGCAGCCGTGGGTGCTGTTGTTGCCCCTCCGTTAATTGCATGGCTTGGATCGACATACGGGTGGCAGATAACCTTTGTGGTGATAGGGGTGCTTGGATATGTCTGGCTGGCTGCATTCTGGTTCACCTACTACACTCCCAAAGAGGTTCTCAAAGAATCACAGGCACGTATTATTCCTCCCCGGAAATTGCTGAAAACCCGCTTTGTTTGCTGGTTTACACTCTCAAAAGTTTTTATGGATCCTGTCTGGTATTTTATCACCTTTTGGATAGGCCGGTATTTGGCCGATGTCTATCACTGGAATCTCGTACAAATTGGATGGTTTGCCATGTTCCCCTTTATTGTTGCAGATTTTGGGAATATCTTAGGAGGGCTGTTCACTCAATACATTATTAAAAAGGGAGTTGAGATTCCCAAGGCGAGGAAGATATCGGTGACCATCTTTGGTTTAATCATGGCATTACCTCTGATCTTTGGACCTTTTATCATAACCGGTCCTGCCGGTGCGCTTGTTGTCCTTGCAATCGCAGGTTTCGGATATGCTGCCTATACCGCTAACACACTGGCCTTCCCGGCCGATGTCGTACCCCAAAGTGCCACAGCTTCAGTCTGGGGTATCGGAAGCGTCGGTGCAGGCCTTGGAGGTGTAATTTTTCAGTCAACGTCAGGAATTGTAATAAAAAATCTATCAGCACATTATAATTATACGATTGCTTATGGTGCCGTTTTTATTGGATATGGAATCATTACCCTTATTGGGTTGGCAATAGTCCTTTTTCTAACCGGTCCGCTCGTTAAAAATCAGGAGCTGCAGGATTATGTGGATCAATAGATACGAAAAATTTAGCAACTTGATGCATTAATTGGATGATAACGATGAGGCTTTATCAAAAGTGAAAAATGAATACGGTAAATATGAATAACTTAATAAAACAAACCCTTATGTCCTTTAAGATATTAATAGCAGGATTTATTTTGGTAACTGCCACTTTCCTTTCGTGCCATTCGCCGGGTTTTTCAAATGTTGTGCTATATGAAACCTTATTAAACCATGAGATTAATCCGATTGGCATTGACGCTGAGAAGCCGGTTTTTTCATGGAAATTAAAATCTGAAAAAAGGAACAGCTATCAGAAGGCATATCAAATTGTTGTATGGTCGGTAAACGCAAAAGATACCTGCTGGAACAGCGGAAAGGTTATTTCAGACAATAATATTCTTGTAAAATATGCGGGAAAACCTTTAAAACCTGTTAACTCGTATAAATGGAAAGTCCGGATTTGGGATAACGATGGAAAAATAAGTTTCTGGTCAGAGGCTCATCCTTTTTCGACAGGTTTATTGTGTGAAGAGGATTGGAAAGCAGAATGGATCAGTTCTCCTGATTCTGTTTATTCCCCGGTTTTCATCAAAGAATTCAGGATTGATAAGATTCCTGATTTAGCGAATGTCTTTGTCAATTGCCTGGGATATTTTGAACTTTACATAAATGGAAATAAAGTGGGGAACGATGTTCTTTCGCCGGGGGTGAGTGATTTCCGGTTTGAAAATTACTATTGTACATACAACATCAGGGATTTTCTGAAGATCGGAGAAAACACCATTGGTTTATGGACAGGACGTGGCTGGTATTCATTTGGATTGCCTGGTGTTATTCATCAATCACCTGTATTTCGTATTCAGGCCCATTTTATGTCAAATCAAAGTTCAACAGTAATAGTCTCCGACACGACCTGGATCACATCCAACAGCAATATCAGTCAAATTGGTGACTGGCGATGGAATAAGATGGGCGGTGAATTGATTGACAGCAGAATCTCAATGAATAATTGGGGAACCGATAAGATCAAAAAAAATACTATCCGTATTCCAAAACCTCAGGCCCTAACAAAATCTCAACTTTGCAGACCAAATATTATTTCTGACACTATTTTGGTAAAGAATATTTCACAAATCAATAAAGATACCTGGTTGATTGATTTTGGGAAGAATTTTACCGGCTGGATGGAAATGAAAATCAAAAATCAAAAATCAGGAGATACGATAGATTTCATTTATTCAGATTTTTGCAATAAAATTCCGGAAAGAAAATCAAAATATACCTGGGATTTTGGGAATGCCAACATTGATCAAAGGGATGGTTATATAAGTTCAATTTCAGACAGCGGAGTTTTCTGCCCTAAATTTAATTTTCATGCTTTTCGTTATGTAATTATTCAGGGCTTAAAATACAAACCTCAAGATCGGGATATCGCAGGATATATGATAGAATCAGATCTTGCCGAAGCTGGAAGCTTTTCATGTTCTGACAACGATTTAAATGCAATTTATGATTTAAACCGTTTTACATTTCGATGTTTGAATATTGGCGGATATTATGTGGATTGTCCGCATCGTGAACGTCTGGGTTATGGGGATGGTCAGGTGGCAGTCGAAACGGGCATATATAATTTTGACCTCGGTAATTATTATAAAAAATGGGCGCTCAATTGGATCTCGGCACAAAATGGTAATGGTGAATTTCCCAATACCGCACCTTCTCCTTATAGTGCCGGTGGCGGACCGGGCTGGGGAGGAACAGGTGTTGTTTTGCCCTGGAAAATTTTCAAATATTACGGAGATACTACATTTTTGAGTTCCACTTATAATTCAATGGTACATTACGTCGATTTTTTGGAAACAAAAAGCAAAGATGGAATTCTAATGCATTACGGTGATGAAACCTGGGGATTTATTGGCGATTGGGTACCCCCGGGGAAAGGAATGGATTCGAAAGACAAAGTGGGGAAAACTGAAAAAGAAGTATTTAACAACTGTTACAAGATATACTTATATAATATTCTCGCAGAATGTGCCGGAGTCCTGGGAAAAAATAAGGATAGCCGAATTTATAAAACGCAGTCTGAAACATTGCAGAATAAAATTCACCAAATCTATTTTGATCACAAAAAAGGAATTTACGCCAACGGAGAGCAGCCGTATCTTTCATTTCCGTTACTTATGGATGTTCCTTCTGATGATGAACGAAGCAGAGTTTTTTCAAATCTCGAGACTGAAATAAAAATAACCAATAATGGGCATTTGAATACGGGCATGCTTGGGACCTATTTTATGCTGCAATATCTTACTGAGAAAGGGCGCTCCGATCTCGTTTATTTAATGATGAAACAAAAAACTTATCCTGGCTGGGGTTATATGATTTCGCAGGGCGCAAACACTTGTTGGGAACAGTGGAATGGTTATTGGTCTAATATTCATTCTTGTTTTACTTCAGGGGGAGGCTGGTTTTTTACAGGGGTAGCCGGTATCCGTCAGGTTGAAAAATCGGTTGCCTTTAAACACTTACTTATAGCCCCCCAATTAACCGATGTAATTAAAGAGCAAAATTCTAAATTCAATTCTCCCTATGGGAAAGTTGGTGTTTCATGGACCCATAAAGAGAATTCCTGCCTTCAAATAGAAATTGAAATTCCTGCAAACTCAGGTGCAGATGTTATTTTGCCGGTTTCAGGCAATCAAATCGTATATGAATCTGGCAGGAGGATGATTGAAAACTCTGATATTAAGATACTTTCAAAGCAAGCCGATCAATTGCGTTTATTTGTCACATCAGGAAAGTATATTTTTGAAATGAGAAACAAATAATAAAACTTAACCTTCAAACATAAAATAATTACAGATATGCTTAAAACAAAATTATTACACCCCGAAATACTTGCAGCCCTTGCGGGTAATGGTCATGGTGCGAGAGTTTTAATTGCCGACAGTAATTTTCCCTTTTCGACCTGTCCGCCACCTACGGCGAAAAAGGTCTTTCTCAACTTTGCACCTGGCCTGCTTGTTGTTACAGATGTGTTAACCGTTTTAAAAGAGTTTATCCCTATTGAAACAGCTATGGTGATGGTTCCCCCCGATGGGTCCATTCAAGCTATTCATTCAGAATTCGAAGAGATATTGGGTCCCGAAATCTCCTTGAAGGTTCTAAAGCGGTTTGAATTCTATGAGGAAGTTAAATCTTCCGATACCTGTCTGGTAATCGCAACCGGTGAGGGCAGACGATTTGCCAATATTCTGCTGGTAATTGGTGTCGTAAAATAAGAAATTAACCAACTGAAATTTGTGAGGTGAGTGCTCGCCTCTAAAACACGGCTAAAATTTAAAGAATGAAAAGTAAAACCAACTCAAACGTATTAATCTGGTCTGTTATTGTGGCCTTGGGAGGATTCCTCTTTGGCTTCGACACCGCTGTTATCTCCGGTGTTGAAGAACACATTCAGCGTTTATTTCAACTAACTCCGTTCTGGCATGGATTCACCATTTCATCGGCGCTCATTGGAACGGTAGTAGGTGCCTTTATTACAGGTCAACCGGCTGACAGATATGGGAGAAAACCCATTCTTTTTATCATTGCAGCATTGTATGTAATTACTGCGGCAGGGAGTGCTCTGGCAGGCAATGTCAGTTTATTTATTCTGTTTCGTTTTCTTGGAGGGATTGGAATTGGCGCATCATCGGTAGTTGCTCCAATGTATATTGCAGAGATATCCCCGGCAAAAATCAGGGGAAGGATGACCGCTATGTTTCAGATCAATGTAATCTCGGGAATTCTGATCGCTTACATTTCCAATTTTCTGTTGCGCGACTTTGGGGCAGAACCTTGGCGGTGGATGCTTGGAGTTGCAGGAATTCCTGCCTTTCTGTTTTTCTCCTTCCTTTTTGTAATCCCTGAAAGCCCTCGGTTTCTGATCAAAATAGGACAGACAGCAAAAGCAAAGATCATCCTCGAAAAGATTGAAATCAGTTCGATCGATGAAGAGATTGAAGAGATTAAATTGAGTCTGGCGAAATCATCCAATGGCAGCCAGCGATTGTTTTCACGGATTTACTTTAAACCCATTTCGATTGCATTTTTGGTGGCTATGTTTAATCAGTTTTCGGGGATTAATGCAATCCTGTATTATGCACCCCGGATCCTTGAGTCAAGCGGATTGACAACTACCGACTCTTTGTTTCAATCGATACTGGTTGGTCTTATGATGGGCGTGTTTACAATTGTCGGAATGGTGCTGATAGACAAGGCAGGACGGAAAAAATTGTTGATTACAGGCTCAATCGGAATGTCAGTTTGTCTGGGACTTATTGCCAAGACATTTTATATGCAGGATTTTTCCGGTTATGGTTTGCTTGTCCTTTTATTAATCTATATTATGTTTTTTGGCTTTTCTACCGGTGCCGTAATCTGGGTATTAATTGCAGAGCTATTTCCAAATAGTATCCGTGGCAAAGGTCAATCTCTGGGAAGTTTTACCCATTGGCTTTTTGCCGCACTCATCACATTCCTTTTCCCTATGGTGGTGAAAGGGTCTCAGTTTGGAGTCGGTCATGCCTTCCTGTTTTTTTCGGTTATGATGCTGGTTCAGGCAATTGTGGTATGGAAATATTTTCCCGAAACAAAAGGGAGAACACTCGAAGAACTAGGCGAAAATCTTTAAATCTATATTATGAAAAAACTAAATTTCTTTAGGCTAATCCTAACAATCAGTGTTTTAGTATTTTTTGCTTGCAGCACTAAGCAACCTCCCACCGACAAGGAAGGACGTCCATTGATCGAAAAGATCGGAACCATCGATTGTGATATGGTTGAAACGACTCCGGTTGTTTTTAAGGACAGGGTTTACCGGTTCGAATATGTGCGAACCAACTATTGGGACAATAAAACCGGCGACTCATACTTCTGCTTCGTCGACCATCAGACAGGAAAGCCAACCACCTCTTTCGCGAAAGGGTTCCATTTCGGAAGCGCACTTGTGCTCGACAATACGGCCTATGTGACCGCTGTTGACAAAGGGGACGGAGAACGAATTTATATTTTTGCTTCTCACGATCTTGAAAACTGGGAACAATGGCTGGCTTTTGAACTTCCCGGATGGGGCATGTTTAATACTTCAATGATCAAAGTTAAAGACACTTTTGTGATGATGTTTGAAGTAGGAAAACCGGAAATAGAAGCTGGTGAACGGTTTACGGCCCATTTTGCAACTTCTGCTGATTTAAAAAAATGGGAGATTCTGTCCAGAGACCACAATTATGCCATGGACCGTTATACTGCCCCGCACTGTTTGCGCTACCTCGATGGTTATTATTACGATTTTTATCTTGAGGCATTTCAAGGCTATGAAGCCAGGGTCGTGCGTTCGAAGGATCTGATCCACTGGGAAGCAAGTCCGTTAAATCCCGTTTTAAAAGCATCTGCGCAGGACAAGCAAATTTCCAATAAGAACTTACCGGATAGCCTGAACCAGAAAATTACAGCAGCTGAAAATCTGAATAATTCGGATATCGATTTTTGTGAGTATCGGGGAAATCTGATTATCAACTATTCATGGGGAAACCAAATGGGAAAGGAATTTTTAGGCGAAGCGGTTTATCACGGTACACAGGAACAATTCCTCAAAGGATGGTTTCCATCTAAATGATTTTATCATGGAAAAACGAATCTATTCTTTTAGCATCGCTCTGATTCTGATTATTCTTTGCGGAGTTCAGTTTGAAAACTCATTTGCCTTGAATCCGGTAAGTGATGAGAAAAAGAAACCGGAAATTGATAATCTACCGGACATCCGAAAAGTAAAAGACCTTATCATTTACAAGGATACGTTGTTTTATTCCACGTTTCCTTCGGTGGTCAAGCGGCCAAACGGTGAATTTCTGGTCGCTTTCCGCAGGGCTCCCGACCGCAGACTATTTGGCGAAGAGGGTATTTCACATACCGATCCAAACAGCTACCTGGTGATGGTCCGTTCCCATGACGGGGAGAATTGGACAAAAGAGCCGGAGCTGATCTTTGCCCATCCTTTTGGCGGCTCTCAGGATCCGTGCCTGTTGCAGCTTAAAGATGGAACTTTGATTTGTACAAGTTATATCTGGGGGCTCATCCGTCCGGATGGCGATAGCATCCTCAACAAAAAATTAACCATCGTGAAAGGGGGAAAAGCCAGCCATTCCCCTGCATTTACTTTCCTTGGAGGATACCTTGTCCGTTCTGCCGACGGGGGCAAAAAATGGCAGGGACCTTTCTATCCGCCACACGTTCCAACAGATATCCAGATAAATGTCTGGGGAAAACCCTTACCCGCATATAACCGGGGGGCTCTGTGTGAAGGGAAAAATGGCCGTATTTATTGGGTTGTTGCAGCTAATAGTGCCGACTCACCGAATAAAATCTCAACACATTTGTTGATTTCAGACAATAAAGGGATCACATGGAACTATTCAGGTCCGGTTGCTTCAGATGAAAAAATCTCGTTCGATGAGACATCGCTTTGCGAAACACCAAAAGGTGACCTGGTGGCCTTTCTTCGGACAGCAAATATGCCTGATCAACTGTCGTGTATTGCCCGCTCATCTGATGGAGGGAAATCATTTAGCTGGAAAAGTATGGGCTTTTATGGCTATCCTTTGCATGCGCTGAAACTGCCCGACAACCGGGTCTTGCTGACATACGGATACCGGCATAAGCCATTCGGCATAAGGGCAAGGATTTTGAATCCTGAATGTAACGATTTTGCCACAGCCCCCGAGTTCGTCATCCGGGAGGATGGCGGAAGCGGCGATCTGGGTTACTGCTGGTCAGCGATGATGGATAAAAACCGTGCTTTGGTGGTTTATTACTTTAATTCCGATAACGGTATCCGGTTCATTGCCGGTTCAATTCTTGAATTCAATAAAAAATAATCCGGACTTTAAAGGAACTTATGATCTCAAAACTTGCCAAAAAATTCATTCCCAAAATATTGAGAAAGAACGCGTTTATATTTAAATCCGGTTTGGTAATTATTAGTTGCGCATTTTTGCTGCAATGCCGGACCAATAAATTGGCATTAAATTCTGAACCCGCTGAGCCAGTCGGTAAGTACAGTTCGCCTGCTCATTTTGAATCCTTATATACAGGTGCTGAAATGAAATATGCATTCAAAGGTTCTTCCCTCAAAGACTTTGAAAAATGGCAAAAAGCTTTCAGACCTGAGCTAAGGAAACTGCTCGGACTTAATATTCTGGAAGATCAATTGGCAGATTATCATCCTAAAACAAAATTGCTATCATCTGAGGATGTTGGTTTTGCTATTCGCGAACGATGGCTTATCTGGACCGAACCCACCGTTCCGCTGCCATTTATTCTGCTTCGTCCTAAAAGCTCCGGGCAACATTCGGGACTGGTAATTACTCCCCACGGACATTCAAAAAAT
>CAYHDA010000032.1:0-20949 GCA_964355145.1 uncultured Mariniphaga sp.
GACCCCCTGATTATGAGTCAGATGCTCTAACCAACTGAGCTATAGGCCCTCAAAATTCATTCTTGAATTTCGGTGTGCAATTTTACTCAATTGTACCGTATTCTGCAACTATTTTAGAGCAAATTATATCGTTGGGATCACTTTTAGCAGAATGTCGATCACATTGTGGACATTATGGCCAAAAACCCTGAGAATCTCTTCCCACGATACAGGTATTTCTTCCTCTTTCCAGCTGTCATAGTCGGTTGCCATTGCGATGGCTGCATACGGAATCCCAAGCTCATTGGCCAGAATACACTCCGGTGCAGTACTCATATTAATCAGATCGCCTCCCCAGCTGCGAAACATCCGCGACTCGGCACGCGTGGAGAACCGCGGCCCTTCAATGGTAAGTATACAACCACCGGAATGAAGAACCAAATCCAGTTCACGACCTGCTGCTATCAGTTTTTCCCGCAGAGATTTATCGAATGGATCTGCCATCGGGGTATGCTTCATCTCATTGGGTAAAAATTCCTTGAAAAATGTAGTTTCACGATGTCGCGTAAAATCAATAAACTGATCCGGAATTACCAGATCACCTCTGCCAATGTTTTCGCGAAGACTTCCGCAAGCCGTAGTTGCCAGAATATGACTGCATCCCAACTGCTGAATGGCATACAGATTGGCTCTGTTATTGACCTGTGATGGCGGAATCGTATGGTCACGCCCGTGCCGTGACAAAAGGACAACCTCCACCTGCCCGATCGTTCCGCAAATAAAATCAGAGCTTGGATCACCATAAGGAGTGTTCATTGTAACACGCTCAGTATTGAGCAGGATTTCAGGATTTTCGAGTCCTGATCCTCCAATAATCGCTATTTTGGTCATGGATAGAAGTATTAAGTAATTGTCAATTAATAAAGTTCAGTGATCTTTATTCATCCTGCAAAGCGAGCATGGTTAGCACGGCTTCCTCTACCGTTTTCCCGAATGAGATAATTCCTTCAAGGTGACCGCCCATCACGATCACTTTTTTTATTTGTGTTTCCTCAATCTTTATCACCCGCATAATTTCATTAGCCATTTCGGGAGTCCCATATTGAACCCCTTTATTTGTTGTCGGAAGAACATCCAGGTATTTTTCCCATAATTTTCGGCTGTGTATATGAACAACAGCACCTACTTCAGATTTAGCAGTATATATGGCCGAATGACTCATGCTTTCAGCTGACGCTTTTATTAAACCTCTGCACCACACGGTATTGGAAAGGAGGTCGCATTTTTCCACCAAAGGATAATGAATCTTATCCAGTTCCGGTATTCCTCCCGTCGAGGTTCCGGAGATATAAAACTGATCGCTTTCGGGTACACGGACCGATATATTTCCGTAACCAATTCCGTCAGGATAAGCTCCAATGAGACATTTTAGCCACAGTTCATTTCTCCAATTGTTTAATGGGATATAGAGTTCAGCAGGTATTGCAATCATTTCGGAAGTCAGATGGCAATGGAACTTAACGTAACCATCCTGAGACTGTAAATTATTCATGAAAAATTATGTGTTATGTATTTAAGTTATTGGGTTCATAAGTCAATGGGATGTGAATTATGGATTATAAGTTGAGGAGTTCTCAGCATTTTTAAATTAAAATATTGGGATATTTTCTCATAGCATTTCCCTGATTTACTTTTCAGGGAATAAATTCAGTATATCCTTTTGATTCGCTTTACAAAGGCCTCTTTCGGTGATCAATGCAGTAACGTATTTCGCCGGAGTAACGTCAAAACCATAGTTTGCTACCGGAGATATTTCATTGACAATTCTGATTTTTCCAATTTGACCATTTTCCAGTTTGCCTTCCATATAACTAACCTCTTCTGCATCTCTTTGCTCAATTGGTATTTCGCGGATTCCATCATTCATGGTGAAATCAATGGAAGAGGAGGGAAGCGCTACATAAAATGGAATTTTGTTATCGAAAGCAGCAAGTGCTTTAAGGTATGTGCCTATTTTATTGGCCACATCACCCGATGAGGTGGTGCGGTCGCTTCCCACAATGCAAAGATCAACCAATCCATGTTGCATCAGGTGACCACCTGCATTATCAGGAATTACCGTGTGAGGGACGCCTTCCTGCGAAAGTTCCCATGCCGTGAGCCGTGCTCCCTGGTTCCGGGGACGAGTTTCATCGACCCAAACATGGACTGGAATTCCTTTTTGAAAAGCTTTATAGATGGGTGCGGTAGCTGTTCCCCAATCGATACAAGCCAGCCAGCCGGCATTGCAATGGGTGAGTACATTGACAGGCTGACCATTTTTTTCTCTGCTGATGGATTCAATGAGTTCACAACCATAATTTCCAATGGCTTCAGACCATACGATCTCTCTGTTCTTCATTTGATTAGCCACTTCTAGCGCTTTATTGCAAGCGTTCTCCTTATCGGGATAATCAACAAGTAAACTGATTATTTCATCAATCAGGATAGCAAGATTCACCGCTGTGGGACGAGCCGACTTGAGGAATTCCCCTGATGCCAAAAGGTTAGCCTTCCAGTTCGTCGCCTTATCGTTTAACAATCCAAGGTAAATTCCGAATGCACCTGTTACTCCGATAAGCGGCGCTCCTCTGACTGTCATATTTTTAATAGCCTCGAATACATCCAGCGACGTTACGAGATCGATGATCCTGAATTCGAAAGGTAATTTTCGTTGATCTATAACCTGAATAATATGCTTATTATCAGGATCAACCCAGATAGTGTGAAAGTTAATGCCGTCGACCTGCATTTAAGTAATTATCAATAAAAAAGGTCCAAAAGCCTAAAATCAATATCCTCCTCGCTTGTGGCGAGGGGATATTGGTCAAGAGTTTATAGCTTGTATGGAATTTAATATCTGTTTGATATTCAGAATTTTTCGTCGTTTTAAACGACAAGCAACTTACCCTTCGTTGCAAACAAGGGGTATATTCCTATATTCCGGTTTTTATTCTTTGCTAAATGCAGCATCAAATGCCAGGGTGCTTGGCGAAAAGTCGACTTTTTTAACGAATTCGCATGATTCGGCTGCACCCATCTCGCGGTCCATGCCGCTGTCTTCCCACTCAACAGAAAGCGGACCGATATATTGAATATCGTTCAACGCCCGTATGATCCTTTCAAAATCGATTTTTCCGCGACCCACACTTCTAAAGTTCCAGAAGCGACGGTTATCACCAAATTCGACATGACCGCCGAAGACCCCAATAGTTCCGGGTTGGCTGTTCCATGTAACATCTTTCATGTGCACATGGAATATTCTGTCCTTGAATTCATAAATAAACTGAACATAATCCACTCCCTGATATCCAAAATGGCTGGGGTCGAAATTGAACCCAAAAGCGGGGTGGTTGTTGATTGCTTTAAGGGCTCTTTTGGCCGTTTCGATATCAAAAGCAATCTCAGTTGGGTGCACTTCCAGCGCAAATTTCATTCCCATCTCCTGATAAGCATCAAGAATCGGAATCCACCGTTTAGCGAAATCCTTGTAACCTTCATCAAGGGTTTCCTGCGAAACGGCAGGGAAGGAGTAAAGATATTGCCAGATTGAACTTCCGGTAAAACCGTTCACAACCTTCAGTCCAAGGCGCTTTGCAACTTTGCCTGCTTCAATGATACTGGCTGCCGCCCTTTGACGGATACCCTCTGCCTCGCCGTCACCCCAGATTTCGGCGGAAAGCATTCCTCTGTGACGCGCATCGGGGTTATCGCAAACTGCCTGTCCGACAAGGTGAGTTGAAATTGCAAATAGTTTAAGATCATACTTTTTTAGCAAGGCGAGTTTGGCGTCACAATAAGCCTGATCAGCTTTTTCGACCTCAATATGGTCACCCCAGCAGGCGAGTTCCAAACCATCGTAGCCAAAGGATTTGGCTTTTTGCGCAACTGTCTCCAAGGTAAGATCGGCCCATTGGCCTGTAAAAAGTGTAACTGGTCTTTTCATTATGTTATAGATTTTAAAGTTATTCTGCAAATTTTACCCATTTTTGCTGATCATTATATCCAGCTTCAACTACGGTATCAATGAATTGCATACCTCTGATCCCATCTTCAACGGTAGGAAAGTCGAGCCATTCAGCTTTTGGTGTTTCACCGTTCATTTTTGCCCTGACGGTTAATGAGAAATTACGGTAGATATTGGCAAAGGCTTCGAGGTAACCTTCAGGATGTCCTCCCGGTGTACGGGTGTTGCTTTTGGCAATGTCGCTCATATATCCCGATCCAACGCGTACGATTTCAGCTGGTTTGTCGCTCCATTTAACCAATAAAGTATTTGGTTCATGCTGGTTCCATTCCAAACCACCCTTGTCACCATAAACCCTTAATTTCAATGCATTTTCTTCTCCTGCCGCAATTTGTGTGGCGATCAATACACCCTTAGCGCCGTTGTCGAATCGGAGAAAAGCAGCTCCATCATCATCAAGCAAACGGCCAGGTACAAACACATTAAGTTCGGCACAAATTTCCACCGTTTTAAGTCCTGTAACATATTCTGCCAAATGATGCGCATGTGTGCCAATATCCCCCATACATCCAGCTTTACCTGAACGTTTCGGATCGGTACGCCACGAGGCCTGAGCATTTCCGGTATCTTCAAGTTTTGAGGATAGCCATCCCTGAGGATATTCGACGAAAATTTTTCTTATTTTTCCAAAATCACCGCGTCTAACCCGTTCGCGTGCTTCTTTTACTGCCGGATAACCCGAATAGGTATGAGTCAACGCGAGTGTTAATCCGGTCTTTTCAATTTTGGCTTTTAACTGTTTTGCTTCATCCAATGTGAAAGTGATCGGTTTATCGATTACAACATTGAATCCGTTTTCGAGAGCCATCATTGCCGGTTCGAAATGGGCAAAATTGGGGGTTACGATAGTGACGAAATCCATTCTTTCACCTTCAGGCAGTTTTACCTCATTCTCAAACATCTCTTTATATGATTGATAGACGCGATTGTCAGGAAGGAAATAGGACTTTCCTGAAGAGACAGAAATCTCCGGATTGACACTAAAACAACCACAAACCAATTCAATCTGGTTATCCATAAAAGCTGCCAGCCGGTGAATTGCACCGATAAAGGCGTCGCTGCCTCCGCCCACCATTCCCATTCGTAATTTTCTATTCATGACTAATTGTATTTTGTAGTTTAGCGTTATTAATTGGCATTAAAATTACAAACATTTAACTAAGCCGCAACACAACGAATAAATATAGCGTAGAAAAAACAATATTATTTGACCTGTTTACGGGAAGTTTGTGGAATGGTATTATTTTCGCAATTTAAATATTCAATTGGTTAGACTGTTTCGGATTTGCGAAATCAATGATTCGAAACGGAGTAAATTATACCGAAAGTACTTATGGACTCTAAAAGGCGAAAATCTTTAATAAGGAAGCTGATTAATATCCTTATTATCAGCATTATTTTATCTGTTGGTTTTGTCTGTTATACGATTGTTTATGATCTTCGGATTCGTTACATCAATCATACTGAACTTCATGATATTGCAGAAATAGACGAAGATTACGCGGCCAGATTTGGCCATTTTGTTGAAGACATTGAGAAAGAAACGGAATGGAAGGTATCAATAATCAGTGGATTAAGAACAAAAGAGGAGCAGATCCAGTTGAAAAGGGATAATCCTCAAAATGCCGCTGTAAATAAAAGCAGGCATGTATTGGGACGCGCCGTTGATCTAAACCTCTATAAACGAAATGGTTTATTCACTGTCAGGTTAAAGAAAAGCAGTTCAAAGGCATCATGGCTTGCTACAAAGGTTCCCGAAATTGCAAAACGCTACGGACTGTTATGGGGCGGAACCTACCGCAACTATCACGATCCGGTCCATTTTGAGATTAAATAAATTGAGTGCCTTGCCAATAAAAAACCCCGCCACTTTTAAGTAACGGGGTTTTAGATTATAATTACTCTAAGGATTAAGCTTTTTTCTCTTCTTTAGCCTTACCAGGAACGCGAACAACATAACTGCTCATGTCCATTTTGCCAATCTCCAATTTTTCAGGAAGATAGTTCAAATTTGAATTGGTAATTTCTTCCCAGGTTACAGCTGCACCAGAGTAAGCTGACTCGCGGCCCATTATTGCAACCAGACAAGCAACGGCTGTTTCTTCTGCCTGATTAATAGGGGTATTAGATCTGATATGATTTACAAAATTAACATGTTCAAGTACATAAGGATTTGTTTGTTTGAAATCAGCTTTTTCTTTTTCAGAATCAAATTTCCAAAGCACTTTACCCTGAAGGTCTTTGATTTCCATGGTGTTGCTGCTCCAAGAGCCTTTAGTTCCTTGTATATGTTCTGAGACGTTGTTTGTACATCCGTCAATCTGACGGCACATACTGTGTAAGTGAATGCCCCCTTCGTATTCAAAGTCAATACTGAACATGTCGTACTGATCGCCTGACAATCTGCGTTGTTTCGCACCAAATCCAACGGCCTTAATTGGCTTTCTTCCAAAAAACCAGTTGAATACATCGAGATTATGCACATGCTGCTCAACAATATGATCGCCTGAGAGCCATTTCCAGTTCACCCAGTCGCGCACCATAAATTCCATATCGCTCCATTCCGGTTTACGCTCCCTGTACCATAACATTGACTGGTTCCAATATACATTTCCTGAAACAATCTCTCCGATCAAACCACTCTGAATTTGTTTGAAACTTTCAACATAACTCCGTTGATGGTGACGTTGCGTACCTGTAACAACGCATAAGCCCTGAGTTTCTGCCTTTTTCGCGGTAGCCATGATTAAACGGGCACCAACAGGATCGACACAAATCGGTTTTTCCATAAATACGTGCTTCCCTGCCTCAACTGCCGCCTCAAAATGGGTAGGCCTGAAAGCCGGAGGTGTCGCAATAATGACAAGATCAATATCAGCAGCGAGCACTTTTTTGTAATTATCTATTCCTGTAAAACACATATTATCAGGAACCTCTATTTTTTGTCTGCCCCTAAAGCCCTTGCGGCATTCGTCAATACGATCCATAAATAAATCGCCTAAAGCTACAATCTCAACATTTGGGGATGAATCTAAAAAGTTCTGGACAGCACCGGATCCACGACCGCCACAGCCAATAACTCCTGCTTTTAATAGCTTTCCATCGGCTGCCTTGTCAACAAGGTTGGGGATATAGGCTCCTGCAAGCGACTTCAACGGAACCAATTTTTCTGGTCCTGCGGCACACGATGCCAAAACAACGCTTGCTCCAATAGTACTCACAGCACCCACAACTGCTGTAGTGGTAAAAAAATCTCTTCTACTCAGCGAATTCTTTTTAGTCATGATTTTTTGTGTTAAAAATGGATTAGTATTTATTTTGTTAATATGATAATGGAACTGTCAGGGTCGCACACTACCCTAAACCCGACTCCTTTAATATCGGAATACCACCAGATACTCTTGGGTTGCTGAGGATCGGTTTTCAACCAATCAGCCGTTCGCGTAAATCCTCTGGTTGCCGACCTGAGTTCTTTTGCATCGAAGGCGTAATTTCCTCCGCGAATAACATATTCTTCACCCGATTCTGGCCCCTTGGGGTTAGTAACAGTTGTGCCTGTTTTGGAGTAAGCATTTTCGGCATAGAAATCCGAACAATATTCGAACACATTACCAAGCATATTTTTCAGACCCAAAGGATTAGGTTTTATAAATCCGGGTTCCTGGGTTTTTCCCAATGAATTAAGGGAGTACACGACATATCGGTTGATATTGGACGTATCGGCACCAAAAATCTTGCTGCGCAATCCCTGATCGGTTAAACGTTTTGGATCGCCAGGGAAAAAATATGGATTGTCGGTGCCAGCTCTGCAGGCATATTCCCATTCGGCTTCGGTAGGGAGACGATAATGCTTTCCGGTTTTTTTAGAAAGCCATTGGCAATAGATGGTTGCGGAATAATGAGTCATGGTAATGGCAGGCCTTTTGCCGCTTCCCCATCCCTGGTCAGGAATTCCAAATGGTGGTGTGGGCCCGGTAACAGCATCAGGTAAACTTGCATTATGCGCCATTACCAGATTCGGATCAACACGCCCTTCCGACATTGTTGATGCAAAAAAGGTCCAAAATTCGTCCCAGGTCACTTCAATTTCACCCATAAAGAAAGGCGATATGGTAACATTGCGAACAGGCCCCTCATCGGCTTTACGGAAAGGTTCATTTTCGGGACTGCCCATCTTAAACGTCCCTCCTTTAACGGCAACCATATTAAAGGATATGGCGCTGTTGGGAATTAATTCCTTGAAATTTTCAAAAGCTGTGACCTTCGCAGGTGCAGCATATAAATCTTTTGAGGCGACGCTGCTAACAGGAACGCCAGTCATTTTAGCGTGTTTGTAATTAGCATTGTAGTGTCCGACATCCAGATGACAATTAATGCACTGGAGATCAAGTTTGTCAACATTTTTTTCATAGTAAAGATGAGCAGTACCCCCTTCAGCAGTCAACCCTTTGGAAAATAGATTCTGATGGCATTTAATGCATGACTCATTATAAACTATTTTTACTGCATGCTCAAGCAACCGTTTGCTTTCCCAGTTAAATGACTCTTTCTTCTTGAAATATAATCCATATAAATCACTCAATCCCGTTTTTGCTTTTATAAATATATAGCGATTATCCTCTTTGGGAGGTAAATGGCATTCTACACAATGAATTCTGACGCCGCTCGGGTTGTAAAAATGTGTGGATTTTTTCCAGGAAGCATCAGCATCAGGGTGAATGTGACAGGATTGACAATATTCATCGGTCGAAGTAATTTTAATTGCTTTATTGCTGAAAAACAAAAGAATGGCAAAAGCTATGATGCCGATAAAAAACACAAGCCATGACCAGTTTGGGAATTTAAACTTCTTGATCATAAAAAAGAGAGAAAAAGGATAATCGAATATTGAAATTAGTTCATCTATGGCGTCAAATATAACGAAAAATTGGTTATATTGATATGCTCATAATATGGATTGATTCTTAATTAGATCGTCACTATTTGTTTATTTTATGGTAATATCCTGCCTCTTCAAAATATATATTTATTAAATATTTTTCGGAAAAAGCTTACTTCTTTACTTTTTCTACTTCCCACAACTCCCTCTCTTTTTTCACTCTGGGTTCATATTTAGGAGTTTTAGGGATAAAAGAGATATCGATAAATGAAACCTTATGGTTTTTATCAATTTTAAGGAGTAACGACTGGTACGGATTAAATGCTAATACTACCGGAATCCTGGTTCCCTCATATTGAATTTCGATTGGAAAAGTTTCCTTCTTATCATTAAGTGATTGACCAAACTCCAAAGGAAAAGTAAGGTGTTTTGATTTAGGATTGGCAAAAAACACAATCAGTCCATCATTTGTTTTTCTGCACCAGTAATCGAATTTTTCTGTTCCTTCAATTAATGGGTTGATTTTCTCCATCTCACTCCACGTCTGTTTGACATTACCAAATTTACACAGTTTTTCAATTAACTTCTGGTAATTGTCTTTTGATTTATGCAATCCTGGTTCCTCAGGGTTTTGTTTCATGCAAACAGGAAAGCCTTTGCCTGCCAGCTCCACCAGACGTTTAAGAACTTCAATATCCAGGTATTTTACATCCAGATAGAGGGATGAAAAGGACAGATCACCGGCATACAACCGCCCATTTTTGTAGTTGGCCTTCCTTAAAAATTCACTGTTTATCCACAATGGGCGCCACGCTTTAAGTTCTTCAGGCAGATAAGTATTTCGTTGTTCATAAGCTCCCCATGCCCAGATCATCTGTTTTTCAATTGGCAGTTCTCCGGCTATCCAACTGTCTTCTGCAGGCAGATATACTGCTATATCAGAATAGGTTACACCTTCCTTCATTGCTGCTGAAACCTTTCCCATATAGTGGTTGAATGCTTGTATTTCTCCGGCCAGGGAGCCGCTTTCGCCAATATGGACCGACGCATAAAATTTCACAGTGTCAATGCCGGCGGGATTAAATGGTTTGCCATGCCAGATAATATGATTTACTCCATTTGCAAACAGAGCATCTGCCAGGAGTTTCAGGTCGGCAGTCTGCTCCTCTGAATGATGATTACGTGGCCAGCCATACAGACAGGTAAAAGTTTCAGAAGTTACCACTTTTTTGCCGGACAGACCGGCAGCAGAAGCCACGATATTGGAATACGAGGGTTCGTACAACAAAGCCTCACTTTCAGGAACATCAACGGTGGCGTAAGATGAAATGATATCGCATGGAGCACCTGAACATTGAATTCTTGAATAAGCTCCCAGCTCATGACTTATTTGGGTAAATGGCTTATAGAATTCCTCGATTACATAGTTGGAAATAAGCTTCATATAATCGTACCGTACTTGTTTGTAAGGATTAGAATTTGAATATAAACTATCGGAATAGTCTGCAAGTGAGTACCCATATTTCTTTTTGAAATTAACATCAAATCCCGGAGTGGTCAGATATTTGGTTTCTACTTCCCATGAGTCGCAAAACAGACCTGAGACCTGTCCCTTTAGAGCCGGTTTCAGTGCATCTCCGGTCCGGGCCGCATAATTGAAAAATGCTTTTCGGCTTAAATGATCAATCACGTAACCTTTCTTTGGATAATCCCAGGATGCCCTGATATCCTGACGCCATACTGTATCTTTCAGGTTTCTGGTCGCCTCGCCGTATGGCACCTTAATATCTCCGAAAGGCCACAGTGAACCAAAAGTAAAATCGCACCCAAGATTCATGCTGTCAGTACATTGTTTGGTAAACTCAACCATCTTCGTCCATTCCGGGCTGAGCCATTCCTGTCGGGGAGTGTAATGAATGGTATCTTTTTGCATTCTGTTAAGCGGATACACCCAGGCAATCTCTACTCCTCCAAATCCATTCTTCTTCAACCATTGTAAATTATCGATAATGGCTGATTTTTCAATTACTGAGGCGAACCACCACCAACGTGTCCAGGGCCGTGAATCCTGATATAATCTTGTAGCTTCCATTCCGAATTTCTCTTTTTGGGGTATGGATTGAGCAGATAGAAAAGCGATATAACCGATAAACAAAAGGATGAACAGTGCGGCTTTTTTCATGAATAAATTGGTTTTATAGTAATAACAGGTCCTTAAGGAGAGAGCTTGCGGCGTCCCGGGAGGTTTGTCAAAATATTTTAAAACAAGCAATCTATAGTTAATGAATTAGATACGATGTCGTTGGTTTGTGAATTGGCAGTTATTCCAAAAGTAGTAATCATAGTTATAAAGATGTTTTTCCTTGTTTTGGTCACCTTGATCAGTACATCTTTTTTTTGTCTTAGATTTTTTGCATCCTCGGCAGTCATTATATATTCCGCTTCCAGAAACTTCATTTCGCACAGGTTTATAGCAGCATCTTTTCGGTCGATCAGCAAATCGATCTGAGCTCCTTTGTCGGTTGTGTCTTTATGAGGTGAGTAGTGCCATGGACCATAAAAAGTTTCGACCATTCCAATACCGAGTGCATTTTTAACAGGTTGTATATGTTTCATGCAGATACCTTCAAAAGCATAGCCGGCCCATGCTCTTCGTCTTGGATCATTTTGTTTGGAGAGCCAATACCCTTCACCCGGATCTCTTTTGCCAAGGGGCTTTATCCAATCAAAATAAAAGAGCGTAAATTCATCGGTAATCCGGTAAATTGCGTCGTTTGATTTTTTTCCAAAGGGAATCCTCGACAGGATAAATCCTGATTCTTCTAATTCTTCAAGTATTTGGCTGGCAGTACCTCCGCTTAAAATTTTGGCCGCCGATAATATCATATTCCGGTTCATCCCTGACCGGTTTTTCCTTAAAACTTCAATAACCCTTATGTATTGATTGCTTTGATTAAAAAGTGAAGAGTACAGTTTTTCAAACTCACTCCTAAGCAGCCCGCCCCGCGCAAAGCAAATTTTGTCTATAATCTGAGCTGATGAAAGACCTGGTTCGGCTTGCTTCAGGTAGAAGGGCACTCCTCCCATAACCATATAAAGTGAAATAATCTGGAAACGCGTAAGTATAACTCCCCTCGATTTCAAAAAGTTTTCAGTTTCTGCGAGTGTGAATGGCAATAAACGGATCTGGCGTGTTAATCTGTTATGGAGTCCCCCTTTTGAAGTCACGATTTTCTGTATCATCCAGGAGGCAGCAGACCCACAAACGACCAGCACCAGGTTATTTTGTTTAGAACCAAAACTATTCCAGAAATGTTCTAATGCTCCCACAAAATTTGATTTTGGGGTATTCAACCAGGGCAGCTCATCCAGAAAAACGACCATTTTCCCGGGGTGGTTTTTTTGGGTCAGTGTTTTTAGATATTCTTCCAGAATAGAAAAAGCGTCAAACCACGATCCGGGAATCTGGGGCTGAATACCCATTCCGATTGCACTTTTTAGTGACAGTGCAAAATTTTTAAGCTGAACTTTCAGGGATGACTGGTAAACTCCCACCATTTCAAAGCAGATTGAATCTTCATAAAACTCCCTGATCAGAAACGTTTTACCGACCCTGCGCCGACCATAAACAGCAATAAATTCGGGATCAGGTGATTGAAGCGCTTTTGCCAGTATTCCGGTTTCGTAAATTCTTCCAATTATTTTCCCTTTTGCCATAAGATCAATTTTGGCTGTATACAACATTTTATCTCTAGCCAAATATACGCAATTTATTTTATTTTGGCTGTATATAAACTTCTGTATTTAGCCAAAATATAGATTGCAGGGTAATTATGGCTGAATATAAGAAGTTATAATGGGCCAAAAATGGAATTAAATGCTTAAAATGGCTGAGTATAGATAATTATAATTAGCCAAAATCATAAAAACGACTTAATTATGGCTATTTATAACTTTTTATTACCGGCCAAAGTAACATTTGGTTTGATATAAATTATTAACTTTCGCAATCTTTCTAATCATCCTGAAATTGAAATTATGTTGCCAAGATTATTTTTCATCAAAATGAAATTGTCCGTGTCGATTGTGTTGTTTTGCTTCCTTTTTTATCCTTCAATGGCACAAGAACAAAAACTTACCTGGGTAAAACAAGCATCAGGAGTATGGGTTGCCGAAATAGGGAAACCTGAAGCCGTAAATTTTACAAGTACTTCCGGTGTAAAGCCAAAATCAGAGGCAATAGAGGCAATGCCACAAGTGCTTTTCCCCTTACGGGAAGATGAAATTAAAGCAGTTGTTTATGACGGTAAAACTTACCTTCAATTTCCACTGGAGGTTGATGAGAAAATCTTTGGTCTGGGCCTGAATTTCAAAACTGTTGAACAAAGGGGCCGGATTCTCAGGTTGCATGTCGATCATTATGGAGGAGAAGACAATGGCAGAACTCACGCCCCGGTTCCATTTTATGTTTCTTCAAAAGGGTATGGCATTTTCATCAATTCTGCCCGCTACATCGACGTTTGGTCTGGTACAGCTGCATTAAAAGAGAGTAGCTTTCCCAATAATCCAAAAGACCGGAACACTGATAAAAGCTGGACTTCCAAACCTTATTCCGATAATGTCTCTGTTTTAATTCCTGCCGAAGGTGTTGAAATCATTGTTTTTGGTGGTCCAACGACGTTGGATGCCGTAAGCCGGTTCAATTTGTACAATGGCGGTGGCTGTCTGCCTCCTAAATGGGGACTTGGATTCTGGCACCGTACTCCAACTTTGTACACCGATAAACAGGTTTTGAGTGAGGTGGCTGAATTTAAAAAACATCAGTTCCCTTTATCCGTTATTGGACTTGAGCCAGGGTGGCAGAGTAAATCGTATCCCTGCACTTATGAATGGGATCAGGGACGCTTCCCGGATCCGGCGAAATTCATAGCCCAATTAAGGGATCAAGGCATTCAGACTAACCTTTGGATCAATCCGTATATTTCACCGGATTCGGAACTGATCGGGAAATTAAAACCTTTTACTGCATCTCATTTAGTATGGAACGGCTATATTCCCGATTATGGGTTGCCTGAAGTAAACACAATTATTGGTGATCATTTTAAAAAACATCAGCTTGATGTTGGTGTCAGTGGCTTTAAAATGGACGAAAACGATGGCTTCGATGATTGGCTTTGGCCCGATGTGACCTTGTTCCCTTCTAAAATTCCTGCAGAACAAATGCGCCAGCTGTATGGAGTGATGATGCAAAAAATGACCACCCAACTTTATCGAGGACAAAACAAAAGGACTTACGGATTAGTAAGGGCATCAAATGCAGGTGGAGCCTCTTTCCCTTTTGTAATATATAACGATTATTACAGTCATCGTGATTTCATTACTGCATTGATTAATAGCTCTTTCATTGGGGTATTATGGACTCCCGAAGTACGTAGTTCCAAAACCGCAGAGGAATGGCTGAGACGAATGCAAACTGTTTGCTTTTCACCGTTGGCTATGCTCAACGCCTGGTCTGACGGAACCAAACCGTGGTCGTTCCCTGAAGTTGAAAAACAAGTAGCCGAAGTTGCCAATATGCGAATGCAACTTATTCCATATCTCTATACCTGCTTTGCCGAATATGCCTTTTATGGTCGTCCGCCTATGCGGGCCATGAATCTTCTTGCCGGATTCGGAGAAACGGATGAGAAAGTGGAAGGAAAGCTGAATTCAACTAAAAATCCGTACGCAGCCGCAAGGAAAAAAGAGATGAAAGATCAGTTTATGGTCGGTGACAACCTCATAGTTGCACCATTATTCGAAGGAGAAACATCGCGAAAAGTGATTCTTCCTAAAGGTAAATGGTTCGATTTTTATACCGGGAAACTGGCTGGAGAGGGTGAAATGATAGTTGTAACACCGGGTTTGGACAAAATACCGGTATATGTGAGGGATGGTGGAATCATTCCAATGTTTGAACCGTCACAATCTGCGGCGAAGTCAGGTGATAAACAGAACCTGATTATCCGCTTTTATGGAAAACTAACATCAACCTACCAATTATACGACGATGACGGCGAAACGTATGACTATGAGAAAGGTGCTTTCTCCTGGCGGCAAATCAGCGTAACAGCAGGTAAAGACGGTCGGTTTAAAGGGACTGTCTCAAAGCCTGAAAAATCGAAACCTGATAACATTGGGAAGGTTAACTTTCAGTGGATGACTGAATAAGCCACAAAATTATTAACCTTCAGAATAAGACCAGATCCTTTTATGAGCATAACAATTAAAATTTTTCCATATTTCGCTTCCATTACCTTAGGAGGTATGGCTTTAAACTGCGGTGCACAGCAGTCAGCTCAAAAACCCAATGTGGTTTATATTTATGCCGATGATATTGGATATGGTGATTTAAGTTGTAACGGAGCCAAGACCATTCATACCCCTAATGTGGATTTTCTTGCAGGAAAGGGTGTTCGTTTTACCAACATGCACAGTACTGCGGCAACGTGTACACCCTCCCGGTATGCAGTACTGACAGGTGAATATGCCTGGCGTCGTGAAGGAACAGGAATAGCAACAGGCGATGCAGGTTCGATTATTCGTCCCGGGAGATTTACTTTGGCTGATGTATTTAAAAATTCAGGTTACCAAACAGGTGTTATCGGGAAATGGCATTTAGGTCTGGGGGATAAGACAGGAACTCAGAACTGGAATGGTCATATCACTCCCGGTCCATCCGACCTTGGATTTGATTATTCCTTCATTCTTGCGGCCACCGGAGACAGGGTTCCTTGCGTTTATCTTGAAGATGAACGAGTGGTAAATCTTGATCCTAACGATCCTATATCAGTCAGTTACGAACGAAATTTTGAAGGAGAGCCAACCGGAAAGTCGAATCCGGAAATGCTCAGAATGCACCCAAGCCATGGCCATGATATGTCGATTGTTAATGGCATTTCGCGGATTGGATTTATGAAAGGTGGTAAATCGGCACTATGGAAAGATGAAGAAATTGCCGATGTAATTACTGAAAAGGCACTTACCTTCATTGTGAAAAATAAAGACAAACCATTTTTTCTCTATTTTGCCACTCATGATGCTCATGTGCCGCGTGTTCCAAATCCCCGTTTTGCAGGCGCCAGCGGCATGGGTGCGCGTGGCGATGCGATACTCGAATTCGACTGGTCGGTGGGTGAAGTGATGAAAACTATAAAACGTCTTGGAATTGAGAAAAATACGATCATAATCCTGTCAAGCGATAATGGTCCGGTGGTTGATGACGGATATAAAGATCAGGCTGTTGAACTTCTGGGCAATCACAAACCTTCGGGTGAATTCAGAGGTGGAAAATACAGCAGTTTCGAAGGTGGAACGAGGGTTCCGGGTATTGTCCTCTGGGAGGGAACCGTTACTCCGGGCATATCGGACAAACTGGTTTGCCAGATTGATATGATGACCACTTTTGCCAGTTTGCTAAAAGTAAAACTGCCTCAGGGTGCAGCACCCGACAGCGAGAATTATTTGAATACGTGGCTGAATAAAGGCGGACAGGGCAGGAAATTTCTGGTATTACAGAATGTAAATAATAACCTTTCGATCGAGGACGGAACATGGAAATATATTGCTCCGGGGAAAGGAGCCGCTTTAAATTCTCCTACTAATACTGAACTTGGGAATCTGAATCATGATCAATTGTATGACTTGTCATCAGATAGCGGTGAAAAAGTAAATATTGCTGACGCGAATCCGAAAATTGTGGATCAACTCCGTAAAAGACTCGAAATGGAGCAGTCGAAAGGATTAATGAAACACCCATGAATCTTTTATATTATCGGTCCCTAATACTTTCTGTTTGAAGTAAGAGGAAAATTGATTACCTTTAGATTTAAATAGACAACATGGCAAAAATAGTTGTTCTGGGCGCAGGTATCTCCGGGCACACTGCAGCCGCTTTTATCAGAAAAAAACTGGGTCGGACACATCAGGTTGTAGTTGTCAGTCCGGGTGCTTATTACCAATGGATTCCTTCCAATATTTGGGTTGGAGTTGGCAAGATGACCATCGACCAGGTAAGGTTTAAACTTCAGCCTGTTTACGACCGATGGAAAATTGACTTTCGGCAAGCCAAAGCCACTGCAATTTTTCCGGAAGGCGATCAATCTATCGAACGGCCTTACATTGCAATCGAATACACAGGCGAAATCCGGCATGGTGAGACGGATAAAGTTGACTATGATTACCTCGTTAATGCGACGGGACCGAAGCTTAATTTCGAAGCCACTGAAGGTCTTGGACCTGGTGGATTTACACATTCCGTTTGTTCATGCGATCACGCAGCAGCTACCTGGGAGGCCCTTCAGGTTTGTATTAAACGGATGGAAAATGGCGAGAAGCTTCGTTTTTTAATTGGCACAGGCCATCCTACTGCAACATGTCAGGGTGCAGCTTTCGAATATGCGCTCAATGTCGCATTTGAGATAAAATCACGCGGATTGCTTCATATGGCCGATATCACTTGGATATCAAATGAATATGAATTGGGTGATTTTGGAATGGGAGGGGCATTTATTAAAAGGGGCGGTTATGTTACCCCCACAAAAGTTTTCAGTGAATCGATTTTTGCAGAATATGGCATCCGGTGGATCAAACGTGCCGGAGTGACGAAAGTTGAAGAAGGAATAGTTCATTACGAGACTCTTGACGGACAAATGCATACCCATTCATTCGACTTTGCGATGCTCATTCCTGCTTTCGCAGGAGTAGGACTTAAAGCATTCGATAAAGCCGGTGAGGATATCTCCGCAAAGCTTTTTGCTCCAAGCGGATTTATGAAAGTTGATGCCGATTACTCGGGGAAAGCGTTTGAGGACTGGTCTGTTGACGACTGGCCTTCTGTTTACCAGAGTCCTGCCTACACAAATGTTTTTGCCACCGGAATAGCTTTTGCACCCCCTCATCAGATTTCAAAACCGATGAAAAGCCCAAACGGAACATTGATTACGCCGGCCCCTCCACGAACAGGAATGCCGTCCGGCGTGATTGGGAAAATTGTGGCATTGAATATTGTTGAACAGATTCGTACCGGTCGCACAGATTTTAAACACAAAGCTTCAATGGGCCGGATGGGTGCTGCATGTGTCGTTTCTGCCGGGTTTAGCATGTTTAAAGGAAATGCCGCTACGATGACGGTTTTTCCAATCGTTCCCGACTGGCAGAAATTCCCCGAATGGGGCCGTGATCTCAACTATACCATTGGCGAAGCCGGACTTGCCGGTCATTGGATTAAACTTTTTCTTCATTATATGTTTATTCACAAGGCGAAAGGGTATCCTTTCTGGTGGCTGATACCTGAATAAATAGCTGATATTCAATAATTAATTATAAAGCAATGGGAAAAAATATAGTTCGCGGATATTATGATGAGTCATATCCTCCAATTCCAACCCGGATAACGCGCTTCTGGCGCGGCAACCTGATCTGGCAAGCATGGCGCTTTATTGTTCTTAACCTAAGGATTATGCGGATTATTGTGGGCGGACATTCCTGATAAATGTGTCCGCCACTTAATAAGTGCGTTATTTTAGAAAGAACGAAAATACCCAAACGGCACCAAAGGCAGCAATTCCCATCACTGCTGTTGTGGTTGTCCAAACCCGGAATGTCGATTTTATCTCCAGATCCGAAAATTTGGTGACAACCCAGAAGTAAGCATCATTTGAATGGGAGATAAACATCGATCCTGCACCCATGGCCAGAGTGGCCAGGATAATTCCATTATCGTTATTCAGTTTTAGTGATGCCAACATGGGAGAAATAATAGATGCCGTAGTCATAATTGCCACAGTTGATGAGCCTTGAGCTGTTTTAAGAAAAGCCGCGATCAGAAATGGAACCAGCAATCCGAGCCCGGTGGAAGCCAAATAAATACCTGCTACTTCGCCGATGCCTGTCGCTTTAATCACCGTTCCGAAAATGCCGCCAGCCGCAATTATGGCAAGGATTGCACCGGCTTTTTCAATCGAGAGATCAAATAATTCGTTTAATTCTTTCGGATTTATCTTTTTATACAGAGAAATTGCAAGCGCTATCCCAATGATCAAAGCGATAATAGGCTCCCCTAAAAAAGAAACGATCTTTAATAAAATGCTTTGATCGCTTGGAACAAGAAGCAGAAGAACTGATTTGCCCGATAATAAAAGGACCGGCACGACAATTGGTAAAAATGAACGAAACGCGGAAGGCAAATCAACTGTTTCAACTGAAATTTTCAGATCGGATTTATTATTAGCCCCTTCCTGATACTCTTTTCTGGTAATAAAGCGAACCCATAGAAATCCCGCCAAGGCAGAAACAGCAGCAACCGGAATTCCGACCAAAATAAGCTGGCCGATATTAGCTGACATGATACTTGCTGCAGCTGTTGCTCCCGGATGCGGAGGGATCAGACAATGAACTGAATACAAACCGGCTGCAAGGACAGAAGCCATAAATACCATTGGTTTTCCTGTACTTTCGATCAGCGATTTGTTAATTCCCTGAAGCACAATAAATCCGGAGTCACAGAAAATAGGTATTCCTGTAATAAAGCCGGTTGAATGAATTGCCATTCCTGCATTTTTCTTTCCGGTCAGTTTTATTATCGTATGGGCAATACTTTTGGTCGCATTCGTTTTATCGAGAATTAATCCGAGTATGATCCCGAAAATAATGATTAATCCTATTGATTTCATTGTGTTGCCAAATCCCATTAGTATAGTAGGAACAACATCTGCGAGTGGCAAGGTTGCCATTGCCATTAATAATGAAACAATAAAGATCGAGAGAAACGTATTGTATTTTAATATTGAGGTACTTACGACTATTAGCAGCAGACCTGTAAGGATAACAAAGATAATCATCATAAACTTTGAATTACAATTTCATTTCCCGGCCTTTTTCGGCATAAACATTTTTTCCATTAGATACACCCAGCAATGCCGCTGGTGCATACCAATGATCAGGTGCTGCAATAACCAATACGTCGAAATCTGTTTTAGTTACCAGCTTTCGGATATCTTTTTCGATTGTTGATTTCCGGGGTGCCTCTTTTAATGCGTTCAGTCCATTTTTTAAAGCTCCGTCTTCGACATCACAAATGTAAGCAACCTCCGCTCCTGAGATCTGAGAAAACTTTCCTGCATGGTAAGATCCACGGCTGTTTACACCCATAATGGCAACAACAACTTTGTTGCTCGGAGCATTTTTGCCCAATAAGGGGAAATTCAAAATTGCCAGGCCTCCGGCTGTTGTCAGTGTGGAACTTTTTAAAGATGTTCTGGGTTCCATAATTATTTGAATTTGAAAAATATTGATTTATCCACAGACAGGAATTGGAAATAGTGTGATAAATATAGTTATTTCAAGCAACAAAGAGGCGAAGAAGAAAAAACGGTTGTACGAAGTCTGATTTTAAATGGTTGGCACTCTGTAACGCAAAAAAAATTATGCTTCTTGTGTATTCACCATCCAGAATGAAAATGCGTTCAAATAGTTCCAGAATGAAGAAATTATTTCATCAGGCAGCTCAAGTTTTGAAAGTACTTCAATATAACATTCCAGCCAAATGACCCGGGCGGCCTGATTAATCGCAAACGGAGCATGTCTAGAGGCAAGCATTGGTTTGCCACGGCTCTTGTTGTAGTAGGCGTGCCCTCCGCAAATCTGAATAAAAAAATCAGAAGAACGTTGTTTTGCCTTTTCAAGGGCTTCATCGATTCTTGGGAAAAGATGTTTGACTTCACTTTTGCTCAGCAAATCATAATGATCGCTTACCAATTTTCGCATTCCTTCTTCGGTAAGCAATTGCAGAAATTCCGGTGAAGGTATAGTGACCGGAGGTCTGTATCCAAATTCAAACTGATTGATTATGAAATCCATTTTTTAAATTTCCATCGTCATGCGTTCGGTTGCGATCATATAATACCTTGCAAAATTATCATCTGTCATATAATCATGCAAACGGGTTTGCCATTTTTTAGACCGTTCCGATAGCAAGACTATATTT
>CAYHDA010000033.1:0-20701 GCA_964355145.1 uncultured Mariniphaga sp.
TCCCCATATCCGTTTTACAGGAGCAACTTTGTCAGAAGGCTCATGGCATTATCAGAGTATTTGGAATGTTGGAGGGGGTAAAAATCTATACGACGTTGACACCAGAGAGTGGGGCAGCACAACCAGTGAGGGAAAAGACCTGAGAGATGTAACTTATTCCAACTTTTTCCCAGTGGGCATGGGGGGTAATTTCCCCATTAAAGCCAATTCAACTGTTGAGCAATATGAACATATACAAGCAATTTCTGTTGGTGTCGGCACAACATACAGCTTATATCTAAACCAGAAAGACGTGGAAAGTTGCCCACAAAAAGACGCAATTTTTAGCGCCATTAGAACATGGGAGAATGCCCGCAAGGCAAACGCTTTCTCAAGAACAATTAAAAATCAATTGGCCGATCCGGCAAAGAACTGGACTTTAGTGGAAGAGAACAGAAATACCTGGAAGCTGTATCAAAAAATTAACGGTAAAAATGTGAATCCTGTAATTTTAAACAGAGATAAAAATTATGAATAAACTCATTGTAATTTTTACAGCACTTACTTTTAGTGCTGTTTTATCGTATAGTCAGGAAATTCAATACACCACCGGACAATGGAACCCGGAAGGGTTGGGAAATCACCGGGCTGTCATATATGTCGAAGGATCTTCAGATGCCGTCAAAGTGATGGTTCCATGGCGAAGACTGGATAACGTTGAGGACAAGAATTTGATTGTTATCGATGCTTTAACGAACCAACGTATAAAAAATTGCTTTTACATACAAAAGAATAAAGAATTTGGTGAGATAGTTTTTCAACCGGTATCCGGCGAAGGAAACTACTATATTTACTATATGCCGGTCCGAAATACCGGCAAATGGTGGTTTCCGGATGCCAACTATGAAAAACCAAAAGATACCTTCGATTCGGCCTGGAAGATCAGGACAATAAATAAAACAGTCAGTCTGCAGGCAAAAACCATTGCATTTGAAAGCAAGAGTAATTACCATAGCTTCTATCCAATGGAAATTCCCGTTACACAAAAAGAGTTGGCAGAACTATTAGATAAAAATCAGGATAAAGAATTCCTGATTTTTCCAGAGAACAGGAATTTTCCAACACGTATGGTGGAATCAATACCCTATCGCTGGTACAAAAAAGGTGCGAACAATAATTTTGAAGGCAGTGCAAAAAAGAATGAATCCTACTCCTGGCAATTGGGAATATTTGCTCCTTTCAAAGAATTGGAGGATTTTAAATTGACATTTTCTGATTTGAAAAATGAAAAAGGAGAACTACTATCTTCAAAATCATTTAAATGTATAAATATGGGTGGGAAAGACCATTTGGGAAATACGTTTGTGAAAAATGTAACCGTTCCTAAAATGGAGGTGCGGGCCATGTGGGTAGTAACTGATATTAAAGCAAATCAGCCTTCAGGTATTTTTAAGGGAGAAGTAACAGCTTCCGCTAAAGGAACCAAGCGTTACACCATAGAGGTTAAGCTGCAGATTGAGGATGAAACAGCAGTAAACAGGGGATACGATACGCCTCAGAATCAGTCGCGGCTGAATTGGCTGGATTCGGATATTGGTATTGATAATGAAGTTGTTGCGCCATATACACCGGTAAAATTAACCGGAAGAACAGTAGCCGTTTTTGGACGCAAACTTAGCTTCAATAAATCGGGATTTCCGGCAAAAATAACCAGTTCCTTTACGGGCAGCAACCATTCAATCGATGGGCCTGATAAAAATATCCTTTCAAATCCAATTCATCTGGATCTAATTCAAAATGGGAAGAAAATTAAATTTTCATCCAAAGAACCTGAACTTATTCTGCAGGCAAGCGGTGCAGTTGCCTGGAAAACAGTTTTGACTTCTGAAGATATCGACATTTTCGTTAAGGCTAAAATGGAATGTGACGGCTATATTAACTACGAAACAAGAATAATAGCAAAAAAGGAGATCAATTTAGATGATGTCCGGCTAGTGATTCCTTATGATAAATCGACAGCCAAATACCTGATGGGTATGGGAAAGCAAGGAGGTTTCGCTCCCGGGAAGCTGGAATGGAAATGGAATCAGGAATATGCCAATAATATGATCTGGCTGGGAGATGTCAATGCCGGATTACAGGTAAAATTAAAACATCTGATTCCCGACTGGAAGCTCGCTTCATTTGAGAAAGTTGGGCCTTACCGCGATTGGAGCAATGAAGGCAAAGGAGGTTGCAACGTTGTTTCATCTGAAACAGAAACAGCTGTATGTGCCTTCGTGGGTGCAAAATTATTAAAGAAAAATGATGAAATGGTTTTGAATTTCGGCCTTCTCATTACACCCTTTAAAATATTGGATGATAAACATTGGAACGAAAGATATTATCATGCCGATAATAATCCTGTTACCGCTGCTAAAAATGGTGCAACAATCATGAATATTCATCATGCAAATATTTATAATCCATTTATAAATTATCCATTTCTTTCCGGAGACACTTTAAAATCGATAATCGACAAGGCTAACAAATTAAATATAAGAACAAAGCTCTACTACACCGTCAGGGAACTGTCCACCAATGCCTGCGAATTATGGGCATTACGGCATCTCAACGATGAGGTTTATTCCCGCACCAATTCTTTGGCCTTGGCTGATGGCAGTCAAAAAACGGACCCAAACAGCATTTATGGCATGACCGGACATTCGTGGTTATTTGAACATCTTCGTGTAAATTACGATCCTGCCTGGCATGATCCCAGTGTTGGAGCTGATGGAGATATGTCAATAAGAACGCAAGGTCTGTCTCGCTGGCACAATTACTACATCGAGGGATTGAACTTCCTGATAAGAAAATATGGGGTCCGTGGATTATACCTGGATGGAGTTGGCTATGACCGTGAAATAATGAAACGTATGCGAAAGACAATGGATCGCGCTGCAGACAGCTGTTTGATGGATTTTCACTCAGGCAATGCCTTCGAACCCGCTTATGGATTGAACAGCCCTGCCAACGATTGCATGGAGGTTTTTCCTTATGTAAATAGTTTATGGCTGGGAGAAGGGTATGATTACAATTCCAAACCTGATTACTGGCTGACAGAAATATCTGGCATTCCTTTAGGGCTGTATGGCGAAATGTTGCAGGCTTGCGGAAATCCTTTCCGGGGTATGGTCTACGGTATGTCTACTCGTTATTATGGTGGCTGTAAACCCATGAATATATGGAAAATATGGAATTATTTCGGAATGTCGGGTTCCGAATATATTGGTTATTGGGATAAGGCCAACCCGGTAAAAACCGGAAATGACGAGATTCTGGCTAGCGTTTATCTCAAGAAAGATAAAATAATGATCGCTTTAGGCAGCTGGGCCAAAAGTGATCAGCCTGTTTCACTCAATATTGACTGGGAAAAAGCCGGTCTGGATCCTAAAAATGTAAAAATCGAAATACCGGATATTGATGGATTACAAAAAAAAGGTTCCGCAGATTTAAAAAATTTAATCGTTTCTGCATCTCAAGGCTTAATCATAATAATATCTCAATAGTGTCCGCTAAAAAACTAAATTTATAAAAAATTCAAGGATGAAGGAGAATTTAAATTTGGCACAAAAAAACACTCAGGCGAATTGGCTCACTGTTGGAACGATAGGAGTGTTTTTTTTCATTTTTGGATTTATTACGTGGCTGAATGGCATATTGATTCCCTATCTGAAAATTTCATGCGAGCTAAACCATTTCCAGTCGTATCTCGTGGCATTTTCATTCTATATTGCTTACGTAGTTATGGCAATTCCTTCCTCGTGGATCCTCAAAAGAACCGGATTAAAAAAGGGAATGATGATCGGTTTGTTCGTGATGGCAGCCGGAGCTTTGCTTTTTATACCTGCTGCTATTACAAGAACCTATCTGTCTTTCCTTTCGGGGCTGTTCGTTCTAGGAACCGGACTTGCAATACTTCAAACAGCAGCCAACCCTTACATCACAATATTGGGTCCAATTGAAAGCGCCGCGCAAAGAATAAGTATTATGGGAATCTGCAATAAATCAGCCGGGATGATTGCAACTTTTCTTTTTGGAATGATGGCGTTAAAAGATGGAGATGCATTGCTTGCAAAGCTTAATGCGCTGGATGTTATTCAAAAAGCGACAGCTTTGGATGCTTTGGCTGCCAGAATTATCATTCCCTATATCGGTATGGCAGCAATACTGGTGCTGGTAGGAATCCTGGTGAAAATTTCGGGATTACCGGAGCTTGATCCGGATGTTCAAAACCTGGGAGACGATTCATCAAAGCATGTCTCAAGAACAAGTATCTTTCAATACCCATTCCTGCTGTTGGGGGTCGTAGCCATCTTTTGCGATGTAGGTTTGGAGATTATTGCCGGCGATACGATTATAAGCTATGGATTAAGTCAGGGCATTCCAATATCAGTTGCGAAACATTTCACTTCGATGACCATGTTAGCTTCGATTCTGGGTTATGCTATTGGCATTATCGTAATTCCAAAGTACATTACTCAGGTGAGAGTCCTGCAAATTTGCGCGATACTAGGGATAATTCTTACTATTGCAGCCTTAGCCTCGCCGGGAATGGCTTCAGTCGTATTTATTGCATTACTTGGTCTGGCCAATGCCTTGATATGGCCTTCAGTCTGGCCGCTGGCCCTGGATGGTCTGGGCCGGTTTACGCGCATCGGTTCTTCTCTGCTGATCATGGGTAATCTGGGTGGCGCACTTGTGCCACTGCTCTACGGTCGTGTGGCCGACATTGTAAATCCTCAACAAGCCTATATTATTGTTATACCCTTCTATCTTTTCATTCTTTACTATGCCGTTTGGGGACACAAGGCCGGAAAGCGTTTAAGGGAAAATTAATACAAGAGATTATGAAAAAAGCAGAAAATTTCAAGAAGATTACGCTCCTGATGCTAATGGTCCTGTTCGCCGCATCATTGGCTGGTCAATCACCTGTTAAAGTTCCCATGGTTGAGGAAAAGTATGATAACTGGCACAACCAGGTTTTCAGAAAACTATTTTTTGACTATCATAATCACAAGGACAATTGGGGACTTGCAGCCAATTTTGACGCTGAAAAATGGGCAGATCAACTAAAGGCCGCAGATGTTGAGGGGGTATCGGCATTCGCAAAGTGTGCTCAGGGATGGCGGTATTATCAGAAAGGCAGTGTGGGCTGGGTTCATCCAGAAATGCCTGCAGGTTTGGATATGCTTGGGAATATGGTTGATGCCTGTCACAAGAGAGGGATAAAGGTTATTGCTTATTATCACACCTTCGGTCACCAAAAAATACAGGAGCTTCATCCGGAATGGAGGGGGAAAAACTCAAAAAATGAACCAAGTGGACTATGCGGGAATACACCGCTTCTGAAGGAGTATATACTTCCTCAAATCAGGGAAATTGTAAGTAATTATGATATTGACGGGATATTTTTTGACGGCACGCATATCGGAATCTGTTATTGTGATGAATGCAAAAAGGGATTTAAGAAAGATTCCGGATTTGATATTCCCCTGTCTAAAGAGGATCCTCATTGGCTTGATCATGTAAAATGGCTGAATAAAGAATCGACCGCACTGCGCCAAAAGATAACGGATGCTGTTCATGGTGAAAAAAAGGATGTTCTGGTCTCCTTCAACTGGTCGTACACCCCCCGTTGGCCCGAAATAGTACCCGATGATATTGGATTCTTATCGTGCGATATTTTCCCTGATAATCAGCTGTTTTCAGGAAGCTATCTGGGTAAATACTGGTCAACATCAGGCAGATCTTTTGACATTATGAACTCGGCCTTTCTGCGATGGTGGGGAGACTGGGGGAGCAAACCGGCTGTCGCCATGCAGCAGGAATGTGCGACAATCATTGCTAATGGTGGAAAGACATGGACCGGCTATATGATGCCTGCACAGTTTGGTGTGGATCCTGCCGTTATGCAGGAATTGGCCAAAACAATGAGATTTGTGAAAGAACGGGAAGAATTCTGCCGTAATTCCGAACCTGTACCATACATAGCGGTACTACATTCTACGCATCAGCTTTATACCACAGAGCCCACCCAAAAGGTGGATGAAAAGTCACTTTACAGCCTTCATAAAATGCTTTTGCAAAGTGGATTTCATTATAATATTCTGAACGAGCAAACATTGCTTGAAAACATCAGCAATTATAAAGTGGTTATCCTTCCCGACCAAAGGTATATCAGCAGGGAGCTTGCCGGTGTTCTGGAAAATTTTGTTCGTAACGGAGGGGGTTTAATCGCCAGTGTTCTCACCGGTACCGAGGACGAATCCTATAAACCGACCGGAAAATTAATTCTGGAAGATGTTTTAGGAGTTAAATTGAAATCTGCATATCCATACACGAATGGATATATTGTGATAAACGATAATCAACTGAAAAAAAAGGTGCTGGATATGCCACATCAGATATGGGGTGAATTTACCTATGTTCAGCCTGTTACTGCAGTGAAACTGGCTGATTTATGGGATATCTATCTGCGAAGGGATGGAGAATATTATCAGGGCGGTTCATCCCCTATCGGAAAGAACACCGGATATCCCTCTCTAACTGTTAACCAGTTTGGGAAGGGGAAAGCGATGTACCTGTCGGGAGATATTTTTACTTCATATACCGTGCGAAATAATTGGAATCTCAAAAACATGTTCAAAAATATGGTGAATATGGTAAATCCGGATATTCTGATCAGTATTGATGCACCCGATGTTGTTGAAGTAGTGTTAAAAAAGCAGAAAGACAGAACGCTTGTTCATCTGATCAATCATAACGGTGAAAGATCTTTGAATAACACCATCGAATATACTGAAGACATCATACCTGTTTTCAATATTGGCGTGAAAGTTAAATTGAATAAACTACCTGCTTCGGTTAAACTTATGCCTGAAAATCAGATTTTAACCTGGAATAAAACAGCCGGCAATTCAATATCCTTTACCGTTCCTAAACTGGATATTTATTCCATTGTTGTTATAGAATGACATAAGTTTGAGAGGATCAGGATAAAATCACACTAAAAGAAAGGATTATGAACAGCATCTCACGAAGGAATTTTATCGAAAAAGGAGCAGTTGCTACTGCCGGAATAAGTGGTTTGCCAATTTTATTAGCCGGGAAAAATGAGCCGGGAAAAACAGTAAAAATTGGAATAATTGGTGCCGGAAACCGGGGTACAAGCCATATCAATACCATACTGACTATTGAAGGAACCGAGATTGTTGCCGTATGTGACCTGGTAAAATCCAAAGCGGAGAATGGCGCGGATCTTTGTCAAAAGGCAGGTAAAATCAGGCCCAAAATTTATTGCGGAGACCAAAACACCTGGAAAGCGTTACTCGATACAGAGAAACCGGATTGCGTCATCATTGCAACTTACTGGGATTCACACGCTGCCATAGCGCTGCATGCCATGAAAAACGGCATCTATCCGGGTATTGAGGTACCTGCAGCTCTGACAGTTGACGATACCTGGAAGCTGGTAGAGATGTCGGAAAAAACCGGGATTCCTTGTATGATGCTTGAGAATTGGAGCTTTCGCCAGGACAATCTCGCAGCACTAAATATGAAACGGCTGGGAATGTTCGGGGAGATCGTTCATTGTCACTGTGCCCATTCGCACGATTGTATTGATCACTGGTTTTTCGACAACAAAACCGGCGATCAGAAATGGCCTGCTGAGTACCTGCTCAAATACAACAGAGATCAATATCCGACTCATAGCGTGGGACCCATTATTAGCTGGATGGATATCAACAGGGGAGATATTTTCACCGAAATTTATTCTACTGCCTCTGCCTCAAAAGGGATCAACGCTTATATGAAAAGAAAGTTTGGAAATGATCACCCCAATGCAAATCTGAAGTACAAACAGGGCGATATTGTAACCTCGGTTCTAGAAACAAAAATGGGTAAGACGCTCGTAATCAACTATGATATGCAATTGCCGCGCCCCTATTCAAACCGTTGGCTCCTCGAAGGAACACTGGGAGTTTATGATGAAGAGAAGAGTTCAATTTATCTGGAGGATAAAAGTCCGGAATACCATCAATGGGAACCCTGGAAACCCTATGAAGAGAAGTATAACCACATGTGGTGGAAAAAGGATTTAGCCTCCCAATCACACGGGGGGACCGACTTTATCATGCTAAACCAGTTTTTGGATGCCGTTCGCGTGAAAGGTCCAACACCAATTGACGTATACGATTCAGCGGTGATGACAGCAATTGTAGAACTTTCAGGTATCTCTATTGCAAAGAATGCCCCTGTCCCGTTCCCCGATTTTACCAAAGGAAAATGGGAAAGTAATAAACCTTATTTTGCACTGGACAAGGGATAAAAAATAAATATTAAATGATCAGAATTCAGGCAAGTGTTTCAAAAGGATGGCTGAACAGGAACGGGGGATTTGTTTTCCCCGGTCAATACTACTTTGATCCGATGGTCAGGTGGGGACAAGACAGAATGATAAATAGTTTTGTGAAGGAACGATTCCCTGAATATGCCATTTACAATATGGAGGATAATCTTGTTCAGGCTGGATATGTAAATGAAAATCAGATTCTTGTCGGGGCAATTCAACCAAATATGATTCTGGCGGCAATATTGGGAGCCAATTTCTCATTTTTTGATGATAAAGACTCCGATGTGCTGGGCAGACCATTGGAACACATAGCCAGTATTCAGGAGTTACCTTCATTGAATTCAATTCTGGAACATTCTCTGATCAAAGACCTCGAAAAACAAATTAGCTTAATCCGGGTAACAAATCCCGCACTGAAGGTAATTCCTCCTTTTTTTTGGGACGAATCGGGTCGTGCTACCATCCATGGAGTGATCACAACTTCTCTCAAACTAACCGGAGATAATATCATGCTGATCATGCTCAACGATCCTGAGCTCGCCCACGCCATTCACCAATGGATTGTTGATGCTTACGTAATATTGATCAGGCACTTTGCAACTTTAGGGGAGCTGACCATTACGTCAGTGCATGTTGGCGAATGCGCCGGTACAATGGTCTCATCTGAATTGTACGATGAATTTGTCATCCCCTATATCAGTCAGCTGGGAGATCAGCTGGGTGCTGTCCGGCTCCATTCCTGCGGAATTTCCAATCATCTGATTGAACCTGTTTCTCATATTCATAATCTGAAAATTATTGACACAGGCTCTGGAACATCCATTCAAAAGATCCGGAATATAATGGGTAAAGATTTTGAAATCAATATTTTTCCTCCGTTAGAGGTCCTGTTGGAGGGTGTCCCTCATTCATCTGCGATTGAATGGCTCGACAAAACATTATCCGAAAATCAGGGTGGTCCCTTGCAAATCGCGTATCACCTCGAAGCTGATTATGATGTCAGCAACTGTTTGGCGATTCACGATGAACTTGAGAAAAGAGGATTGATTATTCCAGGAAGATTGTACTAATTACTTAACAGAAAATCGAATGAAAAAAATTTCCCTTCTTGTTATTGCCGGATTCATTATGATTCTAAATCTGTCTGCCCGGAATATTTCTTATGAAACGGCCTCTTTCAAAATGGATTTGAATGATAAGGGCGAGATCGTAAGTATCCTCGACAAGCTTAAGAATACCGAATATCTTCCTGCCGGGCAGGTTGCTCCTCTTTTAAGTATTCGTGTGAAGGGTGTTTTGGAATATCCGTCCATGCTCAGGCAGAAGAACAACATCCTGACGCTCTCTTTTAACGAAAATAAAGTAGAAGCACAAGTCAGAGTCATGACAAAATCCGGTTATATCTCATTTGAGCTGATTGACCTCACTAAAACGGAGATGGTAGAGCTTGTGGTTTGGGGACCCTATCCTACTACTATTCGCGAAACAATCGGCGAATGTGTTGGTGTGGTCCGTAACAAGCTGTTTGCAATTGGCATTCAATCGCTGAATGTGAAGACCCTTGGCGGGTACCCGACCGAGGAGAATGATATTGAACCCTCCTTTGATATTGTTGTGACAGGCAGTCTTGCAGATAGTTCAGCCGAATGGAAAAATAAAAAATTGTATCGCGGACAGACTGCCGGAATGCGGGATTTTGGCAGTGTAATTCAGGCTTATTGCCGTAACCGGAATAAAGAACGCATAATCGCCAACTGGGCTCACGATGCTTATGTCGCTCCTGCATATAACGACGGAGGAGTAATAGGATCAAAGATTGCACTTTTCGGCTGCCCCCCCGAAAAAGCACTTGAAACCATTGGCAAAATCGAAGTTGCGGAAGGACTTCCTCATCCGGTAATCGACGGAGAATGGGGCAAAACGGTTCGTTCGGCTACTGCTTCTTATCTCATTATTGGTTTCGGCGAAGAAAACCTTGATCAGGCAATGGAACTCACAAAAAAGGCGGGCCTGAAATACCTGTATCATGGCGGGCCATTTAAAAAATGGGGGCATTTTGTCCTGAATGAAAAACCATTTCCTGAAAATTGGGTGAGTATGAAAAGATGTGTTGAAAGGGCAAATGCCCAGGGGATAAAGCTAGGTGTTCACACATTGTCAAATTTTATTACCACCAATGATAGTTATGTCTCTCCTGTCCCCGATAAACGGCTGGCAAAAGTGGGTGAAAGTATAATTACTGCCAATGTTGGAGCCGATGCCGGTGAAATACCAATTGAATCGTCGCTCTTTTTCAATCAGATGAAAAATAATTCGCTGCATTCGGTAGTTATTGGCGATGAAATAATCCGCTATAAAGAAGTTTCCGTCGCCGAACCATGGAAATTAACAGGGTGTGTAAGGGGCGCATTTAATACAAAAGCTACCCCTCACCAAAAAGGAGAGGTGATCGGAAAACTGATGGATCATGGTTATAAAGTCTTTTTAAGTGACGCAAGCCTTTCTGCGGAGATTTCAAAAAATATTGCCGGATTATTTAACGAAACCGGGCTGATGCAGGTTTCATTTGATGGATTGGAGGGGGTCTGGTCAACCGGCATGGGACAGTATGCCAGAGCACTGTTTACCAAAACATGGTATGATAACCTCAAACCCGAATTAAAAGGGAAGGTAATCAACGACGCAAGTAATCCATCTCATTTCAACTGGCATATCAACACCCGCTATAACTGGGGCGAACCCTGGTATGCGGGATTTCGGGAAAGTCAAACATCCTACCGGCTGATGAATCAGGATTTTTATCGCCGTAATCTTTTACCTTCAATGCTGGGGTGGTTCAGCATGTCGTCCCAGACCAGTGTTGAAGATACTGAATGGCTGCTTGCCAGGGCAGCAGGTTTTGACGCGGGATTTGCCTTCAATCTGAGTTTTGAAAATGTAGAAAAAAACGGACAGAGTGAAGCAATATTTTACGCAATGAAAACCTGGGAATCTGCAAGAATGGCCGGGGCTTTTACCTCTGAACAAAAATCAAGAATGGAAGATATTAATAAAGAATTCCATCTCGAAAATATAAGTGCCGGCAGCTGGAGTCTGTTCCCTTATCAGATTAAGAGATATGTTCATGAACAAAAAGTGCTTCAGCCAGGAGAACCAATGATCAGTACTTATGAATTCGAAAACCCATATGAGACTCAGCCCATGATGTTTATGATCACACTTCTGCCAATTGAAAAAAGCGGCGGATCGTCGGTTAGTAAAATATCTCTGGAAGTTAATGATTATAGCAAAATTGAGATTCCTCTCACCATGGAACCCTCTCAGATTATCACGCTTGACAGGGATGGAAAATTATATTTATTTGATAAATACTGGAAATTGGTTAAAACTATTGTTCCTGAAGGTAAAATACCAATTCTGTCACACGGTAAAAACAAAATCATTTTTGATGCTGACTTTTCCGGGGAAGGGGCTTCAAAATTTAAGATAGAGATGAAAACCATCGGAAAAGCAGAAGTGGTAACAGCAAATAAAAACTAATTATGATGCGATTATCCCATTGGATTTTATTTGTGGGTCTAATTTTGGGAACCTATATATCTTTCGGTAAAAAACCTGATCAGATAAGAATCGGCATTTGCACCGATGTCCATCTTAACCTGATGCATGATTCGGAATTGAGGCTTTCCACTTTTGTGGATGCTATGAATAAGGCAAAGCCCGATTTCATCATTGAACTTGGAGATTTTATGACGCCCGATAAAAAATACGCCCACTTTATCGATACATGGAATCTGTTTCAGGGGGATAAATACCATGTGATTGGAAATCATGAGACGGATGGGGGATTTTCCAAAAGCCAGGTTCTCGAAAGCCGTGGGATGAGCCATCCCTACTATTCGTTTGATAAAAACGGCTTTCATTTTATCGTCCTCGACGGAAACGATAAAAAAACCCCCGATGCAAAACCCTATTACCGTTTCATTGGTCCGGAACAGATAGCGTGGCTGAAGTCAAATTTGTCTGAAGCAAATCTTCCGGTTATCCTGTTTTCCCATCAGGAACTTCTCCCCCCTGATGGAGAAGAAGGGGGAAGTGTAGAGAACTATACAGAAGTTCAGCAAATCCTTGAATTACATAACATTCATCATCCGGGAAACCGTGTTATTGCATGTTTTAATGGCCATAGCCATTTCGATTATGCTCAGAATAGTAACGGTATCTGGTACATCACAATTACATCGATGTCGTATCACTGGCTTGGAGATAAGTATACCCGGATCAGGTACAATGATGAGATTGATAAAAAATTCCCCTGGATTAAGATGACTGCTCCGTTTAAGGAACCACTGTTTACTGTTGTTGAAATCTCGAAAAAGGGTACGATCCGGATCGCCGGGAAGAAATCTGAATGGGTAGGACCAACGCCTTGGGAACTTGGATATCCCGATAGATTTAAAAAATATATGAGGCCCGAAATCTCCGGCCGCCATCTTAAATTTGAATGATAAGTCAAATTAATAAACCACAAAATGAGATCACTTCTTTTAATCCTTCTGCTGCTGAACTTCTGTTCATATGCTCAAAAGAGACCCAGTCTTCCAATTTTCAATAAGGAAACCCTGGCGGTTCAAGGCGATTGGCTTATTGAAAAAACGGATGCCAAAGCCAGACTTTACCAAACGGAGGATGGGAAACTGGTATTCGGTAATGGAATAGTTGCCCGTACTTTTTCTCTTTCGCCCAATTGCGCAACTATAGGCCTTGACTTATTGAGTAATAACGAATCGTTTCTGCGATCGGTAAGGCCGGAGGCTGAAGTTGAGATTAACGGAATGAAGTTTCAGGTGGGCGGACTTACCGGTCAGCCCATTCACAATTATCTGTTGCCTGAATGGCTGACAAAAATGGAGGCAGATCCTTCATCATTTAAGCTGGTTGACTACACTCAGAGTGAAATCAAGGAGCGGTTTCCCTGGAAAAAAAGAACCGGATGGATGCCTAAAGATCTGCCGTGGCCACTTCCCGGCAAGGAGCTTGTATTCAGATATAAACTGGATGATGCCGCAATCAGGTTAATGGCCGAAAAATCAGTAGCCGATGAAAAACAACCTGTTTCAGCGAATAGTGGATTTCAATATCTAAGCCAGGTTATGGTGGAGGTCCATTATGAGTTGTACGACGGAATGCCGCTTCTTTCCAAATGGATAAAGGTCCTTAACCAATCATCCCGCGAAATTCGGATCAATACCTTCAAGAGCGAAATATTGGCGGTAACAGAATCCGAAAGTATGGTTGACAGTAAAAAGAACTGGATATTGCCCAATATCACCGTTGAAACAGATTACAATTTTGGAGGAATGTCAGACGAGAGCCTTCTACAGTCGAGTGTTGCATGGAATGTAGATCCGCTTTACCAGACTCAGGTCAATTACGAACGGACTACACCCTGCCTGCTCGAAACCTATCCCAAATACGGACCCGATCAGGTTGTAAAAACCAGTGAAAGCTTCGAATCTTTCCGGATATGGGAACTGATTCACGACAGCCGGGATCCTGAACGCAAAGGGCTGGAGCACAGACGCATGATGAGGTCGTTAGCTCCATGGTCAACAGAGAATCCAATTCTGATGCATGTCAGCAGTTCGAAAGATGAGGCAGTAAAAAAAGCCATTGACCAATGTGCCGAAGTCGGATTTGAAATGGTGATTATGACTTTTGGCAGTGGCTTCAGCGTCGAAGATAAAACGGATGAAAATCTGATACGGATGAAAAACCTTGCAGCCTATGCCCATTCCAAAGGGATTGCCTTGGGTGGTTATTCACTTCTGGCAAGCCGGAAAGTGGGTGGAGGAGACGATGTAGTGATGCCCCAAGGGATGACTCCCCGTTTTGGCAATTCCCCTTGTCTTGAAAGCAAATGGGGAATTAAATATTTCGAAGAACTCTATAATTTCTATGAAAAAACAGGTCTCGATATTCTCGAGCATGATGGCTCTTATCCGGGCGATGTCTGTGCCGCGAACGATCATCCGGGTCATACCGGTCTAAACGATACACAATGGAATCAATACCGGAAAATAACAGCTTTCTACCGGTGGTGCCGTGCAAAAGGAATCTATCTTAACGTTCCCGACTACTATTTTCTTGCAGGAAGCAATAAAACAGGCATGGGCTACCGCGAAACAAACTGGTCACTTCCACGTGAACAGCAGGAAATCATCGAACGGCAGAATATTTATGACGGAACATGGAACAAAACGCCGTCGATGGGCTGGATGTTTGTACCGCTTGTTCAATATCACGGAGGAGGCGCTGCCGCAACCATTGAACCTTTAAAGGAGCATTTGCCTCATTATGGTCAGCGGCTGGCCAACCTTTTTGGCGCAGGGGTGCAGGCATGTTATCGGGGACCTCAGCTGTATGATGCCCCGGAAACAAAAGCGCTGGTTGAAAAATGGGTGAGCTTTTACAAAATGCACCGTCAGATACTGGATGGTGACATTATCCATATCCGCAGACCGGATGGCCGCGATTTTGACGCGATCCTTCATGTTGATCCCAACGGTATTGAAAAGGGGTTACTGATGATTTACAATCCTTTAAACGAACCAATTACCCGCACCTTGAATATTCCGGTTTATTATACGGGATTGAAAAATAAGGCAAACGTAAAGGAACAGGAAGGATCATCAAAAACTGTTTTGATCACCCGTGATTATAAAATTAACCTGACTGTTAAAATACCTGCAAAAGGGTACCAGTACTTTACAATAAAATGAAAAAAATAATTGGTTTGTTTCTCCTGATCTGCAGCGTGCCGCTGATGGGTTTGGGATTGTTTACCCAACGTGCTCTCCAATCTGGTATGCCAGGTAATCCGGTCACTGAAATCCGTCCGGTAAAAGTTTTTATTCTTGCCGGTCAGTCCAACGCCGTCGGATATAATCATATCAAAGAATTTCGTGGTTCCGGGTCATTTTTAACCGAAAACTCAGCGAATCTTGCCAAAGTAATGTTCTGGCCTGGAAGCAATGCGCGGTCTGGATTTGAAAATGCATGGACAAAACTGCAGCCGGGTGTTTCGGAAATTTCACTTGGAGAACCTTACAAAGATGGCTGCTTTGGTCCTGAAATAGGATTTGCACTAACAGTTCAAAAGCTGCTGTCAGGTGATAAAATTGCAATCATAAAATATGCCGAAGGCGGGACGGGTATTTCCAGAAGCCGGGATTATACCGATTATATACCTGCACTAAAAGACTTTGACGATAAGGGGCGGAATTGGCACCCTCCGGTTGAGGGAAAAGAAGGCGGGTTACTTTATGAAAATCTCACAAATAATATCCGGAAGGCCCTGGAGAGCTTGAATAATCAAGGATTGAAATACGAAATCAGCGGCTTTCTTTGGATGCAGGGCGAACATGAGGCCGGAATCAGCAAAAAAATGGCTGAGGATTATGGTAAATTACTTTCCCTTTTTCGGGAATCGGTACGTCACGATCTTAACATCAAAAAACTTCCTTTTATTGTTGGGGAAATTAACAGTCATACCTGGGCATTTGCTGAGATTGCCCGAAAACAGCAGGCTTTGGCGTGTGAGAAAGATCCTCGCAGTCTGCTGATTAAAACCACTGATCTTTCCCGGGGAAGCATCGGAGGCGCTGCACATTTCGATGCTGAAGGGATGATGATATTAGGAAATCGTTTCGCTCAGGGAATGCACACGTTCCTGTACAGCAAAGCTATTGATCCAAACCATCCGGCAATTTCTTTTAGGACCCTTCTCGAAGAGCTCACCGACAGATCAGCTATTGCCCAATGGCCATCACCGGAATTTCGGTCATTGCAGGCAAGCAGCTATAACCGGGCATCCGTAGCACCTGATCAGCCAGGTTGGTTTGCCGACAGCGACGGAGTAAGCTGGATAAGGGAAGAGATGAATAATGGCAAAAAAGAATATGTCATTATGGAACACGACGGACCAGGTTGCATCACCCGAATGTGGACACCTTTCTTCTATTATGGTTTTAATAACCGTACCGGTCCGAATGTGAAAATTTACCTCGACGGGAATAAAATACCTGTGATTGATGAGAATTTCATAGCCCTTCTTACCGGAAAAGGAACAATCCATCCTCCTTTTGCCGGTTACACTGCACGGGCCGGAGTTTGTTTTCTACCCATTCCTTTTTCAAAAAGCTGTAAGATAACCCTCGATGACAAAGCATTTTATAACATCATCAATTACAGGGCTTATCAGATGAGCCAGCACGTACAAACATTTTCGAAAGATACGTATAACAAGAGTGCCGCTCTTTTAAATGCTGCGACAGAATTATTGTCAAACCCTAAACCTTACACTGAAGGGTGGCAAAAATCGATCGAAAAGACCATAATGCCAAACGATAGTCTGATGATTCCGCTACCCGAGGGAAATCATGCCATCAGGCAAATGACAATCCGGCTTAATCCCAAAAGTAGTTTGCAGACGCTTAGGTCAACAATTCTCAAAATTACTTTCGACGGTAAACAAACAGTCTGGTGTCCGGTTGGTGATTTCTTTTGCAGTCCGGATACCATCAATCCATTCACAACTAAAAATCTGAGCGTCTCAAAACAGGGCCAAATGACCTGTAACTGGGTGATGCCCTACTCTTCCGGTGCTCAATTAACGCTTATTAATCTTCAGGATCAGGAGGTCACGTTATCTGTGGGACTGAATGTCGGCGATTATAGCTGGAATGACCACTCTATGTATTTTCATACCAACTGGGCAGACGTCGGACCGTTGCCGGGCAATCATTTTTTCGATTTGAATTTTATCAATATCACCGGGAAAGGAGTTTTGGCCGGAGATGCTTTAACGGTTTTATCTCCCGACATAGGCTGGTGGGGCGAAGGGGATGAAAAAATATTTATTGATGAGATTGACATCAACCGGAGATTTCCATCTCATTTTGGAACCGGCACGGAGGATTATTATGGCTGGGCAGGAGGAGTTAATCCTACAGGGAAAGACACCTTTTCAATACCCATCGGTTCGAATGTGAGAATTGGAAATTCACTAAATCCCAAAGGATATAATATTTGTTTCCGCAACCGCATTCTGGATGATATTCCATTTAATAACCGGCTGGTATTTGATATGGAAGCTTCTCCGGGAACAGATATCCGCCATTACTGGAACCTTCTGGCTTATTCAATGGTCACTTACTGGTATGGTATGCCGGACGCGAAGTCGAACAGGGCCCCTCAGCGCGACCGTGCCCGACAGAAGCTGATTTCAGTTTCTGAAATAGAACGGATGCAACAATTGCTGAAAGACAGTGTGATTACTCTTAATTCTGAAAAACTTGAAAAACTGATCCGCGATTCAGATCCGGCTAAGACTCATATACAAAAATTCATAAATCAATTAAATAATCCTGAGAAATGAAAAACCTGATTATTAGTCTGCTTATTTTATTTGTCTTTTGTGAGACATCCTTTGGTGGCAATTCCGGGAATAATCTTTCCACAAATTTAGCTTTGGAAAAGTACGGTAATTTGCTTAAAAATCATTCATTTCTGGTCTTTCCTGAGTTGCGGGAGAATCCGATAAAGTGGTTTGATTCCATTCCGGAGGGAAAAGTTACCGGTGCGATTCGTGCCGGCGTTTTTGAAATGCAGGCAAAGCCGGGTGAATTGTTTGTCTTTCAATTAGGATTATGGGCCTTTGATAAAGAGGTTAAAGATTTGCAGATTAAATACTCAGACTTCAAAGATGAACATGGCCAAATAATTGCGGCCGCAAGGATAACCTGTTTCAATAAGGGAGGAATTGATTTCACGGGAAAACCATTTTCCAAGGAAGTAACCGTGCCGGCCGGACGTGTGCAGGCACTTTGGCTGGGTGTTGATCTGGATAAGATCAAAGAAGGAAATTTTAAAGGTTCGGTTACTGTACTTGCAGGCACGGAAAAAGTCGTAATTCCTCTTCTGATAAAGGTGAACGGCGATGCGGTTCCGAATCATGGGTACAACGAAGGATCCAGACTTTCGCGCCTTGGATGGCTTAATTCAACGGTCGGTATAAATGATGAGATTACCAAAGGATTCCTGCCTGTCAACGTTGAACAGAAAAAAGTCTCCATTTTGGGACGCACCCTCAATATTGCAGATAGTGGTCTGCCTGAATCGATTATTAGCTATTTTGGTGCGTCAAACCAATCACTGGTTGATAGGGGAGAGCCAATTGTAAATCATCCTTTCCGATTTGTAGTTGAAAAAGAAGATGGAACTATCGTTCGGTTGGTTCCGGATAAGATGACTTTTAAAGATAAATCACCCTCCAGGGTTGCATGGAGTGTGATGAACAGATCTGATGAGTTCGATCTGGAGTGCATTGGAGCAATGGAGTTCGACGGTTTTGTGGATTACCAGTTAAAACTTACTGTAAAAAAACCCGTTAAGGTAAAAGATATCCGGCTTGAGATTCCCGTGGTAAAAGAGAAAAGCGAATATATGATGGGATTGGGTCACGAAGGCGGATTCCGCACCCCCGAATGGAAATGGAGATGGGATGTGTCTAAAAATCAGGATATGCTGTGGGTTGGAGCAGTGAACGGAGGCTTGCGTATTAAATGGAAAGCTGAGAATTATGTTCGTCCATTGGTCAATATCTATTACGCCTTTGGTCCGCTAAAGCTTCCGCCGTCATGGGGAAACAGCGGGAAAGGTGGTGTTAATGTCGGTCAGCAGGACAGCGATGTAGTGATCAGTGCCTGGTCGGGCGATCGTGAATTAAAATCAGGCGAGTCGCTTAACTACGATTTTGAACTGCTCATCACACCATTCAGGGTAATTGACAGGCAGAATAAATTTGGCGACAGGTATTACCATGGCGGAGGGACAAATACCTCGGTGAAAGTCGAAAATACGAAGAAAGTAGGGGCGAATATTATCAATATCCACCATGCCGAAGACATCTATCCATTTATCAATTATCCTTATTTGGATGCTAATATTGGAGAACTTACCCAGCTGGTAGCCAATGCACACAAGGAAAATCTGCGGATGAAGATGTATTACACCACCCGCGAACTTACCAAAAATCTGCCTGAATTCTGGGCTTTCAACAGTCTTAACGGAGAGGTTATTTTCCCCGGACCGGGTAATGCCAGCCGGACTGAGGCTTTACATTCCAAAGGTCCGAATGAGTGGTTAATCAAAAATATGAGGGAAAAGTATATCCCCGCCTGGTATAATATTATTCAGGAAGGGAAGTTTAAAGGCGAAAACGACCTCTCGGTGATTACGACTCCTGACAGCCGCCTCAACAATTTTTACATTGCAGGATTAGACTGGATGGTGCAGCATATTGGGATCGATGGTGTTTACATTGACGATGCGGCTCTTGATCGTTTTACCTTACGGCGGGCACGAAAAGTGATCGACCAATATCGCCCTGAGGGAAGAATGGATCTTCATAGCTGGAACCACTTTAATAAATGGGCCGGATTCACTAATTGCCTGAATCTTTATATGGATCTGCTGCCCTATTTCGATCTGGTCTGGATTGGTGAAGGGCGCAACTATAACCGGTTATCCGATCACTGGCTGGTAGAAGTTTCCGGAATTCCATTCGGTCTTCCGGGACAAATGCTCGAAGGCGGAGGAAATCCCTGGCGGGGAATGGTTTACGGCATTACAAATCGTGGCGGATGGACCGAAAAATCACCCTATGAGATCTGGAAATTTTGGGACAAATACCAACTAAAAGACAAGATAATGATGGGTTACTGGGAAAAAGATTGTCCTGTAACTTGCAGTAATCCAGTGGTTAAAGCATCAGTATTCATGGGAAGGGATGAAATAATTGTTGCAGTTGCCAATTGGACTGACCTTGATGCACACACATCACTTACATTAAATTGGGCAAAACTGGGAATGGATCCGGCCGGATGTGACATTTCAATTCCTGAGTTACAGAATTTTCAGACGGAACAAACAGCCGTCACTCTGGATAAACTAACCCTTCCGGGAAAGAAGGGATACCTGATTGTAATTAAGAAAAAAAGTTAAGCCGGCTTCATCCCGGTAAATAGTATTTCTTTATAACAGAGATTTATTGAATGTGTAATTTGAGCGTTTCGATAGCTTGATGTCCCACTTTGAATACAAGGTCTTTACCGCTTCCTGGTATTGATTTCCCATCTTCTTCTATCAAGTTGGTCAGCTCAGCTTTTTGAAATGCTTTATACACAGATATTTTCGCTTCCGAATCTTTTCCTTCCATGTCATAACAACGCACAATCACCTGGTTGTCGTCGTCGCACTTTTTAA
>CAYHDA010000034.1:0-20495 GCA_964355145.1 uncultured Mariniphaga sp.
CTTGTTCATTGACCTTTAATTTATTATACTTGACTGATGCCCCGAATCTGGCACTCCCTTTAACCCCCATCATTCCACCATTAAACGAATAGTCGTGACCAACTGGTAACCAGACACCTGATAATACTTCATCATAAACCAGTCTGAAACTGACTGTTCCAAATGGTGTTTCAAAACTTAAATTTGCCCTGTGGAGGCACCATAAATCGTTGATAATATAAATATAACCCTCAAAGAGCTGTTTGCTTTTCCTTTTCGGGATTACTTTTATTTTGCTTATCGTAAATTTTCCCTCCTGCCCGAACCCTTCGTGTCTAAAGTCGTAATAAGAAAATGCATTTTTACTTAAAGGACTGAAAAGCAGATCAATATTATCCTGATACAGGCTGGACCGAAGAAATTCGTCCACAGAAAAATCAACTACCTTGGGAAATGTTGAATTAATAGAGCGAATCTGCTGTTCATATTTATCCGGAGCCAGAAAATTAATCAGGCTAACTGTTTCGTTTACAAGTACATCTCCTGTCTTGACGTCGATATTCTTTCTTTTGAGCTGATTGCGGATCAGAGCAGGAATTTTCTCGAATTTTACAGTTCCTCTTACATAAACATCTGCACTATATGAATTAATCTGGTTTAGATGTACATAAGAGAGTCCAATAACCCTGCGTATAATAGGATATGCCGGATCCTCTCCGCCACCTTTAACTTCGATTTGCGTGATCTGCATTATTTGTTCTTCAAGAACCACCAAGATTTCAACAACTTGTTTTGCTATGGAAACAGTTTCATTTTTTGCTATATACCCCAAACTTCTGAACGTGAGGTTGTATGCTCCTGGTTTTAGATCCAATTCGAATTTTCCGTCATCATTGGTCGTCGTTCCCAGTGATAACTCTTTAATAAACACGGTTGCGTAAGGAATCGGGACACCATCCTTACCGGTAACCAGTCCTTTCAGATTATGAGAATAGGAGACCATTCTGCACGTTAAAAGGAATAAAATCAATAGTGTGATTCTGCAATATCGGGTCATGGAGATTCTCCTTTAGGATCGTAATACTATAAAGGTAACAAACATTGGGCTAAAAAGGATTATTAAAACAAAAAAAAGAGTGAAACTGGTTGCCCGTATCACTCTTTAAATAGGTTGTGAATTTTTTATGTTATATAATTTTGATTTCAATAGGCATTAATAATCGCAAGGAAATCTTCTGGTTTAAGCGAAGCCCCTCCGATTAATCCACCGTCTATGTCGGGTTGACTGAACAATTCATTTGCATTGACCGGACTGCAGGAGCCTCCGTAAAGAATTGAGATTTCTTCAGCAACTTCTTTTCCGTATTTTTCTGTGATCAGACCTCTTATAAAAGCAAGCATATCCTGTGCCTGTTGGGTAGTGGCAGTTTTGCCGGTTCCAATCGCCCATATTGGCTCATAGGCAATTACAAGCTTGAGAAGCTGCTCTGCAGGTAACAGAAAAATGGTTTCGTCCAGCTGTTGTTTAACAAACTGATTCTCTGTTCCAGCTTCACGAACAGCAAGAGCCTCTCCGCAACAGTAAATTGGAGTCAGACCTTGTTCAAGAGTTAATGCGAGTTTTTTATTCAGCGTTACGCTCGTTTCATGGTAATATTCGCGACGCTCGGAATGACCAAGAATAACATAAGTTGCCCCCGTTGATTTTACCATCGAAACAGAAACTTCTCCCGTAAAAGCACCTTTGGCTTCAGCTGCACAGTTCTGAGAAGCAACATTAATCCGGCTTGAATCAACAGCCTCAGAAACGCTTAATAAATGGGTGAACGGAGTCCCCAGAACTACAATTACATCCTTTGCTCCTCTGGTCAAAACAAGTTCATTTACCCCTTTTGCCAATTCAACTCCTTCTTTTACGGTCGTATTGCATTTCCAGTTTCCAGCTACAATTTTTTTTCTCATTATATTGTCCTTTTAAAAAATTATGAATTAAACGCTTAAATGGTATTTTGAGCAACAAAGATAAAACTTAAAGACAAAGTCTGAAATTTGTCATCACTCCAAATCATTGATTTAACTTTTTATTCATTTCAGACCGGATGAAGGCATCCGCTTCTTCCGGTTTTGGAAAATCGTTGTAGTGCCATTTTCCAACGACAGTCCCTTTTTTCAGAAGAATAAGACCTGGATTAGAGCGTATAATTGTTTTTAAGGTAATCTGATCCGCAAACATTATTTCGTAATTTGGATGTTGCTCATCCTGATATCTTTTTAAAGCGGCACCTGTAGTTGAAGTAAGTGCAATAAAATTGTACCCTTTGCCTAGTGCCCAATCTGCCAATGAATTCAATTCTTTCTGCTTTTTGGCAGATGATTTTTCAAGATCATACGCAATTACAATAAATGTAAACAGCGTATCCTGAAGATAACGATCTGTAACAATTTCTTTGCCGGCAGTTTGTATTGAGAAATCATGAATAGGAGGTTTATAGCCTTGTTTTAACAGTATTGGAGGATCCATTTTTTCAAATTTCCAATTAATAGTGTCCTGCCATGGAAAATCACTGTCGCTGAATTTATTAACTTCATTTGTCTTAACGTTGCGATAATAATAGATATTCTGGTAAACGTCAGTTGGCGCTCCATCAGGTATCCGCATTCCTTCGGGTATGTTTGCGCCAATTTTGTAAGGTCTGAAATCCATTACCGGCTCATGACGATACGAATAGTAAACAGTTAATATGTAAATTGAAAGTAGGGTATAGAACAGAATTTTCCGGTATTTTTCTTCATATATGAAAAGCAATTCTTTTCTGTTGATAAATAAAAGAATGGTAAGGAAAATCAGGGCAACGTTTTTATAAAAGGTTTGCCAGTTCGTAATAACCAGAGCATCTCCAAAACATCCACAGTCGGTCACCGGGTTTTTTAATGCGATGTAAAAGGTTAGCGGTGTGAAGAAAATCATAAACGCAAAAGCAAGCTTTGTCGATAGCCTGATCATAATGCCGGTAATAAGGGTAATCCCAACTGCAAACTCGGCAAACGGGAGTAAAAAAGAGCCTGGAAATGATAAAAAATTGAGCGCATTAAGATGAAGTGCCTCTAAATAATCATTTAGTTTGTATTGAAGTCCGGCCGGATCAATTCCTTTTACAAATCCGGAAAAAAGAAATAAAATTCCGACCAGCCATCTGGCTGAGATAAGCAACTTTTGCCTCATATTATTCGAATTCGAGTTTGATAAGTCCAAAAATAGCGTAGTTGATCATATCAAGGTAATTGGCATCAACACCTTCAGAAATAATTGTTTTACCTTTATTATCTTCGATTTGTTTGGTTCTTTTTATCTTCATTAAAATAAGATCGGTATAGGAGCTAATCCTCATTTGTCGCCATGCCTCGCCGTAGTCATGATTTTTGTCCATCATCAAATGCTTGGCCTTCATTAGATTGCTCATATATTTCTGTTCGGCTATGTCTGCCGGAAGTTCCTCTTCCGAAGAACCTAGCTCAAGCTGGATTAAAGCCATAGCGCAGTAATTAATAATCCCGATAAATTCAGATCTGGCATCCTCTTCTATTTTCGCAATGCCTTTCTCCTCAATGCTCCTGATTCTCTGAGCTTTGATATATATCTGATCGGTCACTGATTTTGATCTGAGAATCCGCCATGCTGTACCGTAATCTTTCATCTTATTTACGAACACCTCACGGCAAATTCCAATAACATGATCAAACTGCTGATTTGTTTTATCCATAATTTTCAATTGAACTATAAAAGTATTAAAAATTAAGGAATGGATGTGACATTTATTCTTATTTTTGTAATAAATCAACCTGCAACTATTGAGATTAATTAGATTTATTAATCTGATAATTAGTGTTTTGCAGTGCTTATGTGCCCTTGAGTCAATTGTTGAAAAATTTTAAAATGTTATTCAGTAAAAACGATAAAAGCTTTTATAGGAAAAAGAGTACCCTTAATCTTAACGGGAACCTGATCAACCTGAGTAATCCTGTTGTGATGGGAATACTCAATGTAACGCCGGATTCCTTCCACGACGGCGGTTGCTATACCACAGTAAAAGAAATAGTAAGACGCGCATCACAAATAATAGAAGAAGGTGGCTGTTTTATCGATATTGGCGCCATGTCAACACGACCGGGAGCCAAGGAAATCTCTTTGCCGGAAGAACTCGGTCGGCTAAAACCAGCTGTATTGGCGATCAAGAGAGAATTTCCACAGGCATCATTGTCGATTGATACTTACCGCTCCGAAATTGTTGAAATCCTTTATAATGAAATAGGCGACTTTCTTGTTAATGATATTTCAGGCGGAACTTTTGATGACGGAATGTTTGAAAAAGTGGCTGCATTGCATCTGCCTTATATTTTGATGCATACGAAGGGAAAGAGTGAAACAATGCAGAACAGACCTGAATATGGTGACGTTGTTAAAGAGATTATTTTGTTTTTATCTGCTCAGGTACAACGATTAAAACTTTTGGGTGTTAATGATATAATCATCGATCCGGGCTTTGGATTTGGTAAAACCGCCGTTCATAATTATGAATTATTAAACCGTTTAGATGCCTTTAAAATATTTGAGATTCCAGTAATGGCTGGTATTTCCCGTAAGGCTATGATATGGAAAGAGCTTGGTATTTCGCCCGCTGAAAGTTTAAATGGCACGACGGTTCTCAATACTTTAGCTCTTGCTGGAGGATGTGATATTTTAAGGGTTCATGATGTAAAAGAGGCTGTTGAAACAATAAGATTGGTGGCTAAAATTAAACAAAGTTCTAAATGATTGATTTATTTATACAAGTAAGATTTCTGGATATAATTGATATATTGCTTGTTGCAATAATTTTCTATGAGATCTATCATCTTGTGAAAGGAACTGTCGCTTTCAATATTTTCATGGGAATATTCATCATTTTCATTGTTTGGTTAGTGGTGAAATCCCTGAAAATGGAGTTGTTGGGTTCTATTTTAGGACAGCTTTTCGGGGTTGGCGCCATTGCTGTTATTATAGTATTCCAACAGGAGGTTCGAAGGTTTTTACTTATGCTCGGAAGCCGATACCGTGCCAACCGACGTTTTTCATTGCAGAATTTGTTTTCAAATCAGTTTAAATTGACTTCTGAAGCTAGTTTGCTGGCCATTGTCGATGCATGCAGGCAGATGTCTGAAAATCGAACAGGAGCGTTAATTGTTCTTGCCCGTGAAAGTGAATTAAGAGAGTATGCCGAAACTGGAGAAAGCATTGATGCGGAGATCACATCTGAACTTATAAAAAGTATATTTTTTAAAAACTCGCCGCTTCACGATGGTGCGGTGATTATTGGTCTCAACCGGATTAAATCTGCAAGATGTATTTTACCATTATCCCAAAATCTTGAACTTAATCCAATACTTGGTTTGCGGCATCGTGCTGCTGTTGGTATTTCAGAGCAAACTGATGCGTTTGTGATTATTGTAAGCGAAGAAACAGGGCATATTTCAACTTCCAGCAACGGAGAGCTTATAGATGGTATCTCAGCCGATGAACTCTTTAAAATCCTCGAATCAAGCCATAACTAAGTTTCAAAAATAAAAGAGGGCATCTCAATTTTACATTTGAGACGCCCACTTAGTATTTTTCAATACCTATTGATCACTGACCATTAACCATTGACACACTGACCATTAACCCATTGATCATTGACCATTGCTAGTTTCCCATTATTCGTAGGCTTGGGTATGAACATTTTTCATTGATCTTCCTGAAGGATCGGCATTGTTTCGGAATGATGCATCCCAGGCGAGCGCTTCCGGTGTACTGCAAGCGATGGACGGTACTGAGGGCACGCATGAAGCTGCAGCATCTGAAGGAAAATGTTCAGTAAAAATAGAACGGTAAAAATACTCCTCCTTCGACATGGGGGTATTTATAGGATATCTGAATTTGGCGTTGGCCATCTGTTCATCAGTGACTTTTTCCGCAGTGAGTGCTTTCAGCGAATCGATCCAATTGTATCCTACACCATCGGAGAATTGTTCCTTCTGCCTCCATACAACGCTCTCAGGCAAGTATTCCTCAAATGCTTTACGCAGGATCCATTTTTCCATTTTTCCGTTTTTTGCCATTTTATCCTCCGGATTCAATCGCATGGCAACATCCATGAATTCTTTATCAAGAAATGGTACTCTGCCTTCAACGCCCCAGGCAGCCAGTGATTTATTTGCTCTTAGACAGTCGTAAAGATGTAATTTGCTGATTTTCCGAACGGTCTCTTCATGAAATGAGAAAGCGTCTGGAGCCTTATGGAAATAGAGGTAGCCTCCGAAAAGTTCATCTGCACCTTCTCCTGACAATACCATTTTAACCCCTACTGATTTGATCACACGGGATAAAAGGTACATGGGAGTTGATGCCCTTACAGTTGTAACATCGTATGTCTCAAGATGATATATCACATCCCGCAACGCATCCAGACCTTCCTGAACTGTAAAATGAACCTGATGATGAATTGTGCCGATATGATCTGCCACTTTTTGCGCGGCTGCCAAGTCAGGCGATCCGATTAACCCCACCGCAAAAGAATGAAGCTGAGGCCACCAGGCAACCTGATTATTATCACTTTCAACACGTTTGCCGGCATATTTTTTTGCAATTGCTGAGATAACCGATGAATCAAGTCCTCCTGAAAGCAGCACTCCATATGGTACGTCAGACATCAGTTGACGATGCACGGCATCTTCCAGCGCCTTTCTCAAAACATCAATATCAGATACATTGTCTTTTACAACATTATAATCAGTCCAGTCGCGGGTGTACCATTTTTTCATAACACCATCTTTGCTGTACAGATAATGTCCCGGAAGAAATTCCTCAATTTTTTTGCAGGTTCCCTCCAGCGCTTTTAATTCGGATGCGAAATAGATGTTTCCAAATGAATCCCATCCCATATACAGTGGTATGATTCCAATATGATCACGTGCAACAAGATAACAATCATTCTCTTCATCATACAAAACGAAAGCAAATATTCCGTTAAGATCTTCGAGGAAATCAATTCCTTTTTCGCGGTAGAGTGCCAGAATAATTTCACAATCTGATTCTGTCTGAAATTCATAATGGTCTTCAAGGGGTTTACGCAGTTCACGATGATTATAAATCTCTCCGTTTACGCCAAGGATAAGCTTCTTATCCTTACTGTAAAGAGGTTGTCCGCCAGACCAAGGGTCAACAATTGCCAGTCGTTCATGCGCAATAATAGCTTTAGTTCCGCAATAAACGCCCGACCAGTCTGGTCCGCGATGGCGAATACTTTTTGACATATTGAGAACCTGAGTCCTCAAATCCTCTGCTTTTACCTTTAAATCAAATACTCCAACAATACCACACATATTATATACTGATTAAACCGTTTTGTTTATAACCTGTCAAAAGGAACGAATAATTGGTCGCCAAAAATACAAAAATCTTTTAAAGAATGAATAATTGTGACAAAAAGGTAAATGAAAATCACTCCTTCTTTTTCAATGCCTCTTTAATTTTTTTCCAGATACTTGGTTTTGGCTCCTCTTTCTTTATTTCGGATTCCTTTTCGGACTCTTTTCTGTTATCCTGACGTTCAGCTTTGCGCTCTGCCCTTTTATTAGCGTCTCCGCCAAAAATATTCCAGATATTTGATTTTCTTTTTTCATTATATGTTTCTGTAAAATGTGGAATATCAAGCAATGCAAGTGTCGATTCATCCAACGCCGGAAAAACATGGTTCTTATAATCTCTGAAAGCCGGATCACGGTAGAGTTTATTAAAAAACTTTCCAACCACAGGAAGTGCGGTATATCCGCCTCTGCCCAATGCGATATTCCGAAAGTGGATTGAAGGTTCTTCGCCTCCGACCCAACAGCCTGTAACCAAATCAGGAGTGTACCCCATAAACCATCCATCAGCAAAATTTTGGGTAGTACCGGTCTTTCCGGCGAAGGCCCCTTCAACTTTATAGAGTGACCGGATTTCAGCTGCCGTACCTTCATTGGCGACAGCTTCCAGATAATGGGTGATAATCTTTGCAGTCTCGGGCGACATTGCCTCCTGCTGATCATTGTCCGGAATGAATTTTTTTAATACCTTCCCATTTCCATCTTCGATCCGGACAAGGTAATTTGTATTCACAGTTTTCCCCAGATTATCCAGACACGAATAGGCCTGAGCAAGCTGAAGCAATGAAATATCCGCAACACCAAGGGCAAGGGAAGGGACTTCCGGAAGAGCTGCTTTTATTCCCATTTTATGTGCAAGAGAGATTGCCTCTGAAATGCCTGAGTCCATTAAAACCTGAACGGAAACGGTATTGACTGATTTACAAAGCGCTCCTTCCAATGAATAAAATCCCCCATATTCGTCGTTTGAATTACCGGGTGACCAATCCTGATATTCAGAATAAGTTGTTTTTTTATTTGGATAATATTTATCCGGCGAAAGTCCGTTTTCAAGAGCAGAAGCATAAATAATCGGTTTAAAAGTCGATCCGACCTGACGGGCAGCCAATACATGATCATACTGGAAATACCTAAAATCATTTCCGCCAATCCAGACTTTGATATCTCCGGTTTTTGGCTCAATGGCGATAAATCCGCATTGAAGTAGTTTTAGCGCATATCTTACCGAATCAGTCGGAGTGATTTTTACCTGTTTCTCGCCATCCCACGAGAATATTTTCATATTTACCGGTACCTTGAATGCGGAAGTGATTTCAGCCTGTGATTTTCCTGCTTCTTTCATTTTGCGGTATCGTTCCGACCGTTTCATCGCCCTAAGTACGATAGCATTATTTTTACCCCATGGATCTTTTCCATCCCAGTGTTTTTCAAAAGTAGCCTGCAGCTCCTTCATTTTTTCCTGCATAGCCATCTCTGCGTAACGCTGCATCCGAAAATCAATCGTCGTTACAATTTTTATTCCATCTGTATAAAGATTATATGGATTACCATCGGCTTTGGTATTCTCTGAACACCACTCCTCAAGCTGTGGTCTGATCAGTTCTCTGAAATAGGCACCGGGACCTGTATTGTAAACCAGAAAATTATATTTTAATCCCAACGGTTCGTTGCTGTATATTTTGGCTTGTGCGGGCGTAATATATTTGTTTTTAGTCATTTGTGAAATGACGGTATTTCTTCTCTGAAGTGAATGTTCCGGATTTGTTCGCGGATTGTAATAATTATTTGCCTTTAGCATTCCAACCAGCGTTGCAGCTTGCGGAACAGTCAGCTTGATCGGACGGACACTGAAAAAACGCTCTGCAGCCAATTCAATGCCAAAAGTGTTTTCGCCGAATGGGACAGTATTCAGGTATAAAGTAAGGATTTCCTGTTTGGAATAGAGCCGTTCAAGCCGGTAGGCAATAATTGATTCTCTTATTTTGCTCACCGGCATTGTCAATGGCCCGTAGTTTTTACGACCGAAAATATTCTTTGCAATCTGTTGCGATAGGGTAGACCCCCCGCCGGAGCTTCGGTCTGCCAAAAAAAATGTTTTCACAACAACCCTTAACAAAGCCCATTCATCAATGCCCCTGTGCTCGTAAAATCTGCTGTCTTCGGTTGCAATCAACGCATTAATAAGATTGGGCGATATGTCCTTGAAAATAACATTGCTGCGATTCTCAGTATAATATCTGCCAAGTAATTTATTATCTTTGGAATATACTTCAGATGCAACAGGTTCTTTGATTTTGATAAGCGTATTTGAATCAGGTAACTGTCCGAAAGTTCCAATGTAAACAAGTGCAAAAAGGGTTAAGAGGAGGAATAGTCCAAATAATGCAAGTTTTAATCCCCACATCAGAACTCTTTTGAACCACGATTGTTTTGAAATTGATGACAGTCCGGCAAAGAAACCCTTTGAACGTTTCTTCTTTTCGGATCCCTTATTTTTTTTTACTGACATATTCTGAATTTACAAGCACTGTTCTGCTTCGCTAAAAATACCCGCATTATGAAAATTGCCATCGCCGGAAGTACCGGCTTTATTGGAAAACAACTATCGGATTATTTATTAAAAACAGATAATGAACTAATTGTGATTTCACGCGGCGACTTGGCCGCCGGAAGGAATCATTTGTCAAAAATAATCAATTCTGCCGACGTTATCATCAATCTTGCCGGAGCTTCAGTTTTGAAAAGATGGAATAATCGAAATAAAAAGCTTATTCTTTCGAGCAGGGTTGATACAACACGATTATTGGTTGAAGCAGTTCTGGAAAATAAATCAGCAAATAATATTAAAGTTTTTATTAATGCTTCTGCTATAGGCATATACCAAAATTCAGGTGCTCATGATGAATTTTCATCAGCACTCGGTTCCAATTTTCTGGCTGCTGTTTGTAAAGCATGGGAAAGAGAAACAATATCTTTAGGTACAGCGGATTTAAGATTGTGTACCATTCGGATCGGTGTCGTTCTGGGAACTACCGGAGGCTCACTCGGAAAGATGCTGCCACTGTTTAAAGCCGGAATTGGCGGAAAAATTGCTTCAGGCATACAGGCGTTTTCTTTTATTCATATCATGGATTTTTGCAGAGCCATTGATCATCTGATTATGAACGGTGAAAGTTCCGGAATTTATAATCTGGTTAGCCCTGAGCCAACTACAAATCAAGTATTCACCAACACTTTGTCCTCCATTTTGCAACGTCCGGCGATTTTTAAAGTTCCAGCATTTGCCCTTAAACTGGTTTATGGTGAAGCTTCAGAAATGCTTACTCAGGGAGCCACGGTGAAACCTGTCCGGTTGATGAATGAAGGATTCCAATTCCGGTTTCCATCTATTTCAGCAGCACTTGAAGATCTTGTTCGAAAATAATGAACAACAGAATTCGCGGGTGAATTTGTAAACCACTGTATCAGAAATTCCGTATTTATGAATAAAGATTGTCAGAGAGGAAAAGATTATCCCATTTACGTTGTTTCAGGCGGAAAAGGTTTGGCAGGCGACGCCTTAGTTCAGTCGGTTTTAATTCAGTTTCCGGATAACAGGCTTCCGGTTATTGTAGTTCCCGATGTTTTAAATCAGCAGAAAATAGATGAAGTAATTGACAGGGCTCTGGAAACAAATGGAGTTATTGTTCATACAATGGTCGATCCGGAGGTTAGAAAGATGCTGATTAAATCATGTGATCAACTAGGAGTCAATCATATAGATCTGGTAGGAAACCTATCTGATTATTTAGCTGAATTATTGAATATTCAACCGATAAGTAAGCCCGGACTATACCGGCTGAGTAATATTGCCTATTTTAAGCGTGTTGAAGCAATCGATTTTACACTTAAAGTCGATGACGGACAGAATCCTGAAAAAATAACCCATGCGGATATTGTCCTCACAGGAGTATCGCGAACGGGAAAAACTCCGCTGAGCGTTTATCTTGCCATGTTTGGGTGGAAAGTGGCAAATGTTCCGCTTATACCGGGTATTGAGCCTCCGGAAGGATTGTTTAAAGCTGATCCGGGAAGAGTATTTGGCCTTAATATTTCACCTGTTTATCTGATTGCGCAACGGGCAAACCGGGTAAAAAGCCTTCATCTTGATGAAGATGCCGATTATATTAATAAAAGAAAGGTGGCTGAGGAATTGATGTATGCCCGTAGAATTTTTGAGAGGGGAGGATTTACTGAAATTCAAATCACCAATAAGCCCATAGAGTCATCAGCCAATGAGATACTTAGTATTCTGACTGCCCGTTATAACCGCGAAAAATGGAGAAAGGAAGAAGAATAAGAAATATCTTGAATTTGACTCCTTTTCAACGGATTCGCAAATGTTCAGCAGAAATCAATTTCCCAACTGAAACAACAATCGTTTCAGTTCGATTTCTGCAATTTTTCCGGCATAATTTAGATTAATCAAGAGATAACCGGAATTTTCGTAGCTCGCCTGTGCGGCTTTTACATCAAGTATTGTAGCCTGGTTTACTTTGAATCGCTCCATGACTACCTTTATCAGTTTTCCTGATAATTCAACTGAATTTTCCTGCGAATTAAGCTGTTGCAAACTTGTACTGTATGACTGGTATGTTTTAACTGCATCGGCGGTAAGCAGATTGAGCAAATTTTCTTGTTGTAATTTAGCATTGTCGACATTGAACAAAGCTGTTTTCTTTTGAATTCGATAGGCATTGCCGTTGTATATCGGAACTTGTAAAGCGATACCGGCAAATGGACCATAATTCATGTTCATCAATGTTAATCCTGCCGCACTTTGGTTGCGATTAAAATTAACTCCGGTATTCAGCCGAAGTGCAGGGTAGCGGAGGGCTGAGACTTCTTTTACTACCTGCTCGGTTATTTTGATTTGTTGTTCAGATGAGAGGTATTGCGGATTTTTTTGAAGGCTGGACAGGATTTCATTTAATTGCAAGGATTTATCTATTACAATACTATCCTTAACCGTGTATGGATAATAATTTTTAATACTCATCAACTGCAGAAGATCTGTTTTTGTCTGGTCAACTACCAGCTGCTGGGTACGGAGATTTTGTTTGATCGAATTTACATCTATCAATGCCTGCAAGTAATCGGCATCATTTGCCATACCAACATTTTTTCGCTCTGTAACTATTTCCAGCTTATTTTGAGAAACATCCAGTGAAGTTTGGATTATTTTCAAGTATTCGAGTTGCCTTACAATGTCGTAATATTTTGCCATTACCAAAGCAATACTATTTTGAATAAGAAGATTAAACTGAAGCTGGCTTTGCTTTTGCAAGTGATCAAGCCTCGTTTTGGTAGCGATGACTTTAAATCCGTTGAAAAGAAGTATCCCTGCCGTCAGGTTGGAATTCAGGTTATTGCCTGCCGCACTATTCTTCTGAATTTCAACACCGCTGTTCAGTTTCTGAAGTACTTTGGTAACGGATTCATTGTCGGTTACTCCGGCATTGATTCCGGGAAGTCCCCCGGCGACACCGTACGTGTTATTGATTTTACTAATTTCAACATTGTTGGCTGCTATCTGGATATCAAAATTATTTTTCAATGTTGTATCGATGGCACTCTTCAGCGTGAATGAAGTCTGAGCCACTGTAAAAAGTGGCAGTACAACGACCAGGAGCGAATAGAACAGCTTCATTGGTTTATTATTTAAACTGATTATCAATCTCTTCCTGCCCGATATGTCTGCCTGAAACGAAGGTGTAAATTGCAGGGATAACAAATAAGGTAAGGACAAGGGAAAATAGGATACCACCAACAATAACGATACCGAGAGGAACGCGGCTTGAGGCAGCTTCTCCCAGGCTCAGGGCAATTGGCAACGCCCCAAGGGAAGTTGCCAGACTGGTCATCAGAATTGGACGCAATCTTTGAGTTGAAGCTTCAATGACTGATTCAATCTTTGATAATCCGAGGGCCCGCTTTTTATTGGCAAACTCAACAATCAGGATTCCATTTTTCGTTACCAGTCCAATGAGTGTGATCATCCCGATTTCTGAAAAAATATTAAGGGTTTGACCAAATATCCAAAGACATAAAACTGCACCCGCAATTGCAAGCGGAACGGTAAGCATAATAATAAACGGATCCTTGAAACTCTCAAACTGAGCCGCCAAGACAAGGTAAATAAGTAAAAGTGCAAGTATAAAAGCAAAACCGATATTGGATGAACTTTCGGCAAAGTCTCGCGAAGGACCACTTAGGGAGGTCTGAAAGCTCTCATCCAGCAAGTCTTTACCGATGTTTTGCATCGCGTCCACTCCATCTCCAATCGTTTTTCCTTCAGCTAAAGATGCAGATATTGTAGCAGATTTATACCGGTTGAAATGATACAGTGAGGGAGGATTCGCGTTGGTTGTCATCTCCAGAACTTCCGATAACGCGATATTGTTACCAAGATTATTTCGCACATACAACTTTGTGATATCTGCAGGTTGCTGTCTGTCCTTTATTCCAACCTGGCTGATGACCTGATATTGACGGCCATTCATAATAAAATAGGCGAGTCTCCGCCCGCTAAAAGCGCTCTGCAACACACCGGCTATATCGGATACAGTAAGGCCTAATTCCCGTGCTTTGATTCGGTTAATAGTAATGTCAACTTCCGGTTTATTGAACTTTAAGTTTACATCCACATTTTGGAATGTCTTTTCAACTCGCGCAGCATCAAGAAACTTAGGAATTACTGATTTCAACTTCTCAAAATCCAGGTTTTGAATCACATACTGCACTGGTAGTGAGCCTCTTGATCCTAGTCCGACAGAAATAGTCTGCTCTTCAACAGGAAATATGCGCAGGTTATTGTATCGCATTACTTTTTTTGCCAATTCCTTTGCGAGCATACTTTGCGTTTTTTCCCTCTCTGAAGCTGGTACTAAACCGAGTCTCCCGCTTCCGCCATTCATTCCTGAATTACCAAATCCAGGAATGGAAATGAATGAGAATTTTCTTTCAGGAACGGAATCAATCAAAAAATTGGCAAAGTCGGCAGACGCTTTTGTCATATAGGAAAAGCTGGAACCTTCGGGTCCTGATATTTGAAATCTCAAACTCCCTTTATCTTCAAGGGGAGCTATTTCGCTCTGAAGATTCCTCCCAATAAAAAAGGTAATGAAAATGCAAATCACTACAATTACCCAGGCAGCTCTTCTTACTTTAATAAATTTTTGAAGCAAATTTCTATAACCGTTCTCCATCCCTGTAAAGAATGGTTCTGTGCTGCGGTAAAACCATCCATGTTGCGCATGTGGCTTGTTCAGATATACATTCAGTACCGGTGTAATGGTTAGTGAAACAAAGGCAGAAATCATTACCGCCGAGGCTACGACAACAGCAAATTCTCTAAAAAGACTCCCCACAAAACCCTGGAGAAACAAGACAGGCAAAAACACGATTGCCAGTGTAATCGAGGTTGAGATAACGGCAAAAAAGATCTCCTTACTTCCTTCAAGGGCAGCTTTCCGGATCGGCATCCCTTTTTCAAACTTTCGGAATATATTTTCTGTAACCACAATACCGTCATCAACCACTAATCCGGTTGCCAGAATAATTCCGAGCAGTGAAAGGATGTTGATAGAATAGCCTGCCAAATACATTACAAAAAATGTAGCTATCAAGGAGATTGGAATATCAATAAGTGGTCGGATGGCTATGAGCCAGTTCCTGAAAAAACCAAATATGACAAGAATTACCAGCAAGAAAGCAATCAATAAAGTTTGCTTTACCTCTGTCAGTGATTTGCGGACATTGGTAGTATTATCAACTAAAGTGGTAAACTGAATATCGTTTTTTTGAGATTTTTTAATCTCCTCCAGACGTCGGTTGAATTCATCGGAAATATTGATGTAATTGGCACCAGGCTGTGGTGTAATTGCAAGTCCTACAGCACTTACACCATTCAATTTCCAGCTTTGTTCATCCTGTTCCGGTCCGATCTCAACTTTAGCCACATCACTTAACCGGACTATCCCTTCGTTATCTTCCCGAATAATCAGATCTTCGAAATCTTTCTCAGTGGTAAGGCGACCTAATGCCCTTATTGTCAATTCTGTATTGTTGCCGTAGATCTTACCTGACGGAACCTCCACATTCTCCTTGCTTAATACTGAGGAAATATCGTTAAAAGCGAGATTATAGGCGTTGAGTTTGTCCGGATCGATCCACAAACGCATCGCAGGTCTTTTCTGTCCAATGATATTCACACCACTTACTTCAGGGATGGTCTGAAATTTGTTCTGTAATACATTTTCTGCATAATCACTCAACTCCAATAACCCTTTGCTCTGGCTTTGTACTGCCATAAGGATAATAAAATCGCTGTTGGCATCCGCTTTGGTTACAACCGGTGGTGAATCAATGTCCTGTGGAAGATTACGAACTGCCTGACTTACTTTATCACGAACGTCGTTTGCAGCAGCTTCGAGGTTAGAACTAAGATTAAATTCAACGCTGATATTGCTATTCCCAACAGAACTGGAGGAGGTGATCGTGCGGATGCCCGGAATACCGTTTATCGATTTCTCAAGTGGTTCAGTAATCTGACTTTCAATGATGTCTGAGTTGGCGCCTGCGTATGAGGTTCTGACAGTAATTACCGGAGGGTCGATAGCCGGATAATCACGGATTCCCAGAAAATTGAAGCCAATCACCCCAAACAGGATGAGTGCCAGACTCATAACTGTTGCGAGAACAGGTCTTCTAAGAGATAGTTCGGAAATATTCATGCGGTAATTTTTAATTCAGCTCTGCTGCTGTTGTTACTCGTTTAACTTTAACAAAAGCATCCGGGCGAACATACATCATTCCACTTACCACGATACTGTCTCCTTCATTAATTCCTTTTGTAATTTCCACCAAACCCGCATTTCGGGTTCCGGTTTCTACAAAGGTGAAAACCGCCCTGTTATTTTTAATGACGACCACCTGATTTGTATAGGCTTCCGGAACAATTGAATTAGTTGGTACTGTAATCGCTTTTCGGTTTTGATCAAGCAGTACTTTAACAAATGCTCCCGACAGGATGCCACCTTCGGTCAAAAAGGCCCTCCCCTTAATGTTCCGCGTAGCTGAATTAATCTGGGGCTCAATCGCTGAGATAATTGCACGAAGAAGTTCGTTAGAACCACTGGCCTGGACGCTTATTTGATTTCCGTTTTGGATCAGATCGGCATAAGTTTCAGGAACTGTAAAATCGATTTTAACCTTGTCTGTTTGGCGCAGCGTTCCAATCAGGATTGAAGGAGTAACATAGGCGCCCGGACTAACCTGACGTAATCCCAGCTGACCGGTAAAAGGTGCTCTGATTATTGTTTTGTCTATTTGTGCTTCAATAACTTTTATATTGGCTTTGTATGTATTTACCTGACTTAATGATGCATCATAGTCTGCCTGATTCACACCATTTATTCTGAGCAGATCACCAAGCCGTTTTTCTGTTTTTTTTGCCAGATCAAGTTGTATTTTATATTGCTCCTTTTGTGCCTGCAAGTCGGCATCATTTATTCTGGCCAATAGTGTTCCGGCTTTTACAGAACCACCATCCGGAATATTCAGATAGATCAGACGACCACTCACCTCTGGATGAAGTTCCACCATTTCGTTGGATAACGCGGTGCCATTAACTTCAAGCTTACTTGCAAAATCTGCCTTACTCGCAATCATTACATCTACCGACACTGATACCCTTTCTCTTGAAGGTTGTTCTTTGGTTTTTGTCTGACACGAAATAAGCAAAGACAAAAACATCAGTGTACCGATTGATTTTATTCCATTCATATTTTAGAGTTGTTTTTCATTTTTGAGAACGTTTGTAAATGTAATTTAAAATTCAAAATATAGACAATCGATTTTATGAATAGTTTAATGCTGCAGTTTTCAAAAATATTTCATAAATTTATATAAGATTAAGCAGGGAAATCATTCCCGTCGCATGTGTAATATGACAGTATCCGGGGGATTTTCAGGCTTCATAACTTAATAAATGGAGGACCGGACAATGAAAACACAAAGTTATTTTTCAACATTAGTCTTTTTTGTTATTCTTGGTATTGGCTTAAGTCTGGCATATGCCAATTCAGGGGCTGAGGTTTCGGCCAATCGAATTGTAATTGGTGTAATATCTTTTTTTATAGCTCTGGTTGTTTCTGCTGCCATTAAAGTAGCAGATCAGTGGGAAAAGGCAGTTGTATTGCGATTGGGACGTTTCCGTGCACTCAGAGGACCAGGCTTATTTTTCATTATTCCCATCATTGACACTATTCCCTATTGGATTGATATCAGGGTTATTACCTCCTCTTTTACTGCAGAAAAAACGCTTACCAAAGACACTGTGCCAGTTGATGTTGATGCAGTGTTATTTTGGAAAGTGATTGATCCTAAAAGAGCCGCCATTGATGTAGCCGATTATAAAAGTGCTATCAATTGGGCATCCCAAACTGCTTTACGCGACGTTATCGGCAAGACCATGCTTTCAGACATGCTGGAAGGCAGGGAAAAAATAAGTAACAAGCTTCAGAAAATCATTGACGAGCGGACCGAACCCTGGGGCATAAATGTTATTTCGGTCGAAGTTAAGGATGTTCTGATACCCCAGGCACTTGAAGATGCCATGTCAATGCAGGCTCAGGCTGAGCGGGAACGTCAGGCCAGGGTGATCCTTGGTGATTCTGAGCGGCAGATTGCAGAGAAGTTTGAGGAGGCTGCCAAATCGTATTCCAATAATCCTACGGCCCTTCATCTAAGAGCTATGAACATGCTATATGAGGGCTTGAAGACGAACTCTACAATTGTAATTGTGCCCAGCACGGCATTGGAAAGTATGCAATTAGGTGGTCTTGCCGGTATTACGGCACTTACTATGGGATTGAACAAGGAGGGGGTAGAAAAATGAGTGAGCTGAAAATGAAATTTAGCACCTTTGGCCAAACGACCAATTCATTGGGCCCCGGATCACGATTCCGGCTTCAATTGATTCTTGTAATTATAGGAGGAATTGGTATTATTGCCATCTTTATCCCCTTTACCTGGAGTGTTTCACCTATTGATGCCGCTTTCTATAAAGATACATGGAGGCTCGCCTGGCCTGCCTTCCTTCCTCCGCTGATCACAATTATTTCCCTTCGTTGGCTCAAATTCAACAATCTTTCCCGGGCAGAGAAGATGATCGCATACCTTGCCGCCATCGCGAGCATAGGAGTCACGCTTTCGTTCTATTTGGAAACGAATGATGGATGGCCAGGTTCTTTCAGGGAGTGGCTCAGTTTTATTTTTCCATTCATCACTTTAGGCTTTGGCATTTTGGCATTGCTTCGTTCCCGGCAGCATACGGTCCTTCAGGGATTCAGGCCAATAATGTCGCTGCAATTCGCTTACCTGGCCAATATGCTCCTTTGTCTGACTGGCTTTTTAGGTGAGTGGAACATAGGGGCATACTTTTCACTGGTGACGGTGATTGCCTATTTGACTCAGATGTTATTGATCTTTAGATACGCAAAAAGAAATATTACTTTCCGCTGAGCACTTCCTTTACTTTATTTGCAAGCGCGTCGCCCCGGAGGTTTCTTCCTATGATAGTTCCTGTCTGATCGAGAAGGAAGTTGGAAGGAATTGAATTCACTGCATACAATTTTGCTGCGGCATTATTCCAGAACTGAAGATCAGAAACATGTGTCCAGGTCAACTGATCTTTTTCGATTGCCTTCAGCCAGTTTTCTTTTTTCTTATCCAACGATATACCATAAATATCAAAGCCCTTCTTGTTGTATTCCTTATAAACTCTCACAACATTCGGATTCTCCTGCCGGCACGGACCACACCAGGAAGCCCAAAAATCGATCAGCAAAAGTTTTGATGTGCCAATCTTTGAGGAAAGTGCAATTGGTTTGTCGTCTACGTCATTCATCGTGAAATCAGGCGCTTTCTGACCGATGGCAACAGTTTTCATCACGGCTACTCTTACCTTAATATCCTTTATCACTGTTACATTTGCGATTGTTGTATCCAGTTTACTGATTAAGCTTTCAATATCCGAAGCCTCAAGTTCGTAACTCATATTGTTTACGATAGATGGAGTAATGTATGATTTTGGATGATCGGTTATAAATTTCTTGTTAAAAGCATTCTGTTCGGCAGATATCCTGTCGTATAACGCTTCGTAGCTCTTTTCGAACTCCGCTATTTTTGCTTTATCTTCGGTTTTCTCGACATCCTTATATTCTTCATCTAATTTGCGGAAGCTATTTTCGAATGGTTTTAATAAATTCTGGTAAGCCATGTATTCATCCTGTGTTTTTGACCCTGCTACTTTTGCATTCGTCAATGAATCGATCGACCCTGTGATTGCAATTGCTGAATTCTCGAGATAAAAAGCAAAACTTCCTTTTTTGTCTAGTTGAGACAAATAAACTTTGTCAGGGTATTTTAACGAACCACCTTTTATTTTGAACTCCCCTTTTACTGAAACAGCAGAGTCGAGTTTGACAAAACTCCCGGCCTCTCTTTTCTGAAGATAAAAAGTAATACCATCGGCACCAATAAGCTTGCCATTAATAACATAAGAGGGCGCTTCAGGTTTAGTATTGCACGACGACAAAAATGCAGCCACAACCAACAGGCAAAGAATAATTTTCATATGAACCAGAATTTTTTCGTTTAACAAATTTGCTAAACGATCGGCACAAAAATATGAATATTATTTCCCCTTTTACATTCTTCCGGTTCGAAGTCTGAGATTGTCTTAAATAGATAGTTTTTTAGTTAATAATTGTTTAATTTACCGGCATTTGCCTAATTAAATTTTTTAAAACGTGCCACAAAGTCTGCATCAATAGGATACAAATTTCTCCGTCTTAAATAATTTATCCTTGCAGATATCTAACAATAAGTGGCAATCATAACAAAAAAAGAGATTTATGCGGATTGAAATAATCTGCGTAAACCTCTGTAAAATGCTGTATATTAATTAAATATCCCTGAGCCACTAATGGGACTCGAACCCACGACCTGCTCATTACGAATGAGCTGCTCTA
>CAYHDA010000035.1:0-13615 GCA_964355145.1 uncultured Mariniphaga sp.
AGCGGACGATCATTATCGAGACAACGATCAGGAAAAAAATACGGATAAAGCCATTTCCTCTTTTGAGTGCCATCCGGCTGCCAATAATACTGCCGGTTATATTGAAAATAGCCATCAGAATTGCTATTCCAATAATGTAATTTCCCTGTCGGATAAAAACGATCAGTGCCGATAGATTGGTCATGCAATTCACAATTTTGGCATAAGCAGAAGCCTGAACAAATTCAAAGCCAAGAATAACAACAAACGCAAGTACGAAGAAACTTCCTGTTCCGGGACCGAAAAAACCGTCGTAAAATCCTATTACAAGTCCAATTATTACCCCAAAAACCATCTGCCGTTCAATGGATAACTGTTTTGTAGCAACATGACCCAGATCTTTTTTTATAAAAGAGTAGATTGCAATGGCAATTAAAATTACTAAAATGATTGGTTTCAGCGTTGCCGGATTAATCATGCTGACAATTTTAGCGCCAAAATAAGAAGCAACGAATGAGGCAAGTGCTATCGTGATTAATAGTTTTATGTTGAACCTGATACGTCTGGAATATTGAAAGGCGGCTATTGATGTTCCCGATAGTGCAGCAATTTTATTTGTTCCAAAAATCGTCGGGAGCGAAGAACCGGGAAGAGTTACCAATAATGCCGGAAGCTGGATAAGTCCACCTCCGCCTACTACCGCATCTATAAATCCAGCCATAAATGCGAGAACAGCTAAGATCAATAATGTCAGCGCATTATATTCTGAGAAAAAGCCCCAAATATCCATAGGAAGAAATACATCAAAAATTTGTATGGCCACAAATATATACAATCACATTCTTTTCCTTGAATATCAGGGTTAAAAATTTCGGAGCCAAAAATTGACTATTTTTGGACAGGTCTAATCCCTTAATTTTTTGTTTATCATATATGGGAATAACGCAGTTAACAGGATGGATGGCTCTCGTACTTACAGGAGGCTTAATCGGATTAATTATTGTTAAGGAGAGATACAGGCCGCTGCTTGCTTTATTGATTATTCTGATCAACGCGGCCTTATCATCAATTCCCTCAATACTTGCATTAACGACTGGTGCTCAAACGGGAGTAATAAACATACCCCACCTAATGGGAGATATCAGTTTAAAAATAGACGGTCTCTCTGCCTGGTTTATCTTAATCATCAATTTCACCTCCATTACAGGCGTTTTATATGGTAACGGCTACCTGAAGTCCTATTCAAAACTAAAAACCAATCTGGAATTACACTGGGTGTTTTACGTCCTTTTCCACCTTTCTATGGTTTTTGTATGCATATTTGAACAGGGAGTGGCTTTTATCATTTCGTGGGAACTCATGTCTCTTTCCTCTTTAATGCTGGTCATTTTTGAATATCAAAATAAACAGACATTAAAAGCAGGAATAAATTATATGGTTCAAATGCATCTTAGCGTGGTATTACTGACGCTCGGGTTCATTCTGCTCTATATGAATACCGGATCATTTAATTTTGAGGCGCTGTCACAATTGCCTGCCGATAAAACTTCAGTCTGGATCTTTGCGCTGCTTTTTTCAGGTTTTGCCATAAAAGCAGGTTTTATCCCCTTCCATACATGGTTGCCTCATGCCCATCCCGCTGCTCCGTCTCATATTTCGGGGGTTATGTCAGGTGTAATTGTCAAATTGGGGATTTATGGAATTTTCAGGATTATCATGCAACTACGGCACGATTGGTTGCTGTTTGGTGAGGTGATTCTGGTTTTGTCAATAATAACGGCAATTTACGGTATAGCCAACGCAGCTGTGAGATATGATTATAAACAGATGCTCGCCTACTGCACCATTGAAAATATAGGCATCATCGGAATCGGGCTTGGAATAGGATTGATGGGAATTGGGAATGGCGATAATACGATGGTCATACTCGGTTTTAGCGGTGCCTTGTTGCATACCCTAAACCATTCCTTGTTCAAATCCTTGTTGTTTTTCGGTGCGGGAAGTGTTTATCAGCAAACACATACACGAAACATCGAAAAACTGGGTGGTCTGGCAAAGAAGATGCCAGTCACTTCAGCGTTTTTTTTGATTGGGTCATTGGCTATCGGCGGAGTGCCACCCTTTAATGGTTTTGTTTCAGAGTATATTATTTACAGTGGACTTTTCAATGGATTACTTAATTTTCATGGGATTTCTCAATCTATTTTGATCATTTTGACCATCACAAGTCTGGTAATTATTGGAGGTATGTCACTGATAACTTTTACGAAAAATTTTGGTGTTATTTTTCTGGGAAATCCTCGTGGTCACTTACCTCATGAACCAAAGGAAGTATCATTTATCATGTTGTTGCCCCAATACATGATTGTTGGCGCGATGTTATCGGTTGCCTTAATGCCCCAATTTTTCTTTTCTTTTGCCAGCAAAGTTATATTATCCTCATTTTCGATGGTATTGCCTGTTTCTGATGTTTCGTTGCAGCCTGTTAGTGAGAATATTGCGAACGTAGGAATGGGAGCCCTGATTTTTATTATTATGCTGATCGTTTTGCTTGGAATTCGGCGTTTGATCCTAAATAAGCTGCCATCAGAAACCTATGAAACATGGGGTTGCGGATATGTTGCACCGGTAGCCAAAGCGCAGTATTCCGGCAGGTCGTTTACGAGGTCTTTTGGTTTGTTGTTCAGCTTTCTTGTAAAAGAAACAAAGAAGATTGAAAAAATACCAAAGGAAAAGCTTTACCCAGGTCAATTTATCTTTTCAATACATTACTATGTTGATATACTTGAGAAATATCTTGTAATGCCATTGGCAAAAAGGTTAACATTTATATTAAATTACTTTCAGTTTATACAAAACGGGCAGATCCAGTCATATGTTCTTTACGGACTTTTTTTTATAATTCTGGTTTTTCTCGGAACGGCATTCAATATTATCTTTTGATTTTGTGAATGGAAAAGAACTTCGTCGAAATATTTAACCTTATTGCAATTATTGCAATAGGAAGCATCCCTTTTTTGAAAACAAAAGAACGGGGGATACTCACTATTGTTGCAATTACCTCCCAGGTTGCAGTTATTTCGACGCTTGCATTTTTAGTCTTTGCAAATGGATCTGTTGAATATTTTTATCCCGGATCATTCATAACCGGCATGATTCCGATTCGGATTGATTATTTATCAGCCTGGTTTATACTGATTATCAGTTTTACATTCTTTACCGGCACGTGGTATGGTATTCAGTATATGAAAAAATATATTGATCAGACCGATAATCTGGCACTTCATGCTGCAGCATTTATTCTGCTCTTCACATCATTGATTGATTTGTGCATGGTTCAAAACAGTCTGGTGTTTCTGGCAATCTGGGAGGTTATGGCATTATGTTCTTTTGTCACTATAATATTTGAGCATTACAAAAGTGCAACACTTAAAGCCGGGATTAACTTTTTAGTCCTATCACATATTTGTATACTTTTTCTGACAATCTCTTTTATGTGGGTAAAGGTCAGATCCGGGTCATTTGATTTTAATGCAATTGAAGTATTTACTTCAGCTCAGTCAGAAATTACCGGATTGGCACTTTTTGCCTTTTTCTTTGCCGGCTTTGCCATCAAATCCGGGTTTATCCCGTTACATACCTGGATGCCCTTTGCTCATACGGTTGCACCGGCACATATTTCAGGTATTATGTCAGGCGTAATTATTAAGATAGGCATTTATGGATTACTTCGGGTATTGATGCTGATCAGAACCGACATGATTACTGTTGGATATTTTATTTTATTTGTCTCAATCCTGACAGGACTCTATGGGGTGATGTTGGCGATAGTCCAGCACAACCTGAAAAAGTTGCTGGCTTACCATAGTATTGAAAATATTGGGATCATTGGAGCAGGCATCGGATTGGGCTGTCTGGGTCTTGGGAACGGCAATCAATTGCTTGTTGCAGCAGGCTTTGGAGGAGCTTTGCTTCATGTATTAAACCACTCACTATTCAAGTCGCTGCTCTTTTTTAGTGCCGGGAATGTTTATCAGGCACTTCATACTATGAATATTGAGTCCATGGGAGGTCTGATAAAAAAGATGCCGCATACCGGTTACTTGTTCCTGATCGGATCGTTAGCCATTTGTGGTCTGCCTCCTTTTAATGGATTTGTCTCCGAGTTTTTTTTGTTTAATGGACTATTTCATGGATTAGTATCGAGCAATTTCAAATTCATTCTGTATCTCCTTTTTACAATATTAGGTTTAGTGATTATTGGCGGATTAGCGCTGATCTGTTTTACCAAAGCTTTTGGCATTGTATTTTTAGGCTCGCCACGCGAAAAATTAAAAGAGGAAAAAAATATTGAAATACCCCGAAGAATCTGGCCAATGTATCTTATTGTGCTGGCAATTATGGTTGTAGGATTGTTTCCCTTAATTTTTAATAGTTATTTGCTCAATATCATTCGATTGTACCAGCCGGCATTAACTACCCAGGCTGGATTGCAATTTGGCCAGACACTTGCCGGTCTTACGATCGTAGGGTGGTATTCTTTAGGGTTTATAGTTTTGGTTTCAGCGATATATTACATTCGGGGAATGATTACCAAAAGGCGTTTAAATACTCTGGATATTACGTGGGGGTGCGCCTATACCGGACAAACCAGCAGAATGCAGTATTCCGCCTCGTCATTTATCCGTTCTTACCGTAAACTTGCTGAGCCGCTTCTATCGATAAAAAAAGTGAAAGTGGAAGCAAATGGATTATATCCTAAGAAAATAATGCAGAAAACGCATGCTCACGATAAAATAGAAATCTGGCTCATCGACAAACCAATGTTAATGACCAGAAAAGTTTTGAATTCATTTGTATTTCTGCAAAATGGCAATATTCAGACCTACATACTTTATGGGTTTGTTTTTGTGACTTTTGCATTGCTTTTGCCCTCAGTAATCGAAAAAATAGTAGTGATAATCAAATTTTTAAACCAATTATAGCATGGTCAGCCTGTTACTTATCCTATTCGTGAGCCTGTTTTTTTCAGGATTTATCATCCGGACAAAAAGCATCCTTTCCGGACGTCGAGGACCGGGAATCTTTCAGCCAATGAGAGATATTTTCAGATTATGGAAAAAAGGATCTGTCGTCAGTACCACAACCAGCTTTATTTTCCAGATAGCCCCAACAGCTTATTTTGCATCGGTGCTGATGGCAATATTGATGATTCCCCACGGAGGTAAGCCCGGTTTTATCTCTTTCGACGGTGATTTCATCATGTTTGCCTACCTCCTAGCTTTTGGTAAGTTTTTGATGATCATTTCAGCACTGGATACCGGAAGCAGTTTCGAAGGTATGGGGGCAAGCCGCGAAGCTCTGTTTTCAATGCTTGTTGAACCTGCATTCTTTATATTACTGGGATCATTTGCCCTGTTTACCGGACAAACTTCATTCTATGAAATATTCAGCACCTTACATTACGGCTCCCAAATTTCGTATTTGCTTGGAGCCTTGGCATCGTTTGTATTGGTATTAATTGCAATGATCGAAAACAGCCGTATGCCACTCGATGATCCAAAGACACATCTTGAACTGACCATGGTTCACGAAGTGATGATTCTGGACAACAGTGGCTTTGACCTGGGCCTGATCATGTTCACTAATAACCTGAAATTTGCAATGTACGGAGCCATAATTTCAAACTTCTTTATCGGCATTTTACCAATGGAAATATCAATTCCATTGTTTTTCATGATTCAGATTAGCTTTGCAGTTGCAATAGGGATTATTGAATCGTTTATGGCACGCTTCAGAATGGGACATAACCCGCAGTTTGTCTTTATTCTTACTTCCGTCTCCTTATTGATATTTTTTGGAGTACTGCTGGTTTTAGGAAAATTTGCTTAAAACATTAAATATATGACAGACATACTTTTAATCGCTTTAGCCATGTCATTGCTTTACATCAGTATTGCAAACAGGCTTTATACCTATCTGAACATTTTGGTTTTTCAGGGTTTTATCCTCTTTGGGGTTACTTATCTGACTCTTACCAGGATAAGCACCGTCAATCTGATGCTCATTATGCTCGAAACAATCGTTTTCAAAGCCATTGCTGTACCATGGTTTATAAATTATATTATCAAACGTAATGGCATAACCCGTGAAGCAGAACCTTATTTGCCTAACTTCGTTTCATTGATTATTGTCACATTTATTACTGTCGCTACGATAATTCTGTCAAGTTCTATTAAAGATGTCAATCTCGATAAAACCTTTTTTGTAGTGGCTTTATCAACTATTTTTACCGGATTGTACCTGATAGTGACACGAAAAAAGATTATTACACACGTAATTGGCTATATTATCATCGAAAATGGGGTCTTTGTCCTCTCACTTGCCGTGGGAAATGAAATGCCGATGTTGGTAAATCTCGGTATTATGCTCGATATATTCGCGAGCGTACTTATTCTGGGCGTTTTCTTTAACCGGATAGGCGATTTATTAAAAGATCCTGATATCAACCATTTACGTAACCTTAAAGATTAAAAGATTATGATTGGTATTTTTATAACAGCCGCCTTTTCCATTAGCGGATGGCTGTTTTTTAACCGAAATAGAATTGTCAATTATGCATTGCTGTTAATTTTTATGGCACTGTTGGTTTCATTTGGAGTTTATGAATTTAATCACATCAATATCAGGGAGCTGGAGTTTTTTAACCCCGATGCGCTGGGCGTACTTTTACTTTGCTCCTTGTGTGTTGTTGCTCTTCCTGTCATTATTCATGGCTATCGGTACATTGAAAAACACAATGTTGACGAAACACCTAAATCCCGTGGGGTATTTTTCGGCGCAATGGTGTTATTAATATCTGCTTGCGGAGTGGTTTATTTGTCAGGACATATTGCTGTTACATGGATTTTCATCGAAATTACAACCCTTAGCGCGTCAGCATTAATCTATCATCACCGCAATTTAAGAGCTCTTGAAGGCGTTTGGAAATATGTCTTTATTTGCGCCATCAGCATCACGTTTGTTTATATAGGGATCTTGTTCCTCAGCCTGTCGCTTAAAGATGCAGGAATAGCCGATATGTCCTTTGATTCGCTTTATGCAAATGCAGATAAGCTAAATCCGTTTTGGCTTAAACTGTCATTCCTGTTTATATTTACCGGTTTTACGGCTAAATTGGGACTTGTTCCGATGTACACGGCCGGGATTGATGCTAAAGATAAAGCGCCGGCGCCGGCAGGCGCTTTGCTGGCAAGCGTTTTAATGAATGCCGGATTTGTCAGTATTTACAGGGTTTACGCGTTGATGTCGCATACATCGCTCCAGCATTGGGCAAACACAATCATGATCATCGCCGCTTTACTTTCGATATTTGTTGCTGCAGTCTATATGACACGTATTAAAAATATCAAACGCATGTTCGCCTATTCGGGGATCGAACATATGGGATTAGTCATACTGGGACTTGCTGCCGGCGGAATCGGTGTTTATGCGGCAATATTGCATATAATATTGTATACGCTGATTAAGCCAACCTTGTTTTTGCAGTACAACCAAGTCTTTTGGGTGTATCAAAGCAAGAGTATTTATGATGTAGGAAACTATTTTAAATACAATAAAGTTGGAGCAATTGTACTGTTTCTTGGATTTATTTCAGCCACAGCAATGCCTCCTTCCGGTTTGTTTATCAGCGAATTCCTGATATTTCAATCATTGTTTGAGGGTCATTATATGATTATTTTGCTGGTCGTTTTAATACTTCTGACAATGATCATCTGGGGCTTTGGTAAAAATATTTTCAAACTTCTGTTTACTCCGCCACTGGAAATTGATGAAGCCAGGATCCCGCATATTTCAGCCTGGGAATCATTTTCTCAATATGTACTGCTGGGGCTGGCTGTCTATCTGGCATATAATCCGCCTGCGCTATTTGTTGCTTTAATTCAGGATGCTGTTAAACTAATTCAATGACAATGACTAAAACAATCAGGATATCAAATAATCAGGCAATTAACTTTGCAGATATTCCTATACATGCCTATGAGTCGTTTGCAGCTATTAATATTGAGCTTTTAAAGGGTAATTCTGCAAGGCATTGTGTGAACTATTTTGGCTTTTCAGCAGCAGATCATGTACGCCTGATTTGTTGTATTGCCGATGATGATTTACACGAAATCCTGGTTTCTTCATCTCTTGTAGAGAGAACTGCAGATCTGGCTTCATTTACAGCACAGAACCATAATTTCGAAAAGTTTGAAAGAGAAATTCACGAAAATTTTGGAATAGGATATCCGGATCATCCCTGGTTAAAACCAATGCGGTATGCAGATAATCGCTCCAATAAAGACGAGCAGATCGGAAATTACCCGTTTTACAAGATTGACAGTGAAGAGTTACATGAGGTTGGCGTGGGTCCGATACATGCCGGAATTATCGAACCGGGGCATTTCCGATTTATCTGCAACGGTGAACAAATTATGCATCTCGAGATTCAATTGGGCTATCAGCATCGCGGCATTGAACAACTATTCCTGCAAAAGAAGAAACTTCTGGAATTGACAACCCTTGCAGAAAGTATTGCCGGAGATACCGTGGCAGGCCATACTACCGCCTTTGTGAACCTGTGGGAGAGTCTGTGCGGATATACTCCCGATGATTCCTTGCATTATTCACGCATTCTTGCATTGGAACTCGAACGAATAGCGATACATACCGGTGATCTCGCAGCTGTCTGTGCCGATATGGCGTATCAATTAGGGAATTCTGTTTTCGGAAGGCTGCGTACCCCGATCATTAATTTTTTTCAGGAATGGTGCGGAAACAGGCTTGCAAAAGGATTAATAAGGGCTGGTAAGATTAATTTTCCATTCACAAACGAGCACGCCACCAGATTGATTGAGCTTTTGAGCAGCTTTGAATCTGATTTTAATGAGATGACCCAAAAATTGTTTGATTTGCCAAGTGCCTTATCACGGATGGAAAAAACCGGTGTGGTATCTTTAGCGGAAGTGCTTGAAATTGGAACTGTTGGTATGTCCGCCCGTATGAGCGGTCTGAACAGGGATATCCGTTCATCACACCCTTACAATCTTTACAACAGTCTTAAGCATCATCCGGTTATCAAGCGTCATGGAGATGTTTATTCACGGGTGCAAATCAGAAAGGAAGAGGTGAAGCAATCGATCTCCATCATTAGAGGGCTGCTTCAGGAAGTGCCGGAATTTCATAAGCCGGAGAATTTTGTGTTAACACCTCAAAAAGAGAAATTTATTATCTCACTTGTTGAAGGGTGGCGGGGCGAAATCTGTCATTGTGCAATAACCGATGAAAAGGGTGATCTGCTTGTCTATAAAATTAAAGATCCGTCGCACCATAACTGGATGGCTTTGGCTCAGGCAGTAAGGAATAATGACATTTCCGATTTCCCTATTATTAACAAGAGTTTTAATTTGTCATATTGCGGTCACGACTTATAAGCAAACTGAACAGCTATGTTTGATAATCTAAAAATTCTATGGCACCAGGGGAAGCAATATATTCCCGATGTAACTGCCGCCAAATTGCCGGGTATCTTCAGGGGACGTCCTGTAATTACAGATGCTAAAATTGACGAACACCTTCTGGCTGAACTTTGTCCTGTCAAGGCAATTTCAGTGCAACCTGTGAGTATTGATTTGGGTAAATGTACTTTTTGCGGCGAGTGTGCGATACAATTTCCACAAAAAATATCGTTTACCAAAGATTATAAGCTTTCAGCCAATGAAAGGGAGGGACTCATAATCAAGGTTGGGGATAACAACGAAATTAAATTGAATCCGGATCTGATCCGCCCCGAAATTCACCGCCTTTTTGGAAGATCACTCAAGTTGAGGCAAGTTTCGGCCGGCGGAGATAACAGTTGTGAATGGGAACTAAACGCGGCGAATAATGTTCAGTTCGATATCAGCCGTTTTGGAATTGATTTTGTTGCCTCACCGCGCCATGCCGACGGAATTGTAATTACAGGTCCCATCACAGCCAATATGGCTGAACCTTTGGAACGCTGTTATAATGCCATACCTCATCCAAAAATGATTATTCTGGCAGGAACAGATGCCATTAGCGGTGGAATTTTCGCAGACAGCCCTGCCTTAAACCGTGAATTTTTATCAAATCATACTGTTGACCTCTATATTCCTGGTAATCCTGTACATCCACTGACATTCATTAATGGCGTGCTGAGTTTATTGGGAAAAAAAGGTTAACCCGGATTTTGCTTTCCTATGCCGTTGGTTTTAGCTGATTTATGAGAAAAAATTAAATTAAAGTTTTGGTTGGGAAGTGTTTACGTTTCAGATAAAAAGCTACATTGACTAACGCTACCATAACGGGAACTTCAACAAGCGGACCAATTACAGTTGCAAAGGCTGCCTGAGAGTTAATGCCGAATACTGCAATCGCTACTGCAATGGCTAACTCAAAATCGTTGCTGCCAGCCGTAAATGCCATAGTGGTCGATTTTTCGTATCCTTCACCCATCCACTTAGAGATAAAAAAGGTGGTAAAAAACATAAAGGCAAAATAAATTGTGTAAGGAATCGCAACCCTGATGACATCCATGGGTAACCCGATAATTTTTTCTCCCTTTAGTGAAAACATCACAAAAATGGTGAATAACAAGGCAACAGGGGTTAATATGGATATCTTTGGTATAAACCGGTTAAAATACCAGGCACTTCCCTTCAACTTGCGAAGTGTAAAATTGGAAACCAGGCCGGCAATGAAGGGAATTCCCAGATAGATCAGAACTGTAACAGCGATATCAGAAATCGAAACTTCAACTATTGCTCCCCTTAGTCCGAAAAAAGGCGGCAAAATGGTGATAAAAACATAGGCATAAACAGAATAGAGGAGAACCTGAAAAATCGCATTGAAGGCAACCAACCCTGCAGCCAGTTCTGTATCTCCCTTCGCCAGATCGTTCCAAACGAGCACCATTGCGATGCAGCGTGCCAGTCCTACCAGGATCACCCCAACCATCAATCCGGGATAATTATGAAGGAAAATAATCGCAAGAAAAAACATCACCAAAGGTCCGATAATCCAGTTTTGGGTGAGCGACAAACTTAGGAGTTTCAGGTTTTTGAATACCAATGGCAGCTTTTCGTATTTCACTTTCGCTAAAGGGGGAAACATCATAAGTATCAGACCTATGGCAATGGGAATGTTCGTTGTCCCTGAACTAAAAGAATTCCAGAAGCCCGAAATTCCCGGCATGAAATACCCAATTACTACCCCTGTAAACATGACGGTAAAAATCCATAGGGTAAGATAGCGGTCGAAAAAAGAAAGCTGTTTTGCTGTACTCATGATTGAAGAATTAGATGATTAGACTATTAGGCATTTGGACTATTAGGCGATTAGGGAATAGTCGTATGGCTGAATTACTTTTTATATCCGGAAACGGTGATACTGTATATTCCTGTTCCGCCATTTTGAAAGCTGATAATTTCCTCTGAGGATAAATAATTACCGAGTACTTCCGCAGGAATAGCGATCTCTTTTTGTTTGTGAATTCTAATGTCTTGAAAACCCTGCATTTCAATGATACCAAGATACTTGCCGATGTCGATGGCCCCCGAAACACAGCCTGCATACATCTCCGCATCTTTGCGTAATTTATCCGGTAAATCACCTTTAATCACGACGTCCGAAATGCAAAAATGACCTCCGGGCTTTAAAACACGCATCATTTGAGCAAAGGCCTTCGCTTTGTCGGGAACTAAATTAAGTACGCAGTTTGAGACAATAACATCGAAACAATCGTCGGATAAAGGCATCTCTTCGATGTCCCCTTTAACAAATTCAACATTTGTAAAACCGAGCTTTTTATTGTTTTCATTTGCATTTTCAATCATTGCATCTGTAAAGTCCAAACCTGTAACTTTACCCGATTCTCCAACAATTGCACGGGCTACAAAACAATCGTTTCCTGCTCCGCTTCCTAAGTCCAGAACGTGATCTCCTTTCGTAATTGCGGCAAACTGCGTTGGAATTCCGCATCCTAAACCAAGGTCAGCTTCCGGATTATATCCAACCTGACCGGTATAGTCGTCGCTGAAAATAGTATAATCCATGTCGCTGCAGCAGCTGGTGCTTCCACAACACGAGGATTGGTTTATTAACCTGCTCTGGCTCGCGATCTCTCCGTATTTTTCCTGAACTACCAGTTTTAAATCTTCTGCTTTCATGATAAATTGGTTTAGAAATCATTAGAATACAACTCATAAAACCTTTCCCTGATCTCATCTCTCACCCGAATAAATTCGCTCCAAATGTATTCCTCTGTTCCTTTGGCATGCGACGGATCATCGAAACCAATGTGTAAACGGTTTTTAACTTTGCCAATAAAGGCTGGACAGTTTTCGTTTGCCCCGCCACAAACGGTAATCACATAGTCCCATTCTTCGCCAAGGTACATATCAACTGAATCGGAGGTATGGTGACTAATGTCGATACCAATCTCTTTCATTGCAGCCACTGCTTTGGAATTTAGTTTTCCCGAAGCCTCAGTTCCGGCTGAACATACTGTGATATTGGGATCGAATGATTGAAGAAATCCGTGTGCCATCTGACTGCGGCAACTGTTTCCGGTGCAAAGGATTAATATTTTCATAAAGGATATTAAAGTGAATGTTATTTTTTACAACAGAATTTCTCAGGGATTTGAATTTCGTTAAGGAATTCTGAAAGAGCATTTTTCATTTCTTCTACTTTTTCATAATCAAGACAATAGTTTGTTTTTACACCTTCTACATGCCCCTGAATCAATCCTGCATCCTTTAATTCCTTAAGATGTTGATTAACCGTAGTTCTGCTTAAAGGCAACTCTTCTGAAATATCACCGGAAATGCAGGTTTTAGTTTCTGACAAAAACCGGAGAATTTGAAGACGCGCAGGATGTGCAAGTGCTTTGAAAAGATTGGCCCTTTCTTGTAATATGATGTCGAAAAGTTCTGTTTTTGAGACTACCATCAGTTCTGTTTTTAAATTATGGCGTAAATATACGTCAAAATTTAATACAACGTATGTTTACGTTATATATTTTTTTATAAGGACATCAGGTCCGGTAAGTTTTTAAGTAATCGGAGAGATTTATTTTCGTAATTCCATTTTATTAAAATATTGAATATTAACAATTAATTAGAAATTGCTATAAATATCAGGGCTTTATTTTTCCATATAATCCCATCAGTTTGGACTGGTAAATTTCTGAGATCTGTGCCTGATGTTCGCCAATAGGCTTAACCGGAATTAAATCCATGACCTGTTCGGGCGAAAGTTTCGATTTGAACATTAGGTTAATCGCGGCTGTCAAAGTTTGGTGAACAGATGCTTTGCTCTCTTCTTCGGTCAAACCAATTTGAGTTCCAATTTGAGAAAGTTCTTTCCATTGAAACCAGAAATAGGTGGGCAGCATAGCAGAAAGCAAGGCATACGCTTCAAGTTTGTTTTCTTCAACTTCAAAAGTGTTTCCCAATAGTTTAAGAATTTCAAGTACAGCTGATTTTTCTTTGGCAGCAAAACCGGCAGCAAAAGTCACCGGGTTGTAACCTTCATTAATATAAGAAGTGGCATTTGGAATCATTCGGGCAAT
>CAYHDA010000035.1:13715-20374 GCA_964355145.1 uncultured Mariniphaga sp.
CCACCACCAATAAAACCTAAAGATTTTGTTTCCATAACAGCAGGGATTAAATGTTTATCAATATTAAATGTTTATCCACCTGAATTTTTTTCAGTATCTTTTTAAATTTTTAAAATCAACCTTGCGATCTTTACTTTTTGCATTCTCTTTATCTGCAATCAGCACACTCGTTTTGGGAAGTTTATCTGAACTGCTGCAGCACCCTGTCTGAGTATTGTACCTCATAGGAAAACCTTTCGCTTTCCAGGTATTGAGTCCGCCATCCAGACTTGCCACGCTTTCATATCCATTCTGCATCAACAAATTCGCAACGCGGGTACTTCTTACACCTCCGGGACAAACTACAATAATATTCTGGTCACTGGAGATATAAGCCAGCCGGTCCATAATCACCGACATGGGGTGATTTAATACCCGGTCGAGCGGAATACTTTCGGATACGACTTCGTTCATTTCGCGTACATCAATCATTATCGCTTCGCCGCTTAATAAAGCTTCAAGCGCATCTGAAGAACTGATGTGTTTAACGCCTTCAATATGAAAGTCTTGTAAAGTTGGAGTTTCTGTTGTTTTCATCAGAGGATACTTTAATTTCTTAAAAAATTGCATTAAATAAAAATCCAACGATCATGATACCGGTTGCAACTATCCCCGCAAAGGTGAGTATTAATGGCAGTTTCAATACTTTTTTTAAAATAATCATTTCGGGAAGAGAGAGTCCGATCACTGCCATCATAAAAGCCAGAGCTGTTCCCAGCGAAGCCCCTTTTTCAATTAAAACCGAAACAATCGGGATGATTCCAGCTGCATTTGAATACAGGGGCACACCGATAAGTACCGATAAAGGGACGCTGTACCATACGGATTTGCCCATCAGGGCACCCATGTAGTCCTGTGGTACATAACCGTGAACACCTGCGCCGACTGCAATCCCTATTGCGACGTATATCCATACTTTTCCAACAATCTCTTTAACAGCCTGGTAGCCGGATGTGATGCGGGTATTGAATGTCTGTTTATCCTCGCTATACCCGGTATTTCCTATTTGGGTTTGGTAAACCCAATCCTGAACCCAGTGTTCAAGCTTTAATTTTCCAATAACCCAGCCTGATGAAATTGCAATGGCCAACCCGGTAACAACATAAATCAGAGCAGTTTTCCAGCCAAATAATCCAAATAGTAATATAACAGCCACTTCGTTGATCATAGGTGCTGCAATCAGAAATGAGAAGGTAACTCCCAGTGGAACACCTGTTTCAACAAAACCCAAAAACAGAGGAATCGCCGAACACGAGCAAAAGGGAGTCACAATTCCCAGCAGCGATGCCAATACATTCCCTGTAAAGGTTGATTTTCCTTTCAGCATCTTTCTGGTGCGTTCGGGTGAAAACCATGTGCGTATAATTCCTACAAAGAAAATAGTAGGCGTCAGCAGCAGCAGCACTTTTGGTAACTCAAAAATGAAAAACCAAATGGCTTCCGTCAATTGAGTTCCTTTTTCGAGCCCCGGCAACTGATCAACCAGCCAGTCGGTGATTGACTGCAGATTGCGGTAGATCAGGAACCAAAGCGGAAGAAGAACTAATAAAATTAAAAAATGACGGGATTTGAAAATTTGTAAATTCATAAGACGAAATATGCTTTATAGTCAAATTTTCAAATTATTCGGGCGATATAATAAATGCCAACTATTATAAAAAGAACTGCAATTATTCGTCTGAACCAGATTTCGAAGGTCCTGACTTTGTTGTAGACTCCACCTATTCCGGAAACGGTATAAGCAAGTACCCACGCAAAAATAATCACGGGTATGCCGGTAGCTAAGGCAAAAACGATTGGAAGGTAAAGCCCTGATGCACTTGCAACCGTCATTGGGATTAACATTCCAAAATAAAGTACCCCGCTGTATGGACAGAAAGCGAGCGCGAAAATCATTCCGAGCAATATAGCATCAGGATAACTCCACTTTGTTTTGGATTCCATTTTAGATGTTAGTCTGCTCACGCCTGGAAATTTTATTTTGATCATGTCCAACATAAACAAACCAATAATAATCAGTAACGGACCCAGAATTTTTTGGCCGTAAATCTGAAAAAAGCCTGAAAACTTAAACTGATCAGCACCAAGATAAATAATCAGCGCAATAGCGGTGTAAGAGATTGCACGGCCTAAAGTATACAGAACTCCATTGACGAAAACACGGTTGCGATTTTTAATGTCCTTGCTGATAAACCCAACGGCTGTGATATTTGTTGCCAGCGGACAAGGACTTACGGCTGTCATGAAACCAAGAATCATCGCCGAAATCCAGGGCATTGTACTGTTTTCCAGCAGTGTATTCAAAAAATCCATAGGTTATAATTTTATTAACCTGTCAACTTTTTCTTTGATGATGGATTTAAATTTTTCCGGATTCGAACGGGCATACAGGAACCCTTCGTTGGTGAGATTGATTTTTGTGCCTCCTTTGACAATTAATAATGTCTGACCTGAAATCTGCAATTTTTCGATAATTGCTTTATTTGCAGCATCTTCAAGGTTAATCGCCTGAAAGCTCACGTTCCCGCTATAAAGAGTTTCCAGACTTTTTTTGGCTTCTGCCTCAACAGCTTTACAAGTAACACAACGTGCAGCCAAATGAAAGTAATAGGCTTCCACTTTAACTGAATTTACACCTTTAGTTTCTTCTTTAACTGTCTGAGCGTTACATAAAAGACCGCTTATTGACATCAGAATGAAAAAACTAAACACTGCGATATTTTTCATGTTTTTAAATTATTTTGGTTAATACTCTTTTAATTTCGTCTGCTGATGGAACCCTTCCTTTAATCTCTACTTTTTCGTCAACAACCAACGCTGGGGTAGACATAATACCATACTTCATAATTTCCACAATGTCTTCCACTTTGGTGATTGTGGCATTAATCCCATTTTGTTCGATGACTTCGCGCGTCAGTTTTTCAAGTGTTTTACACTTAGGGCAACCGGTACCTAAAATTTTTATATTCATCGTTTAAAGAATTGATTCATTATGTTTTCAGCTTCCTGCCAGTTTTCGCGGTTAATACAGTATTTGATGTACGGCGGATTTATCTCCCCCTGTATCAAGCCTGCCTTTTTCAATTCTTTTAAGTGTTCCGAAAGTGTGGATCGGGCTATTGGTAACTCCTCAGCCATATCACCGCTGTAGCAACACTTATTCAGGTTGTTCGCAAGGTAATCAAGAATAAAAACGCGCACCGGATGCGAAAGTGCCTTACCATACCGGGCCAGCTTTTCCTGATTGTCTGTGAAGTATTTTACTTTATCTGTTGTTTTCATTTCGGGATTTAACGAAACAAATATAGACAATTTTTATATTGCAAAACAGAAATTCTATTTTAAAAATAAAGAATGGTTACCTTTGTATGTAATATTAGTTATTGAATAGTAAGATGGGAATTATTACTGCTTTATTAATTTTATTTACATGGGTTATTCATTTGATATATATATTGTTATATCAAGAAATAGATCCTTCTGAGCTGGGGTTCTGGTGTCATTTTTTAATTCAGATATGGCTCTTTACAGGGCTTTTTATTACAGCTCACGATGCCATGCACGGCACAGTCTCAAAGAATAAATTCATAAATAATACTTTAGGTGTTATGGCAGCGCTTTGTTATGCCGGACTCTGGTATTCAAAACTTCGGCAAAAACACTCACTGCACCATTTGTATCCGGCAACAGCACAAGATCCGGATTATACAACAGGTGATCAGAACTTTTTTATTTGGTGGTACAGATTTATGCGTCAGTATATTACAGTTTGGCAGATTCTGATTATGGCCATTCTTTTCAATATTGGACTTATTTGGTTCAAGGAACAGGAACTGATCGTATTATGGATAATTCCATCGGTATTATCTACTTTTCAGCTCTTTTATTTTGGAACATATATTCCGCATCGCTTGCCGCATACCGAGGCAATGATGCCTCATTTGTCGAGGTCGCAGAACCGGAATCATTTTTTTGCACTGCTTTCCTGCTATTTTTTCGGCTACCATTACGAGCATCATGCCTCACCACAGACACCGTGGTGGCAACTTTACAGGATTAAACAGGAATAGTCAGAATTTCATTGGTACTTCCATAATCAGAATTTCGGAATCCTGATCAACAGCGCTGATCGTAATTTTGTTTGTGCCGGTTATTCCAAGTCCGTCTCTTTGTTCCAGAAGGAGATTTTCAATTGTGAACTGACCCTTGAGCACAAAGGCATAAACGCCATTCCCGGCAAGCTTTAAAGAGTAGTCAATACTGGTGTTTTTATCGAAAGTGCCTAAATGGAACCAGGCATTCTGGTGAATCCAAACCCCTTCATCATCCGGATTAGGAGAGACAATTTGTTGCAGACGATTCTGCCTTTCCATAAGGTTCAGTGTGATCTGATCGTAACGTGGCGTTACATTGCGCTGATTTGGAATCACCCAGATCTGCAGAAATTTGCATAAACTGTCGCTGTTTTTATTGTATTCGCTGTGCGTGATTCCAGTACCTGCACTCATTACCTGAATGTCCCCGTTTTTTATAACCGTCGTATTTCCCATGCTGTCCTTGTGCTCAAGATCGCCGGATAACGGTATCGAGATGATCTCCATATTATCATGCGGATGTTTCCCAAAGCCCATCCCTTCATCAATGCGGTCGTCGTTTAGAACCCGTAAGGCTCCAAAATTCATCCTTTCCGGATTGTAATAATTGGCAAAACTAAAAGTATGATAACTGTCAAGCCATCCATGGTTGGCATGACCCCGTGTTTGTGCTTTATGAAGTATTGTAATTGCCACAATTGTAATTTATAAGGTTATTAAATATGCTTTTTGTGCACTGTCCTTCTACCGATCCTATTATAATCGAGAACAATCCAGAAAATCCAGAGCGATATGCAAATGAGCAGTCCTGTTATCGCATGATAAAAGGCAACAATAAAGGATGTCAGGTAAACGAAAAATCCAAACCAGTAAGCATTACGAATTTTGATAATAAGAGCATCCGAAATTTCATCCTTGACAAGTGCTCTTTTATAAGCTGCTGTAAACCAAAGAACATTATAAGCGACACTTACCAGAACCATCGCTCCGCAATAAAATGCAGAAGATACATTGCTCGCAGGGGAATTGATATGTTCTGCCAAAACTGCAGTTGGAAATGGGATAAACGTCACCATCAAAAGCAGAAATCCGTTTGCATAAAGGAATTGGGAGTTAATTGTCTTCAGGTATTTGAAAAAACCGTGATGATTAATCCACATGATCAGAACAGCAGTGAAACTAAGTAAGAAAGCGAAGTATGAAGGCCACAAATTTACGAGCGAATTAAACAATTCACTGTTCGTCATATGTATAACCATCTTTGGGACTTTGATTTCCAGAATAAGCAAGGTAATTGCAATAGCAAAAACGCCATCGCTGAATGCCTCCACACGAGCTGTCTCTTTTTCGTTGGTCATATTCAACAAATTTAGAAAGACAACAAATAACAAGCGTTCAGGTTCACACTTCTGGAATTCAGAGGTATGAATTTTCGACTATTTATTCCATTTCAGAATTGATGAAACATTTACATTGTTTCCAATATCCTTTGCTTCAGGAGTATAAATGTATTCCATCTCCGTTTTGAAATATTCAGTGATTTTCCCCCTCACCATTTTCAGGGTGCTGTTCAATAAATGATTTTGTTCTGTAAATGCTTCCGGAAGGATCAGTATCGCTGTTGGCAGCCATCGTTCAGGAAACATCCCTTCGAACTTACCTCCTTTGCGGTAAGCATCAATTTCGTGTTTGATCAGCTCTATTGATTTTTTATTACCCTCCGGTGTTCCGGGTTTCAACCCGTGCTTATGTAAATTTTGGTTGATGGCCGAAATATTTGGGACTATCAACCCAACGGTGTAAGGGTTTTGGTTGTTATAGAGCATGGCCTGGTCTATATACGGCGACTGATCAACTACAGCCTCTTCAATCCCTTCCGGACTGAATTTTTCACCATCATTTCCAATTAAAAGACTTTTAAAACGTCCTAACACATAGATGTAGCCATCCGCCGATAAATAACCCAGGTCTCCTGTGTGCAGCCATCCGTCTTGCAGCGATTCTTCAGTTGCCTTTGGATTTTTCCAGTACCCTTTCATTATGTTCTCTCCTTTGGCAATAATCTCCCCTTTTTCGCCGATGGGAACTTCAACACCTTCTGCGTCACAGATTTTAACTTCGAGATATTTCACAACTCTGCCCGAAGAGCCAAATTTTACCGCTTCCGGGCAATTAGCTGAAATAACAGGTGAGGCTTCTGTAAGCCCGTATCCTTGGAATACTGGTGTGCCAATAGCATAGAAGAAGCGTTGAAGTTCCACATCAAGCAGAGCTCCGCCTCCAATGAAAAATTTCAGGTTTCCGCCAAATGCCTGACGAATTTTTGAAAACAATATTTTATCAAGCAGGATATATTTGAGCTTAAGTAATGCACGCCACCCTTTGCCCCGGTTCCATCCCTCACCGTTATAAAGGTAGGCGACTTTTAATCCATAACTGAACAGCATTTGCGTAATTTTCCCTTTGGACTGAATTCCTTTTTCGATACTTTTTCTGAAATTTTTCGAAAGTGCCGGAACGCTCATC
>CAYHDA010000036.1:0-20303 GCA_964355145.1 uncultured Mariniphaga sp.
ATAATATTAGCTAAGTGACTTCTGTGGATCCGGACAAATCCTAAAGGAGTCAGCAAGTGTTCGAATTCCAGCAGTGTACGGCTTACTACTTTTTCCGAAGCTTCTTTAAATATGATGCGGGTGTAATTTCTTTTGCCTTCGCAACGAACAATATCTTCGACCTTGACAATTGCAAATCCATTTATTTCGGGTAATGCTACAGTCTTGGAGGAACTGTCTTCCGGAGACATTAAATTTTCTTTTAATGTTTTTACTCTCAGACTGTTATCTACTCTCTGAATGAGTGGAATCCGCTTGATTGCCTTAGTCAGTTCTTCAACATTTAGTGGTTTAATGATATAGTCAAAAGCCGAATATTTAAATGCCTTTACTGCATACTCGCTGTATGCAGTAATGAATATTAATTTGAAATTGATTGATTTTAATTTATCTAAAAGATCAAATCCTGTTCCATCAGGCATGCTGATATCCAATAATACCAACTCCGGATCAGTCTCTTCTATTAATTTAACCCCTTCCGCAACCGTTGCGGCTTCTCCAAGAATTTCAATATTGTCGAGAAATTTTTCGAGCATATCTCTCAAAACCATTCTCGACACATAATCATCATCAATAATAACTGTTTTTAACATAATTTATCTTTCAAGCGGTTTATTTAAGTAGGCATAAATAGCGTTAGTTATTCACTCAACACGTTTTATGATGCCTGATTTGTATAGATTAACAAACAATGGTCGAAAATGATTAAATTTTTTGAATAATTCTCATCTTTGTAAAAAAACTAATGGCACTCATACTAAATATCGAAACTTCAACTGAGGTATGTTCTGTAGCGCTGGCACGTGATGGTGTAGTCATTTTTTCCCGTGAAAGTCTTTCAGGTCAAAACCATGCTATGCTTTTAACGGTATTTATTAATGAAATAATGGCGGAGGCGAATATAGCAATAGAACAAATTGACGCCGTTGCTGTTTCCGGGGGCCCCGGATCATATACCGGCCTGCGAATCGGAGTATCAGTCGCAAAAGGGATCTGTTATGCCTTCGGTTTGCCGCTGTGTGCAATCACCTCCCTGGAGGCAATGGCACATTATGTTATGTGTAATCTTGAGGATCTTTACCAGCCAAAATCAGACAAAGTCATTTATTGTCCAATGATCGATGCCCGAAGAATGGAGGTTTATTCTGCCATATATGATGTGAATGGGATTCAAATACGTGGAATTCAGGCTGATATTATAGACCACCAATCGTATCTTCCATTTTTGGAAAATTTTAACGTACTCTTTTTTGGCAACGGAGCTGAGAAATGTCGCCATATAATTACAAACCCAAATGCGGTTTTTATTGAAAGGATTATCACTTCGGCAAAAAACATGGTCCCATTAGCTGAACGCGATTTTCATTTAAAGAAATTTGTGGATGTGGCATATTATGAGCCATTTTACCTGAAAGATTTCGTTGCCACAATTCCGTCGAAAAATATTTTTATAAATGGCATCAACCATAAAAATTAATTCCACTTGATTTCTTAGCAGTTAAGCACATTCATTCAATATAAATAAGGAATAAAATAAAGCTAAGTGAAGCATAAAATACTTATTATTTCCTATTATTGGCCACCAAGTGGCGGAGCAGGAGTGCAGCGATGGCTTAAATTTGCGAAATACCTTCGCGATTTTGACTGGGAACCGGTTATTTATACTCCTTTAAATCCCGAATTTCCCGCGATAGACGATACTTTAGCCAAGGATATTCCAGCAGGTATCGAAGTGATCAGAACTTCAATATGGGAACCTTACGTTTTTTATAAGAAAATTACCGGAAAAAAGCCTTTAACCAAAATAAACAGCGGATTTTTAAACGATAAAAAATCTCCGGGTCTTATTGAGAAGTTATCGGTCTGGATAAGGGGAAATCTTTTCATACCGGATGCGAGGAAATTCTGGATAAAACCTTCCGTTCGGTTTCTCCTTAAATATCTTAAAGATAATCCTGTCGATGCCATCGTTTCAACCGGCCCGCCACATTCGATGCATTTAATTGCACTGGGGATTAAAGAGCGTCTGAAAATTCCGTGGCTGGCCGATTTTCGCGATCCATGGACTGATATTGATTATTACAAGGATCTGAATATTTCCGCATTTGCTGATAAAAAACACAAAAGGCTTGAGCTAAAGACGATTAAAAGTTGCGATGCAATGCTCGTCGTGAGCAGAGCTATGAAGGAAAACTACGGGAAAATGGGTGGCAGGAATATTCATGTAATCACGAACGGATTTGATCCGGCTGATATGGATTTTTCAGAGGAGATCCGAGACACAAAATTCTCCGTATCACATATCGGTACACTTCCTCCCAGCCTTAACCTAAAGGGTTTATGGGAGGTGCTTTCGGACCTTTCTGAAGCGGTTCCTGATTTTCGCAGCAACCTTGAGATTAAGCTTATCGGTAAAGTTGACAGCGCTGTAACCAATGATATTGCGGCTTTCAATCTCACGGATCAATATACCGGTATTGGATATGTTACTCACGACAAAGCCGCCTCGTTAATGAAACAGTCGGCAATTCTGCTTTTAGCCATTAATAAAGATAGCCCTAATGCCAAAGGAATTCTGACCGGTAAATTTTTTGAGTATCTGGCATCCGGAAGACCAATCATTGCCATAGGTCCGTCAGAAGGAGATCTGGCACATATTCTTAAAGAGACTGAAGCAGGTTATATTTCAGATTATAATGATTTGAACCATATCAAGGAGATCATCTTGAAACTATATGAGAAATATTTGTGCAACGACTTAACTAATAATACAAAAGGGATAGAAAAATTCACCAGAAAAAGTCTCACTGCTGAATTGGCAAGTGTATTGAATAAAATGATTAATGTTTGAAATTATTAGCAAATTTGTAATCGCGATTTAAACGAGAATATGGGTGATTCAATAAAAATGGTTGACCTGAATGGGCAATACCTTAAAATTAAAGATGAGATTGATCAGGCAATACAGGAAGTGATCGACACGTCAGCTTTTATCAACGGAAAAGCAGTTGCCGATTTTTCAAATCAACTGGCTACGTACCTGAAGGCACAATTTGTGATTCCCTGCGCCAATGGAACGGATGCGCTGCAAATAGCTTACCAGTCACTGGTATTAGAGCCGGGTGACGAAGTGCTGATGCCTGCTTTTAATTATGTCGCTTCTGCAGAGGCAGCTGTATTACTTCGCCTTAAACCTGTATTTGTTGATGTTCACGAAGAAAACTTTAACATTAACGAAAATCTGATCAAAGAACGTTTGACTCCAGCTACAAAAGCGATTGTTGTGGTTCATCTTTTTGGACAGTCGGCTAATATGGAACCCATTCTTGAACTCTCGCGGCAATTCGGACTTAAAGTGATCGAAGATAACGCCCAATCGCTTGGGTCGGAATACACATTCTCAAATGGCGAAAGGAAAATGACCGGAACAATGGGAGATATTAATACGAACTCCTTCTTTCCGACAAAAAATCTGGGATGCTTCGGAGATGGCGGGGCATTATCAACTAATGATCCTGATTTAGCGCAGAAAGCTGCTATGATCTCCCGCCACGGACAGGGGCAAAAGTATGCTTATGAAATGATTGGTTGCAATTCGCGGCTCGATACCATTCAGGCTGCTATTCTTGGTGTAAAGCTTCGGAATCTGAACAGCTATCTTGAGAGCCGTATTAAAGCCGGGCATTTTTACAATCAGCTTTTGGAAAATTGGCCTCAGATTAAACAGCCTTCAGAAATGAGCTGGTCAAAACATACCTATAATCAATATGTTATACGATTAAACGAGCGGGATCAAATTAAAGAATACCTCAGGATTGCCGGCATTCCATCGATGATTTATTACCCGTCGCCACTACATTTGCAGAAGGCATATTCGTTTCTTGGATATAAAACCGGAGATTTCCCTGTTGCCGAAAAACTTTGTCACGAAGTACTCGCCTTACCGATTCACACCGAAATAACATCGGAGCAACAACAATTTGTGATCAACTCATTATTTGAATCAATTAAATCATTATGATACAATATACTGCACATCCATCGGCAATAATTGACGATCATTGCGAAATTGGTGAAGGGACAAAAATCTGGCATTTCAGTCATATTATGACGGGTTGCAAAATCGGCAAAAATTGTAACATCGGACAAAATGTTGTTGTTTCTCCGCAAGTCGTGCTTGGAGAAAACGTAAAGGTTCAAAACAACGTTTCCATTTATACCGGTGTGATCTGCGAAGACGATGTATTTTTGGGACCGTCGGCGGTTTTCACCAATGTTATTAATCCACGTAGCGCCATTATCCGCAAAGACGAGTATCAAAAAACCATCGTGCGAAAGGGTGCAACTATTGGAGCCAATGCAACGGTGGTTTGCGGCAACGAAATAGGCCGTTATGCCATGATAGGGGCCGGTGCGGTAATAACTAAGTCTGTACATGCCTATGCGCTGGTTTATGGCAATCCGGCCCGCCAGCATGGCTGGGTGAGCGAATATGGCAATCAGCTCTACTTCGACAGCGATGGGTTCGCAATTTGTCCTGAAAGCGGTGAAAAATATGCTTTATCAAATAATGAAGTGATTAAGATTGAGTAGTGGATTTCAAATACTGATATTTAAAGAATTACAGAATGTTTATCAAACAAATACTTTATAAAATCCTTGGGGTCACGAATTATCTGATCGTTGTGAGCCGGTTGTTTTTCATCTCCTATTCTTTAGGATTGTTAAAGAATAATAAAACCTTTGATTGCCACTATTTCATTAAAAATTTGATTCGAAAAGGAGATCATGTCATCGATATCGGGGCTAATCTTGGTTATTATTCCCGGTTGTTTGCAAAATTAGCCGGACCGAAAGGGAAAATATTAAGTGTAGAGCCGGTCTCTCTTTTCCGAAAAGTATTGAATATCAATATATCAGGATTTAAAAATACCACTATTATTCCGTATGCTTTAGGAGCTGTGGATAATAAGCCGATCGTAATGGGGATTCCCAAAAGTAATAAATACCTTCGGCATGGATTGACAAGAGTATTGGATGGGAATGAAAATGAGTCATTTGAATTTACTTTTACCGAAAAAATGTTCACTCCGGCTACCCTTTTCGGGAATCTGGAGCGATGCGATTACATCAAATGTGACGTTGAAGGGTATGAGATACATATTATTCCGCAGCTTGAATTCCTGCTCAAACCTTTTCAGCCCATCATTCAGATTGAAATAGAGCCGGTAAACAGGAAACAAATCAGCGATTTTCTGGCATCAGTTTCTTATACCGCTTTTTATCTGAAGGATCGGCTTTTATTCCCTGTCAGAGAAAATGACCAAGACGTAATGGGTGATCTTTTCTTTGTACCGCAAAATAAAATGAAACAAACAGAACCCTTTAGGGCTAAGGTAAATAATTGACATGAAGAATTTTGCATTGATTGGAGCTTCCGGTTACATTGCTCCGCGGCACATGAAGGCCATCAAAGATACCGGGAATAGATTGGTTGCGGCATACGATCCATACGACGGTGTTGGCATTATTGATAGCTTTTCGCCCGACACAAAGTTTTTTGTTGAATTTGAACGGTTTGACAGATACCTGGAAAAACTGAATTATGACAAAGGAATCGCTATTGATTATATGAGTATCGCGTCTCCCAATTACCTTCATGATGCACATATCAGGGTGGCATTGCGGCGGGGTGCTCACGCAATCTGTGAAAAACCATTAGTGCTTAATCCGTGGAATATAGATGCTTTACAGCACGTAGCAAACGATACCGGTAAAAATATCTACACAATTTTGCAGCTCCGTCTTCACCCTGTTATTATCGCTTTAAAAGAGAAAATCAAAATGGGACCGGCGGACAAAATTTACGATATCGATCTCACATACATCACTTCACGCGGAAATTGGTACTACACTTCGTGGAAAGGTGATATTTCAAAGTCCGGGGGAATAGCCACAAACATCGGAATTCATTTTTTTGATATGCTGACATGGATTTTTGGCGATGTAGCGGAAAATATTGTAAATCTGCATACCCACGACAGGGCTTCCGGAATACTTCTGCTCAAAAGAGCCAGGGTTCGCTGGTTCCTCAGTATCAATAGTGAAACATTGCCCGCCGAGGTCCGGGAGAACGGCAAAACAACATTCAGGTCAATCACAGTTGAAGGAGAAGAGATTGAATTCAGTGAAGGGTTTACCGATCTTCATACGAGAAGTTATGAAGAGATTTTAAAAGGAAATGGGTTCGAAGTTGGTGAAGCGCGAAAGTCGATCGGGGTAGTCTATGATATCCGTAACCAAACTCCAAGGGGGTTGAAGGGTGATTATCATCCGTTTGCAGCAAAACCACTCTCTTCACATCCATTCTCACGCCTTGATTAATCTTGGCAGAGACTATAAAACACGCATGATTCTGAACTTCGCAAAAATGAATGACGATAACTCAGGTATTTCCATCAGGCAATAAAACAAACTATCCCCGGATGAAAAAGCAATCGATTCTGTTCGTTTATGTTAATTATTCCTCTTTTGTAAAAGCTGATTATGAAATTTTGTCATCCTTCGCGGAGGTTACAAAATATCAGTTCAAGCCTTCCAAAGGAATTATCCGGACTGGAATTGAATTATTGAAGGAGTTATTATTTCTCCTGTTTAAGGCTAAAAAATTCGATTCGGTATTTATTTGGTTTGGCGATTATCATTCAATGTTGCCAGTTCTTTTCGCTAAAATATTCCGTAAGAAGTCGTTTGTTGTGATTGGCGGATACGATGTTTCGACGCTCCAGGAGTACGGTTACGGGTCTTTTAGTCATCCAATACGCGCTTTTTTTACCCGAAATACTTTTAAAAAAGTCGATATCTGTTTTCCTGTGGCTGAAGCTTTGAAAAAAAAGCTGCTGTTGATTAATCCTGATGCAATCGCTGAGACGATCGCCACAAGTACAGATTCTGAAAGATTCAGCTTCCTTGAATATGAAAGACCCAAACGCATTATTACGGTATCAGGAACAGAAAATTATCAGCGCCTGATGGTGAAGGGACTCGACCGGTTTCGGGAGTTGGCTGCCAGTTTACCTGAATTCGAGTTTGTGATTATAGGTGCTGCTGAAACGGTGAAATCCTTCTTTGAACCTCTGCCCGGTAATCTTGTTTTACTTCCCCTGCAACAATATGATCAATTGGCCCGGTATTACGAAAGTGCCTCCTATTATGCTCAGCTTTCCCGTTCCGAAGGTCTTCCTAATGCTCTTTGTGAAGCAATGCTCTGCGGATGTATTCCTGTCGGCACCGATGTTGGAGATATTCAGATTACGATTGGAAATGCCGGATTAACGATCGGAGAATGGAATACAGCAGAATTAGTTAGTTTTATTCGTCATAATCACAATAAAAAACAGTTACGTGATCTTGCAAGAGAGCAGATTTTAACAATTTATAATCCAGCAAAACGGGTTGAAAGATTCAGAGAATTGATGGCTGAATAATAAGGTATTAAGACAATTTGAAGCTTAATTCAAAATAAATAACCGAATCAGGATTCCAACTAATATTGAAAAAATGAAAAAACTAATCAGAAATGTTTCACTGGAATTGTTCCTGTTACTTATTTTTAATCAATGTGTTTCGAAGCAAGAAAAAGGTCGTTCGATTGTCAGTTCTGAGGGAATACCAGTGAACACAGTTGAAATTACAACAAATTAAGCACTGAATATCAGTAATATATACAATGACGAGTAAGAAAGGGAAACAAATGTTAATGCTGACCGATGGTAATCTCGATAATGCGAGTGCCAGAATCAGGGCTTTGCAGTACATTCCGTATTTCGAATCGCAGGGCTACAGCGTTTTTCATATTCCGAGAATTCCGAAAAGACCTTCAAATCTGATCAGTAAATACACTGTCTTTCCTGTTCTGAAAAGATGGTATATCCTTAAAATGGTTCTGGCACTACTTCTCGTAAAGTGGGATGTTGTGTTTATACAGCGGATTCTTATCAGTAAAAATCTTTTAAAAGTATTGAAAATAAGGTCAGTACCTTTTATTTTTGACTTTGATGATGCGATCTACATCAATCCGGTTCGGCCGGAGAATAGAGCTAAAACAGCAAACATGGTCAGACATGCCAGCAGTGTAATCGTAAGCACTGAATACCTGAAGGAGTTTTGCCTCAATTCCGGTCAAAACCCCGAAATCATCCCTTCACCTGTGGAAACAGACCGGATTAAACCTATTCATAAATCACCGGATCAGATCGTGACAATAGGATGGATTGGATCGCCTTGGACATCGGGTTTTTTGGATTTGATTGAAAAACCGTTGCATAGACTTGCCCAAAAATATTCATTCAGGTTTTTAACAGTTGGCGCAGACCCTCAATATCAAATAGCCGGAATTAATCACATCGCAAAACCATGGATTTTTGAGGATGAAAACCAGGATATCGGTCAAATGGACATTGGTATTATGCCTCTGCCGGATACTGATTGGACCAGGATGAAAGGCGGATACAAAATATTGCAATATATGTCGGCCGGAATACCTTGTGTTGCTAGTCCGGTAGGTATTAATCAATCGATTGTTAAACCGGGTCAAAACGGTTATCTTGCCTCTACTGACGAGGAGTGGTATGAAAGGCTGGAAAAACTGATGATTGACCCTTCGCTTCGGTCATTCATTGGTTTAAATGGAAGAATGGATGCCATTGAACTTTACAGCAGAGAAGTATGCTTTGAAAAACTTTTTAAAATCATTCAGAAATTATGATTCCAACGATTATAACAGAAAAAATTGGAAAGAACGAGAGAATCGTTATTGAGCTGGGTTGCGGTCCGAACAAGATGGCCGGAGCAATTGGGGTGGATAAATATCAAGGTCAAAATGTTGATATAGTTGCAGATATAGAGAACGGACTTCCATTTCTACCTGATAATTCTGCAGATGAGATCTCTTCACGTCATGTCCTCGAACACATCGAAAATCTGGAATTACTGATTAAAGAGATTTACAGGGTTTTAAAACCGGGTGGTATGCACCGTGTTATCGTACCTCATTTCAGCAATCCCCATTTTTATTCAGATTATACCCATCGCAGATTTTTTGGGCTGTACACTTTCGATTATTTTGCAGATGCAGAGACAAAATTGAAACGAAAGGTACCTAATTTCTATAATGAGATTCAATTTCATATCACGAAAAGATATTTGCGGTTTTATTCGTTAAGACCACTGCTAAACATAAGAAGAAAAATTTATTCAAAATGGATCAACCGTTCCTCGAATGCACAGGAACGCTACGAGGAACTAAATTGTTATCATAAGCCCTGCCAGGAAATTCATTTCGAAATGACGAAAAAAAACGATTAAATCTTTTGCGGTTTTATGGCGTTTCTGATAGGTTACTTTTGAATATTAATATCGAAATGATATTTACCCGAGCCTAGTTCCATCGCTGTCTCATCCTTAACAATGTGTTTTTTATTCAATAAGGACGCCGGTATTGATTTTGAATTTAGCCTGATAAGCTCTGTGTTTCCGGAAGGAAGAATAACTGTTGCAGAAGTGTTTACAGGAATTTCAATATCCAAAGTAAACAGCTCTTCTACCAATTTCCATTCAGTGGCAACAAGTCCGTTAATAGACTTATAGTTACCTTTAGCATAGGTTAATGAGCCACCAGGCTGCGGATGGATGATAAAATGTTTATATCCCGGAAAAGCATCATCCGGATTGATCCCTAATATCGTCCGATATAACCACTCGCCAACAGAGCCTATTGAGTAGTGGCAAAATGAGTTCATTCCTGCATTCTGGAAACCTCGTCCTTTTACATATCCATCCCATCGTTCCCAGATAGTTGTAGCACCCTGATTTATGGAATAGATCCAGGACGGAAGCCTTTCAGATTCCAACAGCTTGTAAGCAATATCATTTCTTCCCCGTTTTGTAAGTTCTTTCATCATCATCACGGTAGTAATAAAGCCTGTTGAGATCCGGTAATCATACTCTTCTATGCATTCAATTAGATGATTAAACGCCAAAGCCTGCTTGTTTTCGGGGAGCAGTTCAAAATTTAGGGCAAGAGAATAGGCTGATTGCGTATTTCCCTTAATTTTCCCCAAACTATCCACAAATTCCTCATTAAATTTGGCACGGATATTATCAGATAAAGAGAGGTACTCTTTTGCATCCTTCTCATTTCCCAAAACAGCTGCAATCTGAGAAAATAGTTTTGTGGAATTTGCATAAAAAGCGGTTGCAAAAACATCTTTGGGAATCTCGCCCCGTGTTTTGGAATACCCTTCTGCAATAACCGTATTGGCATTTAGCCAATCACCATAATGATTACCTGTATCCTTTATCCATAAATAGTTGGGATTTTGATTTCTGATGTTCTCAATATACCGTTTCATTGCATCATAATGATGACGAAGTAGTTCCTTGTCGCCATAATTCTGATACATTCTCCATGGAACAATAATGCCCGCATCTGCCCATGCAGGGGCATTGCTAAACCGAATGTCGGGTTTATTGGCATGAGGTGCAATATCAGGGAAAGTCCCCCTTAATGACTGCGCATCCCTGATATCTTTAACCCACTTGGTGTAAAAGGCCGCCATGTCCATATTAAACATACTATTCTGACAAAAGACCTGTGCATCACCCATCCAGCCCATTCGTTCATCACGTTGCGGACAATCTGTAGGAATGCTGGTCATATTATTACGCTGGGTCCAGATAATATTTTTATATAATTGGTTTAGCTTCAGATTAGAGCATTCAAATGAACCTGTAATATCAGGATCAGAAGAGATAGCACATGCTTGTATTGCTGCTTTATCAAGAGGAGCCTTTAACCCGGATATTTCAATATACCTGAATCCATGATAGGTAAAAGAGGGTTCGAAATCATCCTGTCCTCCGGAAAGTGTATATTCATCTTCCTGAATTGCTGCTGCCAGATTTTCAGTGTAAAGTGAGCCATCATCATCCAGCATCTCACCATGTCGTATTTTGAGTTTTGCCCCTTTTTCACCCTTTATCTTTAGTTGAGTCCATCCTGCAATATTCTGTCCAAAGTCAACAATAACCTTATCACCCAACGGCGATATGCTTACTGGCGGTAAATACTGATAAATACGGACAGGCTCATTTTTCTGCGCCTCCATATTTTTCTTGACGGCTTCATCCACATATGCCTTTCCCCAGGCTTCATCGTTAAAGTCAATATCTTTCCATCCTTGCGGAATATTTTGTGCATCAATGGTTTGCCCTAAAAAATTATCCGCTGAAACGATAAATCCCTTCGTGTTGATCTTCCAGGATTCATCTGTACCTACAATCTGCTGTGTTCCGTCGGTAAAATTGATAACCAGCTGGGCGAGCAGCCGTCGGTCATTTCCGTATAATCCTCTGCGCGGGTAATCTTTGTGCCATTTTGTAGGTCCAAGCATTCCCAGATACCATCCATCTCCCAAAACTGACGAAAGAACATTTTCTCCTTGTCTGAGATTTTGACTTAAATCAAAAACCTGATATTGGACCCTTTTATTATAATCTGTCCATTCAGGGGCAAGAACATGGTCTCCTGTCTTAATCCCGTTGAGGGCAATTTCATAGTACCCTAATGCAGAAACATAAAGAAAGGCATTCTTAACCGGTGATTTTATAGTAAATTTTTTACGTAACAAAGGTGAAGAAGGAGGTACTGGTCTTACATTGTTCAGTGAGGAATTATTCTTCGGATCATATTTGTCAAGATTATCTTTATAGGTCTTTTGAACCTGATCGGGCTGATCACCAATCCATTTTGCCTTCCAGTCCGATTCCTGCAATAAACCCATACTCCAAAAAGCAACATCACTCCATTGGGTGAAATTGTTTTTAGTATTCCAGATTTTAACCTTCCAGTAACATTTCTGCTGACTGGTTAAAGCTTTACCCTTATATCCAACCTGAATATTTTCATCAGAACTAATCTTACCGCTATTCCACAGGTCAGCATCTGCTTCTGTTAACTTTTCAGCGGCAGATGCAACTAAAATCTGGTAAGCGGTTTGTTTTTGATTATAAACCTCGTCTGATGAAGCCTCAATTATCCAGCTTAGGCGAGGGGTCGCAACATCGATGCCTAGAGGATTAATTAAATATTCGCATTTTAGTCCGGCAAGTTTTATTTCCGTACTTTCTGTTGAACAGGAGAAATAAAACAAAGGAAATACTAACAGAATCAGGATTAATCTAATCGTTCTCATATTATTTTATTATTAGGTATATATCAGATTATCAATTTACTTAATATATAATTTACTTAATTATTTTGACCGTTCTTAATATTTTATCTGCTTTTTCATTGATATCAGGGGATATTTTCAGCAGATAAACCGGCAAGCAAAATAACACGGTCAAAAGCGAACTTCTAACAAATATATCGGCTATAAAATTGGATAACTCCGGTAAAAACGACGAGATATACCAGGCAGATATTCCAAATAATCCAACGACAACAAATTTGTAGTTAAATGGCTGCAAATTGAATTTATACCATAGATACAAAAAGCGAAGCAGGTTGAGAATGGTGAGTGATACAGCACCACCTATTGCAGCACCCGTAATTCCAAAGGTGGGAATCAACAGTAAATTTGTTGCAATCAGCGAAATAACCAGCACCACTATAAAGGCCGTTTGAACTTTGTAATAGGGCGAGGAACCTAAAATCGAACTATTTGCTCCGGTTGACATATCAATAAGGCTGCCCAAACCAATAAAAAAGATCACCCATCTGCCGGAAGCATAATCGGGACCAAGTATTTTAAAGATGTTTTCAATATTTACCCAGAGGCCTAAAAACATTAACAATCCTATGATAAATAATGTAATACAGCTTTTTTCATAGATATCGCGCAGTAATTTTATGTCATTGTTTTTCCATGCACCGGCAGAGACGATATTGGAAATTTTAAGGATAGCTCTGGCAGGCAGGCTTACGAAAATTCCGAAAAAAAAGCAAACTGAATACACCCCTGTGGCGCTGAGTCCTATCATCCCATTTACCATAATTGTGTCTACGGTTTGGATGATGATCATTGAAAAACCGTTAAGAATGCTAAAAAGCGCCATCACGCCGACAGAAGTTAAAATGGGTTTCTGTAAGAAGTTAAAATCGGTTTTTAGCGAAAATTCTCCCGCTCTGATTAATGTAAACAAGATAAAAACCGTTGGAACCGACATCGACACGATGTAAACAACGATAAACTGATGAAAATCGATTAAATCGAAATAGAAACAGCCTATACCGGTGATGATCAGTATCCGTTGAAATACCTCACGAAGAAATGTGCCATGAATGCTGTTTAAAAGTGCAGTATAGTAACCGTCCAGAAGAATAAAGAAAATCTGAAAGAAGATCAGAACAATCAGATAGTTAAGATATTCAATTAGAAGTGCCGATTTTTCACTGCTGAATTCTACAAACCAATTTTTGAAGATCAGAAATAATCCAAGAGTGATTAGGAAGCCGGTAAGTCCGGTAATGAGTGTTAAAGACAGAAATCCGTGATGGTTGCTTTTGGGATCTTTAAAAAATGGAAACAGCCTGATGGCAACGCCATTAAAGCCTAAAGTGCCAAATTGAGCCACTAAAGTTGCATAAGCCACTATAATTTTAATCAGGCCAACCTGATCGGTCGAATAGATTCGTGGCAATAAAATGCCTGTTGTTGCAAAACCAAGAACGACGCCGAGGTAAGTGTAGATAGTTCCCTTTACAGACTGATTTACAATAATTCCCAATGGATTAAAATGTTGATATGTTACAAAAATAGGAAAATAAGTGTAAAATGTAGTATGTTAGCCCAATCGTAGTAAGCCCTACTTTCAAAAATAATGTACTTTTGTGATCAATCCGTAAAAGCAAAAATTATGATGAAATTTTCGTGGAAGAAAAGTTTACCGCATTTTGTCGCAATCGTCCTTTTTCTTCTTTTGCCAATCATCTATTTTTCTCCCGTTCTGGAGAATAAGCAATTGAATCAGCACGACTCGATGACTTTTACCGGGATGTCGAAAGAGATTGTTGACTACAATAAAAAAAGCGATGATCTGGCATTATGGACCAACTCAATGTTTGGAGGTATGCCATCCTATCTGATTGGTTTGCCTACCACAACAGCGATCACTTATGTCTATACCATTACCAATCTGTATAACTGGAGACCTATCAATTTTATTTTTCTGTATCTGATTGGGTTTTATATTGCCTTGCTCCTTTTCGGCGTGAGTCCTTGGCTGGCCATTGTTGGTTCTCTTGCATTTGGTTTTGGTTCATATAATTTTATCATTATTGCGGCAGGACATGCCTCAAAAGCCATCGCTATCGGATATATGGCACCTGTCATTGCCGGTTTTTATTATGCTTTAAAAAAGGATAAATGGATCGGAGGGTCAGTTTTTGCAATATTTCTGGCACTCGAAATCTATGCCAACCATCCTCAGATCACCTATTACACTTTTCTTATCCTGTTGATAATGGGAATTGCAGAGCTGGTTAACGCAATCAAGGATAAGCAGGTTGTTGTGTTCCTGAAAAAATCGCTGGTTATTCTGGCTTTTACGATTCTTGCCGTTACTGCCAATACCAGCCGGCTTTGGACGACCTGGGAATATGGAAAATTTTCGATGCGTGGTAAATCTGATCTGACGAATGATCAGGCAAATAAAACTACCGGACTCGACCGCGACTACGCTACGGGCTGGAGTTATGGCATTGGCGAGACTTTTACGCTGCTTGTCCCTAACTTCAACGGAGGATCCTCTGCAGTTGGCTTCAGCGAAAATTCAGAAACAGGCAAAGTATTGAAAAACAATAATGTGCCAAATGCTGATACAATTGTTAAGCAGCTTCCCGGTTACTGGGGTTCACAACCTGGGACTTCAGGGCCCGTCTATTTCGGAGCCGTAGTCTGCTTTCTTTTCGTTCTTGGATTGTTTCTATTAAAAGGAACGGTTAGAATCTGGATTGTGATTGCCACCTTGCTTTCTGTTGCCCTTGCCTGGGGTCATAATTTTATGCCTTTGACCAACCTGTTTCTGGACTACTTTCCGGGATATAATAAATTCAGAACTGTTACAATGATTCTGGTTATTGCCGGATTTACATTCCCGTTGTATGCCATGCTTACGTTGCAAAAGATTCTGAATGGCGGTCTTGACCGTAAAAAGTGGCTTAAATCGTTGGCTTGGAGTGTTGGATTAACAGCAGGTGTCTCCTTGATTTTTGCCATACTTCCTGATCTCGCAGGCTCTTTTGTTTCAGCCTCTGATAGTCAGTATCCGGATTGGCTTCAGTCTGGTTTAATTGCAGACCGGAAAGCCCTTTTGCAGTCTGATGCCATCAGGTCTGCTGTTTTTATTCTTCTTGGTGCAGGGACAATATGGGCTCTGGTCGCGAATAAATTAAAGGGAAACACTGTCCTGCTGATTTTGGGTGCTTTAATTCTTATTGATCTTTGGGGAGTTGACAAGCGGTATTTGAATGATGGAAATTTTGTCTCAGACCGGGAGGCTAAGAACCCGTTTAAGGCCTCAATAGCCGATATTGAAATATTAAAGGATAAATCACAGGATTATAGAGTATTAAATATGGGTGTCAGCACATTTAATGATGCCGGCACTTCCTATTTTCATCAGTCAATCGGTGGTTATCACGGTGCAAAAATGAGGCGTTATCAGGAATTAATTGATTTTCACATCAGTAAAGAGATGGAATTGATCGGTCAGCGTCTCGAAAAGATAAAAACTGCTTCGGGGGTGGACTCATTATTTCTTGGGCTGAATTCTCTGAATATGCTGAACACCAAATATCTGATTTATAATCCCCAAGCGGCTCCAATTCAGAATAAACACGCGCTTGGAAATGTTTGGCTGGTCAATAAATACAAAATTGTTGACAACGCCGATCAGGAAATTGCCGCAGTAAAATTATTCAATCCTGCGAATGAAATTGTTGTCGGCAAGAAATTTCAAGCACTCCTTTCAGGTGTTGCTTTGAGCAACGATTCAAGTGCAAAAATTGCGTTGGTTACCTATTCTCCAAACAAGATGACCTATCATTACCAGGGTAACGGCAATCAGCTCGCGGTTTTTTCTGAGATATACTATCCCAAAGGGTGGAACGCCTACATTAATGGCGAAGTCGTATCTCATTTTCAGGCTAATTATGTGCTGAGGAGCTTATTATTACCGAAAGGAAATTACGATATTGTGTTCAAGTTCGAACCTAAGTCATTTTTAACAGGGCAAAAAATCTCCTTCCTGAGTTCTTTGGTTCTGCTTTTACTTATTGCAGGTCTGTTCACGAAAAAATTTCTCTTACGGGAGAAAAGATAATTCGAAAATTTTGACGAATGATAACCTAAAATGGCAAAAAATAAACCCGCTAAATTAAAGGACAATTTATTTAGTTCTTATTTCACGACGACGCTCAGCATTTCTCTGATCCTTTTCCTTTTCGGATTATTGGGATTATTACTCATTAATGCCCAACGTCTTTCCGATTTGGTAAGGGAAAACATAGGAGTAACCTTAATTTTACGAGATGACGCCAAGGAAGCTGATGTGATGAAGCTTCAGAAGACGCTTGAGGCTACAAATTTTATTAAGTCTGCCAGATTTGTTGACAAGGAGACCGCAGCCACATCACTGAAAAATGAGTTAGGCGAAGATTTTGTCGATTTTCTGGGATTTAATCCTTTACTTTCTTCGATAGACGTGACTGTTTTTGCCAGCTATGCTAATCCCGACAGCCTTGCTGTACTTGAAAAAACGCTTCTGGAACATCCCGAAATCCAGGAAGTTTACTATCAGCGAAATCTGGTGATGCAATTAAATTCCAATGTAAAAAAAATAAGCTTTATATTATTGGCAATCAGCTTATTGATGTTTATTATATTTGGAGCATTGATCAGTAATACGATTCGGTTATCGATTTACTCCAAACGGTTTTTAATTAATACCATGCAGTTGGTTGGAGCTACAAGGCCATTTATCCGGCGTCCTTTTATAGCCAAAAGTGCCGTACATGGAATATATGGGGCACTAATTGCCTGTTCAATGTTATTGGCCATCTTTTTTTCGTATCAGAATGAATTAAAATCATTTATTGATTTCCAAAATCCGACCTCGCTTGCGCTCCTTGTTGGAGGTATTTTTGTTGGAGGAATTCTTATTACGGTGATTTCCACGTATTTCGCTGTAAATAAATTTTTACGAATGAGGTTTGATCAGCTCTATTATTGAGCTATCTTTGTAGGTTAGAAATAATATCTGTTAAAATGGCAATAAACGTCGAAAACAAGGAGGAAAAGGGATTTGCCCTTGGTAAAGAGAACCTACGGCTTTTAATAATTGGATTTCTTATAATAGTGATCGGGTTTATTCTAATGATCGGAGGAAAGAGCAGTGATCCCAATTTATTCGACAAGGAAATATTTAGTTTCCAGCGAATTACATTAGCTCCCATCCTTATTCTTTTCGGATTTGCTTTTGAGATTTATGCAATCATGAAAAAACCGGCATCGGTTAAGTAAAGATTGGATAATTAATGATGCAATCTGAAATAGAAACATTTGATTTTCAAAAAGGAGAAGTACTGATTTTTGATAAACCGCTTGACTGGACCTCTTTTGATCTTGTTCATAAGGTTCGGTATATTATCTGTAGAAAGCTGAATATAAAAAAGTTGAAAGTGGGACATGCGGGAACGCTTGACCCCAAAGCAACAGGAATCCTGGTGTTATGTACAGGCAAAGCTACTTCAAAAATTGAAACCCTTCAGGCAGACGAAAAAGAGTATGTGGCAACATTAAAACTCGGAGCTACTACACCCTCGTATGATCTTGAAAGTGCTGAAAACGAACAATTTGAAATATCGCATATTACAAAGGAACTGCTTATTGAAGTATTAAAGAAGTTCACAGGAACCATCGAACAGACTCCACCGGTATTTTCGGCAATTAAAATTGGAGGGAAACGGGCCTATGAATATGCAAGAAAAGGGATTGAGATTGAAATAAAATCTAAAACACTGGAGGTTAAGGAAATAGAAGTGGTGGATTTTTCTCTTCCAGAAGTAAAACTCAGAATCGTTTGTGGTAAAGGGACCTATATCAGAGCACTTGCACGCGATATTGGGAAAGAACTTCAAAGCGGAGCTTATCTTACCGGATTACGGCGTACGAGAGTTGGAGATTACAATCTTGACCATGCAATCAATCTGGCTGATTTTTTAAAATCACAGCCAATAAATGTCAAATAAAACAGACTTACAATGATATATATTAATATCTGCATAAATGTCCTCATCTATGAAGCTTTCAAAATTTAAGTACCACTTGCCGGAGGAGCTCATCGCACTCCATCCAACTCAAAACAGAGATGAATCCCGCTTAATGGTTTTGCACCGAAACACAGGCGAAATTGAACATAAAATATTCAAGGATGTTGTGGATTACTTTCACAACGATGATATTATGGTGTTCAATAATACCAAAGTTTTTCCGGCTCGTTTATTCGGAAATAAAGAAAAAACCGGAGCGCAAATCGAAGTTTTTCTGCTTCGGGAATTAAATCGTGAGCAGCGCCTTTGGGATGTATTGGTCGATCCTGCCCGTAAAATCAGAATAGGGAATAAACTGTACTTCGGAGATGACGATCTGCTTGTTGCTGAGGTTATTGACAATACGACTTCTCGTGGACGGACCTTGCGTTTTCTCTTCGACGGATCCTATGAAGATTTTAAAGACACCCTTTATAATTTGGGTGAAACTCCACTTCCAAAGTTTATTAATCGTCCGGTTGAAGAAGATGATGCCTTACGTTATCAGACCGTTTATGCAACTCACGAAGGTGCCGTTGCTGCGCCAACTGCCGGATTGCACTTTAGCCGTGAACTGTTGAAGCGGCTTGAAATTAACGGAGTTGAATTTGCCAATATTACGTTGCATGTCGGTTTAGGCAACTTTCGGAGTGTCGATGTTGAAGACCTCACCAAGCACAAAATGGATTCTGAACAGATATGGATCAGAGACGAGGCTGTTGAAATGGTGAATAAAGCGAAGCTCAATAAGCAACAGATTTGCGCTGTGGGTACCACAGTTATGAGGACGTTGGAAAGTTCGGTATCCACAAACGGGATGCTGAAGCCATATGAAGGCTGGACTAATAAGTTTATTTTTCCTCCCTACGATTTTACAGTAGCAGACAGTATGATTTCCAATTTTCACTTGCCGCTCTCTACACTGCTGATGATGGTCGCAGCTTTTGCAGGGTATGATAAGCTAATGAATGCTTATAAAGTAGCTATTAAGGAGAAGTACCGCTTTGGAACGTATGGCGATGCGATGCTGATTATATAACATAAGAAAGGCCGGAAATTATCCGGCCTTTCTTATGTTATAATGTAAGCAGATTACTTTTTTACCCGCTCGTAATACGATTTATCGCGGGTATCCACCCGGATGATGTCACCCTGATTGATGAAAAGCGGAACCATAATGGTGGCTCCCGTCTCGACTATGGCTTGTTTCAGCGCTGTTGAAGAAGCCGTGTTACCACGGTCACCCGATTCAGTATAGGTTATTTCAACTTCAATGAAAGGAGGAAACTCAACTGTAAGGGGAGTTTCGGTGTCGGCATGGTACATAATTTCAAGTGTCATGCCCTCTTTCATCAGATCTGCATTGTCAACAAGTTCAGTACCAATTGAAACTTGTTCAAATGTCTCAGAATTCATAAAGTTAAAACCCATTTCGTCCTTGTAAAGATACTGATAAGGCCTGCGCTCAATGCGAACAGTATTGATCTTCGTTCCAACAGAGAAAGTATTGTCAATCACTTTTCCGGTTTTAAGATTTTTCAATTTTGTACGGACAAAGGCAGGACCTTTACCCGGTTTTACATGCTGAAACGATACAACCTGAAACAATTGTTCGTTAAATTCGATACACAGCCCGTTACGAATTTCTGCTGTAGTTGCCATTTTCTTTTGTATTTATGATAGTTATAAACGAAGTTAACCCCTAACGGGAAAATTTTTGCAAAGTTAGATAAAACGAATTTAAGAATGAAAATATTTTTCAGGACTTTTTTCAGAGCTCAATTATTATTAACAGACAGCAGAACAGCTAATTAAAAGTAATTTTTCAGTGATGGATCTATTAAAGCAGTTCTGCTTGCGATCATCAAACAATCACTGGTTGCCTAATTTC
>CAYHDA010000037.1:0-20186 GCA_964355145.1 uncultured Mariniphaga sp.
CTGAAATCCGGATAAGCTATTGGTAGAAAAGTATCTTTTGCTTTCACCAAAAAAGGTAAACTGATCACCGAATTTCAGAATCGTGACCTCACGACGAGGGTCGTTAGCCTCATATTCCTGATACAACTCTTCAGTCGGCTGGAAATAACCCCATCCATTGTATTTACCCCATCCTTTGTTTTCCAGCACTACACCTGGGAATTCACTTCCATCGGTAGTTCCGGAAGTTACAGACCACATATACTCTGAACCCCAGTTTTGTGCGATCGTGAAAACAGAGCGGAAACTCTCTTTCGGATTACCTGTGACCTTTGCAAGAGCACGGCCACCTTCATTTTTAATCTTGTCGCACAAGTCAGGAATTAGGGCCCATTTAGTATTGTCAAAAGCTGCCCAATAAGCATAAGTTTTTACCATATAACCCCATGCAGCAGCCTTGTGTGCACGACCCTGGTCGGCAGTACCGTAAGTCTGGAATAACGGAAGCAATTCTGCTGCTTTGGTTAGGTCGGCAATAACCTGAGCATAGTTGTCTTTTACAGAAGCAAGTTGTGGTGGAATCCGTTTTTGATACTCCGGATTTTCTGGTCCATCATATGGAACACCCTGGTCTGGACGACCCCATAGATATGCAATCCAGAAGTGGACAAATCCGCGTACGAAATAGGCCTCACCTTTGGCGCGTTTTCTTACAGCATCACTAACATTCTTTGCATTGTCGATGTTTGCAATAAGCTGGTTGGCTTTATCCATCATCCAGTAAAGGTCGTTCCATCCGCCGGTCATATAGCCCTCACGACCTGAGGCGATGAAATTTTTGATGTTTTCAGCATCGGCTTTTGATCGTCCAACGATTAGGTCATCACTGGATACCTGTACCCAGAACAAGTTACGACCCCAGGTTGATTCATAACGAAAAGGGACGTACATCGCAGAAACTGCTTTGTTAATATCCTCATCACTCTGCCAGAAATAGGCCGTAGTCGGTAACCCATAAGGTTTTGTGTCGACCCACTCTTTCGCACACGAAGTGGAAAGGACAAGGGTTATTAAGATGAAATATATCTTTTTCATTTTTTCTGATATTTAGAATTAGAAATTAATTTTGGCACCAAATGAGAGGGCTCTTGAGACAGGATATTGACCGCCATCAAGACCTACACCACCAACTTCGGGGTCCATACCGGAATACTTGGTGAAAGTTAACAGGTTCTCACCGCTGAAATATAACCTTAGAGATCCGCTCCATGGAACATTCTTAAAGGTATATCCTACGAGTAAGTTTTTTAGACGAAGATAATCGCCATTTTCAAGATACCAGTCTGAGATAGTTCCGAAATTTTTATTTGGATCATTTGCCCTGATTTGAGGGATGTTTGATCCGGTATTGGTAGGAGACCACGCTTCGAGGATTTTATCCCAACGGTTGTAACCTTGCTCAGAACCGTTAAGAGTCGACTCTTTGAAGGCGTTGAATAATTTTACGCCACTTACACCCTGAAAGAAAACACTCAGATCCCAGTTTTTCCAGTTTAGATTAGCTGTAAATCCATAGGTAAGTTTAGGAAATGCGTTACCCATATAGGTGCGGTCAGCATCACTAATCTTGCCATCATCGTTTTTATCCAGAAATTTAAGGTCTCCGGCTTTTGCATTAGGCTGAATCAAAACACCACCCTTATTATATGCTGTAACTTCAGCATTGGACTGGAAGATACCATCTGACGTTATTAACCAATAGGAGTAGTATGGCTGTCCAACAATGGAGCGGAAGGGTGAGAGGATACCTCTCCAGGAATCGCCATGAGCCCAGTAAGAGGTTGCATTTTGGTCAATATAGGTAACTTCATTTTTTAAGGTTGCAAAATTTAAACCTACACTATAGTCAAATTCTCCTGCTTTATCTGCATAGTTAGCGGCAAACTCAAAACCTTTATTGGAGATTTCCCCTTCATTAATAAGTGGTGCACTTACGCCATAAGTGTTGGTCCATTTAGTATCCTGTTGTTTAATCAGATCAAATGTTTTTTTGTCGAAATAGTCAGCAGTAATGCTAAGTTTATTATTCAGCAATAAAATGTCAACACCATAGTCTGCTTGCTCTGAAGTTTCCCAGGACAGATCGGCATTATATGCACTGCTAACAAAAGCGGCACTGCTGTTAGGGGCGCCATTACCGGCCTGATGAGCGTGGTCACCGGATAAACTTGGATAGCCATAATACATTCCAATGGAACCTAAGTTTCCAATTTTACCCCAGCTTGCACGAAGTTTTAACAGATTCACCATTGGAAGGTTGAACCATGGCTCGGAAGATATTTTCCAGGCACCTGTGAGCCCCGGATAATCTTTTGACCTATTTCCGACAGCCAGACGACCAGCAATATCAGTACGGTAACTTCCGGTAGCGAAGTAACGGTCGGCATAGCTGTAGGCGGCACGTCCAACATACGAGAGGTTACGATCTTCGTATTGTCCATCATACGGGCGATCTTCTGTGGTGGTCTGAGCATTGACCAGAAATTGCGCCCAATCAGCTTCACGGGCAAAATCGCGAGCCGTAAGTCCAAAGTTTCTACCTCCATTTTCCTTAGAGGTTGTCGAAACCATTAAACCCAGATTATGCTTGTTGAAAACGCGGTTGTAGTTAAGGGTGTTTTCCCAAGTCCAATTGTAGTAACGACCTGTTGAATAACTTAAGGAATTACGATTATTCGGTTTGCCTGGTTCAGGACGTAAATACCCGAAGTCTTTATTGTATGAGGTATTAGCGCGGTAAGAAAAGCGTGAAGTAAATTCTAACCCTTTGATCACATCCGTAATATTCAGCTGAGAGGTTGACATGATATCGCTGCTACGGCCAAAACTTTGGTTTCTAAGTAACGAAGCTACCGGATTCACAGCATCTCCATGTATTCCGAGATAGGGAGAATCAACCGGTCCAACACCCCCGAATTTGCCATTTGCATAATACGGTGTGGCTGAACTTGGCATATAAATAGCTGAAAGAATAGAACCGGTGTATCCACTTTGAGTATCTGTTCCACGACCTTCGTTATTATTCCAGAAAAGTTCCTCCTTGATTTTTACATACTTATTGATCTTATAGATCGAATTGTAACGAAGAGAGATATTCTTGCTGTAGGTATTGATCAGCGTTCCATCTTCGTTTTCGTATCTGGCCTGAAAAAGTGTTGTCAGTTTATCTGTTCCACCATTAACCGAAATATTATGTCGCTGAACAGCTGCTGAACGGAAAATTTCGTTCATCCAATCGGTGCGTGTAACTTGAGCGTAAGGGTTTTTAGTGATGTCCCATCCTGAAAGCGGTGTTGATCCGGCGTTGGTATACGCTAGATTGGAAACCTTCGCTTCGTCTGAAGCATTTAGCGAATGGCGTAATTTCCATGCCGATTTTACACCATAAAAACCACTGTACTCAACCGATGGTTTGCCCATTTTTGATTGACGGGTAGTAACTAAGATTACCCCTGCAGCTCCGGCATGTGCACCGTAAATTGCGGCAGAAGCGGCATCTTTAAGTACGGTAATCGATTCAACGTCAGAAGGATTAAATGGAGCATCCGGAACGCCGTCAACAACATACAATACTCTTTCTGATTTCGATCCGGTACCGCGGATGGTAACTGCAGGACCAGCACCCGGCTGACCTCCCTGGTTTACTACCGTGACGCCAGGTACAAGACCTTGAATCATAGACGCAGTACTTAATATTGGACGGTCTTTAAGTCTTTCAATATTCTGAACAACCGCAACTGCAGCTGATAAGTCCTGCTTTTTAGTAGTACCATATCCAATGGCAACTACTTCTTCAATGCCGATAGTTTCCTGTTTCAGGGTGACATTAACAGTGCTTTTGCCTTCAACAGCTACTTCTTCGCTCTTCATTCCAACGAATGAAAATATAACTGACTTGGCGCCTGCAGGAAGTGTCAGAGTATATTGACCGTCATTGTCGGTGGTTATACCGATGGTTGTGCCTTTCACAACAACTGATACTCCCGGCAGTAATACCCCTGCCTGATCGGTAACCTTACCTGTAATCTTCTTGCCGTTCTGCTGCACCGATTTTGAATCGGAAGGATCGGTAGATTTAACAATAATGTTCTTTCCGATAATTTCGTAACGCACCGCATCTTTTCCAAAAACGGTTGCCAAAACTTCATCAATCTTACTGTCTTTTATATCGATATTAACTTTTTGCTGGTCATTAATCTCCCCTTTGTTGTAAAAGAAGAAGAAATCCGACTGTTTTTCAACGGCATCAAAAACTTCTGCAATTGTAGCGTTTTGCATTTTGAGGTTCAGACGTGCCGTTTGTGAGTAAACACTTGCACTTGCTTGTGTTATTGTGATCACCAAAATAGCTAAAAATAGTTTCATAATTCGCGACATTTTTTCAAACAAGAGTTCTCGCCCCCTGTTTGGATTGGGTTTTTTTTTCATACTTTTGAATGTTTTAAATAAATAAAATGATTTTTTCGTTTTTCGCCCCATCAGGGCGTTTTTCTGCAACGGGAATAGGTGAGACTATTTCCGTTGTTTTTTTAGATCGTTAAGTTTACTTGTTCATCTCGTCATAGGCTTGATATTCGTTTTTTATCGTTAATTATATTTTACCATGTGAAATTTAAAAAATGCAAATTTCGCAAAAGACTGTTAAAATCTGGTTGCAGTTAAATTACATACCTGTTACAGATCAAAATAATTTTTATTATTAAAATGGTTTGCTATTCCAGCCATACTTCACGATCTTTAATGGTGTAATTTAATTTTACACTATGCTTAAGTGTTTCAAAAGCGTCAAGTAAATCCTGATCATAGCTGAACATACCCCTGAACCGAAGCTTTTCCAGTGCTGGATTTTTAATATGAATCTTAATATCGTACAAACGTTCAAGTTCGGCAAGGATAGTTTTTAAATCAGCATCCTTAAACAGAAATTTCTCGCTTCTCCATGCACTGAACCTTGCCGCATCAACATTTTTGATTTTTGTTTCAGAGCTTTTGACGTCATAGACGGCCTGCTCACCCGGATGAAGTGTAATTGATGAGCTTCCTGATTTTTTCGTAAAAAACACAATAGACCCCTCTTCAAGAGTCGTTACAATCCGCTCTTCTCCGGGATAAGCTTTCATATTAAATGAAGTTCCCAATACCTTAACAGTTTCTTCAGGGGTAATCACAAAGAAGGGTTTTTGTGCATTTTTGGTCACCTTAAAATATCCTTCTCCGGATAGTTTTACTTCTCTTTTGTCAGCAGGTTCACTTGAAGGATAACTAATAGAAGATCCGGCATTTAACCAGATTTCGGTGCCATCAGACATGGTACAAACAGCAATATGTTTTCGGGGTGCAGTAACTGTGTTCCAGGCTACTGCATCATTGGTTGGGGTATAACTTCCTGCATACCAGCCTATAGCCAGCATTATTGGACCAATAAGGACTGCCGCAATCCGAAGGAATTTTAGCAATAGCCTGTCACGGTTGTGAACCATTACTGATTGGGCTATAATAGCACTCTTAACTGCCATTTTATCCTGCTCTCTCTGGTTTTCCATAAATGGTTCAGGACTATTCTCCCAAACTTTTAATGCAGCTTCAAAGGTTTTTCTGTTTTCTTCCGTTAGATTCTTCCAAAGCAGAAGCGCCTCGTTTTCAACTAAAGTCCCATTCCCTGATAAAAAAGTGGCTATCTGAAGGTTAATATCGTGTATTGGTTTGTCCATTGGACACAATTATGATTGATTAATTTCAGCATAAGACGATATGGGAGCTACCTACCCCGTAAAGGTGAGTTATTAATTTTCCTGAAAAAATAAAATAATATTTGAGCAGGTTGATTGTCAGTGATTTTAAGTCTTAATTTTTTTAGTGCAATACCCATCTGCATTTCTACTGTTTTAACTGAAATTCCAAGTTTTAGTGCAATTTCATTATAACGGAGTTCTTCGAAGCGGCAAAGAATGAATATTTCACGGCATTTTTCGGGTAACGCCTCAATTGCCAGATTAATTCTGGCATTCAGCTCCGCTTCTTCAATTAAATTACGATCGAAAGTAATCAGCTCCGGTTGGGCTTCACGAAGGTATTTTTCTTCAACGCGTTTGTGTTTGAGATAGTCGAGGGCATAATTATGAACCGTTCTGAAAAGATATGCTTTTAAGGATTGCTGAATGACAATCTTGTTCCGTTTAATCCAAATATCAACAAATACCTGTTGAACCAAAGAGCGGGATTCATCAAAATCGCGGATAAATTTATCGGCATAAAAGCAAAGCTCTGGGTAATAATGGTCAAATACCTCGGTAAAGGATTCCTCATTTCCCTGACATATATTCTTCAAAAATGCAGAATCAGAAATCATCTTAGGAAAGATTATGCTTTAAAGGTTTTTCCGGATTTGGATAAGTACAAATATAATGTTAATACCCCAAACTGCTACAAATAAAAACTCAGGAATGTATTTTCTATTATTGAATAATTTTACCATCTCAAAGGTTCGGGATTTCATCTGGTACCTTTTGCCTTGGATGTATCCAACAATGATCTGCTTCACAAGTGGGCCGATTACCTCCCATCATGGGATGCGGCAAGGGGGTGGTAAAAACTGATTCATGAAATTTTCGGTATGGTAATTGCTTGAGTTACATTCATACTTATTGCCTTATATTTCAGATAACCAATACTTTGCTTATGTATTTTCGTGAGGCCTGATTATATTAATTTTTGGTTATTTTGTTGTTTTGCAACGATTTTATATCAATTCTAATCCCTATTTTTTTCTAATTTTACGAACAAAATGAAATATTCATTGTTATTCCTGTAAAAGAAGATTAATATAAAATGCCACAAGATTATATTCCGGTTTTAATACAAATATTTATTGCACTTGGTTTTGTGGTCACCACAATGGTGGCTACACATTTTTTGGGCCCTAAACGGTCGTCGAAGGCAAAGCTTGAAAATTTTGAGTGCGGAATTGAAGGATTAGGCAACGCCAGAAGTCCGTTTCCGGTTAAATATTTCCTTATCGCAATTCTCTTTGTCCTTTTTGATGTTGAAGTGATCTTTATGTACCCTTGGGCTGTGAATTTCAAGGAATTGGGTAAAGACGGCTTCCTCGATATGTTTTTATTTATGATGCTTGTTCTTGCGGGGTTCATTTATATTATTCTGAAAGGCGCTTTAAAATGGGATAAGCGTTAATGTAAGCTGTAAATACTTTACTCATGTCAGAAAAACAAAACACTATAAACGCACCAACAATAGCTGAAACGCCTGAAGGGATTTCAGGACAAGGGTTTTTCGCCACTTCAATGGAAAAAGCCGTTGGTCTCGCACGTAAAAATTCATTGTGGCCATTACCTTTTGCTACCTCTTGTTGTGGCATCGAATTTATGGCAACTATGGCCTCTCATTACGATCTGGCCCGGTTTGGTTCCGAAAGGTTAAGCTTCTCACCTCGCCAAAGTGATCTGCTGATGGTGATGGGAACAGTAGCAAAGAAAATGGGCCCGGTACTGCGTGAAATTTATATCCAGATGGCAGAACCTAAATGGGTGATTGCCGTTGGTGCTTGTGCTTCAAGTGGCGGCATATTCGATACTTACAGCGTTCTGCAGGGAATCGACCGGATTATTCCGGTTGACGTTTATGTCCCGGGCTGTCCTCCCCGTCCTGAACAAATTATTGACGGCATCATCAAAATACAGGAACTCGTCGGCAATGAATCGCTGAGAAGACGAAATTCAAAGGAATATGAAGAACTAATGAAACATTACGATATGGAATAACTTCATAAGTATCTGAATAATTAATAATTAGAATCTTTAAAAATATTTTTGTGTTCCAAATCAACCCGGAAAGAAATCAGTTAGTTGTGAGTAAGTTGATTGACCATTTTGGTAAATCAATTGAGGGTCATGAAATAATGGCGGACATGCTGTGCATTTCTGTCAAAAAAGAAGTTATTCAAGATGTGCTGCTCTTTTTGCACAACGATAGTTCACTGCAATTTAATTTTCTGACCTCCCTTTGTGGAATGCACTATCTTGAAAAAGAACAGCTTGGAGTTGTTTATCATCTTCACAGCTTTGAATATAACCATCGGATACGGATTAAAACAGCTACCGGTCTTTCGGATCCAACAATTGCAACAGCAACAGCCATCTGGCCTTCTGCTAACTGGATGGAACGTGAAACTTTTGATTTTTACGGGATACTTTTCGAGGGTCATCCAAACCTTCAGCGCATATTAAATATGGATGAAATGAAAGATTTTCCATTGCGAAAAGACTTTCCACTCGAAGATCAAACCCGGGAAGATAAGGATGACAGTTTTTTTGGAAGATAGAAAGAGGGGAAATCGGGAATTAGGAATTAGGAATTAGGAATTATCAATTAAGCAATCGTAATTCGTTCCGCCAGCTGGCGGACCTAATTCTTTTTCCTAATTCCTAATTCGTAATTCATAATTATTTTTCGTAATTAATTTTACAAACTATAAACAGCAAAACGAGTGAGTACTGATCATTGGAATGAAGATAGAGTCACCACGGAAGAGCCGAAGGAGTATAATACACTCAATGTTGGCCCTACACATCCGGCAACGCATGGCGTATTTCAAAACGTGATGCTGATGGATGGAGAATTTATCGTAAGTACCGAACAAACAATTGGTTATATTCATCGTGCATTTGAAAAAATAGCCGAGAGAAGGCCTTTCTATCAGATTACTCCGCTTACCGACCGGCTCAATTATTGTTCAGCCCCGTTAAATAATATGGGCTGGCATATGACCGTCGAAAAATTATTGGGTATCGATATCCCAAAACGTGTCGATTACCTCAGGATCATTGTAATGGAACTGGCTCGTATCGGCGATCACATTATTTGTAACAGCGTGATTGGTGTCGACAGTGGTGCACTGACTGGTTTCACCTATCTTTTCCAGGATCGGGAATTTCTTTACGAGATATATGAGGAAATCTGCGGATCAAGGCTTACAACCAACATGGGAAGGATTGGGGGTTTTGAACGTAATTTCAGTCCTAAAGCATGGGAGAAAATCCGTTATTTTCTGAAATCATTCCCTGCTAAACTGACTGAATTTTCAAACCTTTTGGAAAGGAATCGTATTTTTATGGACCGCACAATCAACGTTGGCGCTTTTTCAGCAGAACGTGCTCTTGCATACGGATTTACAGGTCCTAATCTTCGGGCTTGCGGTGTCGACTACGATGTCAGGGTGATGAATCCGTATTGTTCATACGAAGAATTCGACTTTACCGTTCCTGTTGGACAAAGCGGCGATACATACGATCGTTTTATGGTAAGGCAAGCTGAAATGTGGCAAAGCCTGCGCATTATTGAACAGGCAATCGATAAACTTGACATTATGGCGGATAAGGAAACTTATTATGCCAGTGATCCCCGCTTTGTTTTGCCTCCCAAAGAGAAAGTCTATAATAATATGGAAGCCCTGATCTGGCACTTCAAAATTGTAATGGGCGAAACGGATATTCCGGCAGGTGAAGTTTACCATTGTATTGAAGCAGCCAACGGAGAACTGGGATTTTATTTGGTGAGTGATGGAGGCAGAACTCCTTCGAGACTTCATTTTCGCCGCCCGTGTTTTATATATTATCAGGCCTATCCCGAAATGGTAAAAGGAAATATGCTGTCCGACGCACTGCTCACAATGAGCTCAATGAATGTAATTGCAGGTGAATTAGATGCTTAGAATAATTTGCAGATTAAAGTTTAGAATATAATAATGAGTAAAACAATAACAGAATTTAACCGGGAGACGCTTGATCTGGTGAATAAAATAATCAGGCGATATCCTCAGGGACGACAAAAATCGGCCTTATTGCCCATATTGCATATTGCCCAATCGGAAAATAACGGGTGGCTAAGTTCTGAAATAATGGATTATGTTGCCTCATTGCTTGAAATTCAACCTGTTGAAGTGTATGAAGTGGCTTCATTCTATAGTATGTTTAATCTTCAGCCAGTTGGTCATTGCGTGATTGAAGTTTGTCAGACCGGACCTTGCTGGTTAAATGGTGCCGAACAAATTCTGGCTCATTTTGAAAAACGACTGGGAATTAAACCCGGAGAAACCACTGCGGATGGTAAATTCACCTTAAAAACCGTTGAATGCCTTGCTGCCTGCGGAAATGCCCCTGTTATTCAGGTTGGAATGGAATATCATGAAAAACTGACGACTCAAAAGGCTGATGAACTGCTTGATCAGTGGAAAGCTGAAAATAAAAATTCGCATACCAATCCTTACCTGTAACAATGGCAAATAAGATACTATTAAATAATATCGAAGTACCTGGTCTTGCCACATTCAAGGTTTACAGGCAATTGGGAGGGTATTCGGCAGTTGAAAAAGCGCTTAAAAATCTTACGCCCGATCAGGTCACTGACGAGGTGAAAAAATCGGGACTTCGTGGCCGGGGAGGAGCAGGATTTCCTACCGGGATGAAATGGGGATTCATTGACAAGAAAAGCGAAAAACCAAAGTACCTGGTATGCAATTTCGACGAGAGCGAACCCGGAACATTCAAGGACAGGCATATCGGGCAGTTGAATCCACATCAATTGATTGAAGGAATGATAATTGGAGCATATGCACTTGGTGCGCATGCTGCCTACATCTATATCCGCGGCGAACTTTTTTATGTACTGAATATCATAGAGAAAGCGATTGCCGAGGCTTATCAAAACGGTTTTTTGGGTGAAAATATCCTTGGCAGCGGTTATTCGCTCGATTTGTATTGTCATCCTGGTGCTGGCGCATATATCTGCGGTGAAGAAACTGCATTAATCGAATCACTTGAAGGCAAGCGTGGCAATCCCCGGATTAAACCACCATTCCCTGCAGTTGTCGGTTTGTACGACTGCCCTACCGTGGTAAATAATGTCGAAACGATTGCAGCTTTGCCCTGGATAATCAACAACGGCAGCGATGCCTATGCAGCCATTGGAATTGGTAACAGTAAAGGAACCAAGCTTATATCGGCTTGCGGACACATCAATAAACCAGGCATTTACGAGATTGACCTCGGACTGCCCGTTGAGGAATTTATTTACAGCGATGACTATTGCGGAGGAATCAGGAACGGTAATAAACTAAAAGCAGTCGTTGCGGGAGGATCATCTGTCCCCATTCTTCCTGCGAATCTTATACTGAAAACAGCTAATGGAGAACCCAGGTTAATGAGCTATGAATCATTAGCTGACGGAGGTTTTCAAACCGGTACGATGTTAGGATCGGGGGGATTTATTGTAATGGATCACACTACTTGCATTGTTAAAAACCTCCTGACTTTTGCACGGTTTTATCGGCATGAGTCGTGTGGTCAATGCAGCCCTTGCCGTGAAGGAACCAGCTGGATGGAAAAAATCTTAATTCGGATTGAAAATGGTCAGGGAACGATGAAAGATATCAATCTGCTGGTAGACATTGCAAAACATGTTGAAGGAAATACGATTTGTCCGCTCGGCGATGCTGCTGCATGGCCTGTGGCGAGTGCAGTGCTGCATTTCCGCGAAGAATTTGAAGAACACGTAAAACTACAAAAATGTCCCTTTTAAAGGTAACCATCGACAATATTGAGGTGGAAGTTGAAGCCGGAACTACCATCATGAATGCTGCACGTCAGATTGGCGGCCGCGTGGTGCCTCCCGCCATGTGTTATTATTCGAAACTTGAAGGGAGTGGCGGGAAATGCAGAACCTGTCTGGTGAAAGTATCCCAGGGCTCTGCCAAAGATCCTCGTCCGATGCCAAAGCTGGTAGCTTCGTGCCGTACTGCCGTTCAGGACGGAATGGTTGTTCAAAATATTACATCTCCCGAAGTGATGGAAGCCCGTGGAGCCATCACCGAATTTTTATTGCTGAACCATCCTCTTGACTGTCCGGTATGCGACCAGGCCGGTGAATGTCACCTTCAGGATCTCTCTTACGAACATGGGCTTGAAGAGACGCGAACGGTAGAAGAACGGAGAACCTTTAAACCAATCGATATCGGTGATAAAATCAAACTTCATATGAACCGCTGCATACTCTGTTACCGTTGTGTTATGGTGGCAGATCAAATCACAGACCAAAGGGTTCATGGTGTAATGGGGCGGGGTGATCATTCGGAGATAAGCACCCATATTCTTAAAGCTGTTGACAATGATTTCTCAGGAAATATGATTGATGTTTGCCCTGTGGGAGCATTGACAGACAGAACTTTCAGATTTAAAAGCCGCGTTTGGTTCACAAAACCTTTCGATGCACACCGCGAATGCACCAAATGCAGCGGTAAAGTTGTTGTCTGGCTTAAAGGAGATGAGCTCCTTCGCGTTACAGGAAGAAAAGATAAGTATGGTGAACTCGATGAATTTATATGCAATGATTGCCGTTTTCAAAACAAAGAACTTAAAGACTGGACGATAGAAGGTCCAAGAAGTATTGAACGTCACTCGGTTATCTCACAAAATCATTATGAAAAGTAACATTTTTAGTAATCTGAAAGATTTGTTTTCGTAAATCTATTTTACTAAAAAGCTAAATTTCAATAATAAAGAATATTAAAGATTGAACATTATTAATTGACAATTACTTAGAATGGATTGGACAACGATAATATATAAAACCATTTTTCTAATCATTATTTTACTGGTCACACTTATTGTTGCCATGTATTCGACCTATGGCGAAAGAAAAGTGGCTGCGTTTATGCAGGATCGTCGCGGCCCTAATCGCGCTGGTCCGTTTGGTTTATTACAACCTTTGGCTGATGGACTTAAAATGTTCATGAAGGAGGAGATTATTCCGCTTACAGCGAATAAAAGACTTTTTATATTGGGCCCTTCCATTGCCATGACTACCGCCTTGCTGACAGGAGTAGTGATTCCATGGGGAGGGAACCTGACCATTGGCGGCCGCGAATTTTCATTACAAATTGCTGATCTGAATATCGGAATCCTCTATGTTTTTGCAATGGTTTCGATTGGAGTTTATGGAATTATGATCGGCGGGTGGGCTTCCAATAATAAATATGCACTGCTGGGTGCGATCAGGGCAGCCTCGCAGATGATCAGTTACGAACTGGCAATGGGAATGTCGATCATTGCTCTCGTTCTCACTACCGGTTCATTAAGTCTTCATGATATTGTAGCACAGCAATATGGTATGCACTGGAATATTTTTTATCAGCCGCTGGGTTTCCTGATTTTTCTGACATGTGCCTTTGCCGAAACAAACCGGGCACCTTTCGACCTTCCCGAGTGCGAAACCGAATTAATTGGCGGCTATCACACCGAATACAGTTCAATGAAACTGGGCTTTTACCTTTTTGCGGAATACATCAATATGTTTATCTCATCTGCAGTCGTTGCTACCTTGTACTTTGGAGGTTACAACATGCCGTTTATTGATCAGTTAGGTCTCTCTTCCAATACCGTGACCTTGCTGGGAACTGCATTTTTCTTCCTGAAAATTTTTGGAATGATCTTCCTTTTTATGTGGATACGCTGGACATTACCCCGTTTCCGATATGATCAGTTAATGAAACTGGGTTGGAAAGGGTTAATTCCTTTGGCAATGTTCAATATCCTGGTGACAGGAATTTATTATTACTTCACCGAGCTTAAGTAATCCGTATAACCATGAAAAACTTAACAAACAGATCAATAGTGGTTTCGGATAAAAAGATGACCTTTATGGAACGGATTTATATTCCGGCAATTGTAAAAGGTATGTCTATCACAATTCGTCATTTTTTCGGAAAAAAGGCAACGATCAATTATCCGGAACAAAAACGCGAGTTTAGCAAGGTTTATCGTGGTCAGCACGTTTTAAAGCGCGATGACGAAGGGCGCGAACGTTGTACTGCCTGCGGATTATGTGCCGTTGCCTGTCCTGCAGAAGCCATTACAATGGTGGCCGCCGAGCGGAAAGCGGGTGAAGAACACCTGTACCGTGAGGAGAAATACGCCACAATTTATGAAATAAATATGCTGCGCTGTATATTCTGCGGCGACTGTGAAGAAGCCTGTCCGAAAGAAGCAATCTTCCTCACCGACCGTATTGTGGCATCCGAATATCAACGTACACCATTCGTTTATGGGAAAGATATTCTGGTCGAGCCATTCGATATTAATCTGAGGATTGATGTATCGGCAAGGCAAACAGAAAAGGTGATTCAGTTTAAATCAGATAACCGTTTTGCTCATAATAAATAATTGAAAATGAATTTGAATCTGATATTTGCTTTTAACATTTTAAACTGTCAATAAATGGTCTTTCTATTTTATCTGCTCTCAGCAATTATGATCATCAGCGCTTTGGCGGTTGTTTTCTCCAAGAATCCAATTAACAATGTGATCTACTTGATTGTCTGTTTTATAGCAATGGCAGGTCACTATATACTATTAAATGCTCAGTTTTTAGCTGTTGTTCATGTCATCGTTTACACTGGCGCGATAATGGTATTGTTCCTTTTTGTAATTATGCTCCTAAACCTGAACAAAGCCATCATCCTTCATAAATCAAAAATAACACGTATCACAGCGGTCGTTACCGGAGGGGTTTTCTTTCTGGTTTTGCTTGCTGCAACGCGCCAGACCATCGAGATTCCTCCCCGTTATCCCTTCACAAGTACCATGGGATTGGTTTCCGAAATAGGAATAACATTATTCAATGAGTTTCTTCTGCCTTTTGAAATGTCCTCCATCCTTTTCATCTCAGCAATGGTAGGCGCTATCATGTTCGGCAAGAAAGACAACTCATAATTTATATTTTATAACTCGTAATTATGAAAGAGATTTCATCCGCCATACAACTGATACCCTTGGAACACTACATTGTTCTAAGCGTCGCACTCTTCAGTATTGGCATGATGGGCGTTTTATTCAGAAGAAATACAATTGCCATATTGATGTGTATTGAGTTGATGTTCAATTCAGTAAATCTATTGGTTACAGCCTTTTCCGCTTACCATTCCGATCCGGCGGGACAGGTATTTGTATTTTTTATCATGATAGTCGCAGCTGCTGAAGTGGCTGTAGGTCTGTCGATTCTTGTAATGATGAAACGTAACGTTGATTCTGTAGATATTAACCTTTTGAACCGGCTGAAATGGTAGCATCAATTCCAAATATAATTCTCGCCTGGCTTGTTCCTGCTTTTCCTCTGACAGGATTTTTGATAACCGGTCTGGCATACAAACGCTTAAAGAACAATCAGGCTGGTATTATTGCCAGTGCGATGGTTTTATTATCCTTTTTAACATCGGTAGTTTTATTCTTCTTACTTCGCGCATCAGGGCAGGATTCTGCCACATTGACACTTTTCAACTGGATTTCAATCGGGGAAATGAAGATTCCTTTTGAACTTCTGGTCGATCACCTGTCGTTAACGATGATGTTGATCGTCACAGGTGTAGGAGCGCTGATTCACATTTACTCAATCGGATATATGCATGGCGATGAGCGGGTAAATTCCTTCTTCGCTCAAATGAATTTATTTACATTTAGCATGTTACTTCTGGTAATGGGAGCAAATTACCTTGTGCTTTTCATCGGATGGGAAGGGGTTGGATTTTGTTCCTATCTGCTTATTGGATTCTGGTTCAAAAACCCTTCTTTCAATTATGCGGCGCGAAAGGCCTTTGTTATGAACAGAATCGGCGATCTGGGCTTTATCCTTGGTATAATTCTCCTTTTCTTCACCTTTAAATCGGTAAGTTTCTCAGAAATTTTTGCTCAGGCTGCAACATTACAATCAGGGGCCCCGGTAATTACGTTGATTACAATACTTCTTTTAGTCGGAGCAGTTGGCAAGAGTGCTCAGATCCCTCTTTTTACCTGGTTACCCGACGCCATGGCAGGGCCGACTCCTGTATCAGCTCTTATTCACGCTGCTACCATGGTTACGGCCGGTATATATATGATCGCCCGTTCAAGTATCCTCTACAATCTGGCTCCAATAACACTTGAAATAATGATTGTTTTAGGATTGGCGACTGCTTTAATGGCCGCGTTAGTCGGTTTAAAACAGAATGACATTAAAAAAGTACTGGCTTATTCCACTGTTTCACAATTAGGTTATATGTTTCTGGCACTTGGACTTGGCGCTTATTCTTCTGCTGTTTTTCACCTGACTACACATGCATTCTTCAAAGCCTTGCTCTTTCTCGGAGCAGGAAGCATTATTCATGCCATGGGTGGAGAACAGGATATCCGAAATATGGGTGGTTTGAGAAAGAAGATGCCAATCACTTATTTTACATTTTTTGCCGCCACACTGGCGATAAGCGGAATCCCTCCTTTTTCAGGATTTTTCAGTAAAGACCTTATTCTCACCAAAGCCTTTGAGCACAACCCGTTCATTTATGGTTTGGCACTGGCTGGCGCACTCCTGACCTGCTTTTATATGTTCCGTCTTCTTTATCTTGTATTTTTTGGACAGCAACGTCTTGCCTCAGCTCATCCGCACGAATCACCCAGAGTAATGACAATTCCTCTGCTGATATTAAGTGTATTAGCAGTGTTTGGAGGATTTCTGAATATCCCGTCACTGTTTGGAGGAGATTCCGGACTCAGTATTTTTCTGAACAGCTCTTCTGTCTCCAAGACCACAGAAGAAATCAGCACTTCAACAGAAATCGGATTGATTATGGGCTCTTTAACACTCCTGGGACTTGTCATTCTATTTGCTTACCAGACTTTTGTGAAAAAGGAGATTGTGCCGGCAAAAGATGGTTCAAAAGAATCAGTTTTCGGCAAAATAATCTCTAATAAGTTCTATTTTGACGAAATCTACAAGACAATCTTTGAAAAACCCTTTGGATATCTTTCTGATTTTTTCTTCCATAAAGTTGAAAATACTATTCTGGATCCTGTTGTTGACGGAATAGGAACAGCTACTTCGAGGTTAGGTGGTATCGTACAAAAGCTGCAACAGGGAAATATTAGTTTTTACTTATTCGCCATGGTCGCCGGAATCCTTTTATTTATCATCTTTATTCTAATCGTCTGAACCTATGATATTGCTGATTATATTCTTGTTGCCTTTTATCACCGGATTGTTCCTCTTGTTTTTCAGGAATCCGGCAACAGTGCGGTTAATCGCTTTGACATCCGCTGTTGCTAACTTTCTCATGACCCTATTCCTTATTTTGTCTGCCTCCTCTGCGGCGTATTCCTCCGATGGCGTCAACTGTATGGGAACTCAGTTCGCTTTGGGTTACGATGGGATCAGTCTTATCATGCTGTTTGTGACGAATCTGATCTTCCCGTTTATCTTACTTTCAGGGTTTGGTCGTAAACAAGAGCAAGTCCACATTCTTAACTTATTGATTCTTTTCACGCAAACGGCATTAATCGGTGTTTTCCTTGCTCAAAATGCGTTCTTGTTTTATATTTTCTGGGAACTTACACTTATTCCGATCTATTTCATTCTGCTGCTCTGGGGAGAAGAAAACCGCAGAACCATTACCTTAAAGTTCTTCATTTATACGCTTACCGGCAGCTTGTTCCTTTTGTTCGGAATTATCTACCTTTTTCAATTGACACCGGGTGTTCATTCAACAGATTTTTCAGCATTTAATCAACTTAATATCCCTGCCAATACACAGATCTGGCTCTTTTGGATTCTTTTCATCGCATTTGCCATAAAAATGCCGGTATTTCCATTTCATACCTGGCAACCATCTACTTATACCATGGCTCCAACGCAAGGTGTGATGATTTTAGCCGGTGTGATGACCAAAATGGGTATTTATGGTACGTTACGTTTCCTTTTTCCAATTGTACCTTCAGGCGTTCATTACTGGCAAAATACAGTCATTGTATTGAGTTTGATTGGCGTTATTTATGCTTCCATCATTGCATTCCGGCAGACTAATCTAAAAAAACTGATTGCTTTTTCTTCAATGGCACACATATCACTGATGGTGGCAGCAATGTTTGTGATCAATTCCTATGCATTTGAAGGACTTCTTTTGCAGGTGATAAGTCATGGAGTGACGATTGTGGCACTTTTTTATCTGGCTTATCTTATTAAAGAAAAAACCGGCACACTTGAATTGTCTGAAATGGGTGGAATAAAACACTATGCCCCTAATATGGCGATATTACTCTTAATTGTAGTTTTGGGTTCAATTGCTCTTCCTCTGACTGCCGGTTTTGTCGGCGAGTTTTTAATGATAGCCGGATTATTTGAGCAGTCAATCTGGTTTGCTTTCTTTGGCGGAACAGCCATGATTCTTGGTGCAATTTATATGCTTTATGCTTTCCAGCGCATCATGCTGGGAGATAAAAACCCGGATTTTAAAAGTATACAGGATATCCGGACACTCGATTACCTGATCTTGATTCCATTGATTGTTGTAATATTGATTCTTGGTATTTATCCTCAGCCGATATTCAACTTACTCGAAGAGTCGGTCAGTTCGATGCAAAAGCTTTCCGTACCAATTGCAGAAGTCATCACAGCTTTAACACATTGAACCTACTTATTAAAAATAATTTGAACACAGTAAGCAAATGAGCGCACTAATTTTTATTGCCGTCTTTGGCATCATCGTCTTATACCTGGGTTTTGTAAAAAGGAAGGCAATACTTTCACCTGTTGCCATTACCGGCTTGCTGATTACTTTATACCTTTCGTTAAGAGACTGGGGGCGTGGTTCAAAATATTTTCATGATATGGTGCTTTTTGATAATTTCTCGATCGCTTTCAACAGCTCGATGATTATCATCACTATCCTGATTTTTTTGTTTGGGATTAATTATTACCGACGGATGGTCTTACATGTTGCCGAGCAATATTCACTGATGCTGTTCGCACTCACAGGAGCCTTTTTAATGACCTCCTTCTCAAATCTTATCATGCTTTTTTTGGGGATCGAAATTTTATCTATTCCCTTATATATCCTTGCCGGAGGGAAAAAATCGTCATTCCGATCCAATGAAGCTTCATTTAAATATTTTATGCTGGGTTCTTTTGCCACTGCATTCTTTCTTTTTGGAATAGCCCTGGTTTATGGCGCATCTGCTACCTTCTATCTTCCTGAAATCAAAACTTATATCGCACAATTCAACGGGCATCTTCCTCCGATGCTGCTGGTTGGCCTTCTTTTTATTTTAATAGGAGTTGCGTTTAAAGTGGCTGTAGCACCCTTTCATTTCTGGAGTCCGGATGTCTACGAAGGTTCACCCACTCTGGTAACCGCATTTATGGCAACAGTAGTGAAAACCGCCGGCTTTGCAGCTTTTTACCGCTTGTTAGGGATGGGATTACTACCGCTTCCAGGTCCGATTGAAAAAACGTTGTGGGTAATGACCGGGTTGTCATTGCTGGTTGGGAACCTTGCAGCCTTAAAGCAGACGAACTTTAAACGGTTACTTGCTTATTCCGCGATTGTTCATACCGGCTTTATGATGCTCGCAATGCTTTCGCAACATGATTCATCTGCAACTGTTTTACTGTATTATACTTTCGTCTATTCTTTGGCTACAGTTCCCCTGTTTATTCTGTTTATCCACATGAAACGGTCCACAAAGGGACTTGAAGTTCTTTCTATCTTCCGCGGATTATTTAAACAAAAGCCTTGGATGGCTGTATTTATGACGATTCTGCTGATGTCGCTGGCCGGACTCCCGCCTACTGCTGGTTTTATGGCTAAATATCAGGTATTTGTGCTTTCAATCAGCCGTGGTTATCTCGCTATTTCAATTTTCGCAATTGTAATGGCAATTATCGGCGTTTATTATTATTTTTATGTTTTACGCGAAGTATTTACAGATAGCGAAGACCCGAATCCAATAGTGGTCAGCAATCTCAATGCTGCTTTAATTATCGTTTGTGGCATTGCCGTTGTGTTTTTGGGGATTTTTGTCTGGAATGTGCCCATATAGGTAATGGTCAATGAATAATGTGGTATTTTCTCAATCGACTTTAAAAAAAAATAAAATTAAAAAAGGATTTTGAGAGATGTCGGGTTTTAAAACTGAAATGCGACATCAATTTATTCTCATTACTTAGATAATGGTCAATGGTTAATAATAAATTAATGTCGTTTAGTTAAGCTTAAAACGGTATTTTAGTCCCTAAAAGGGGCTCCGTCAGCCGACGGATCAATAACCGTGAGTGAA
>CAYHDA010000038.1:0-20148 GCA_964355145.1 uncultured Mariniphaga sp.
ATGTCGTACTCAGCGGCAGTATTGCAGGCAACGATACGCCGAGCGGTGACGGAGGAAATCAATGGACAGTTGTCGGAGCAAACGGAGGAGCAGCACATGGTACCGTTGTTATGAGCTCAATCGGGAATTACACATTCACACCGAACACAGGATATTTCGGTACAGATTCCTTTACTTACAAGCTGTGTGATGCCAATGGCGATTGTTCTTCAGCAACAGTTACCATCACCATCGACAATGATAATGATGGCATACAAGCGGTCAATGACTTCCTCACAACCAATGAAGATTCACCTGTTACAGGCAATGCTTCCACCAATGACACCCCAAGCAGCGAAGGTGGAAATACCTGGACACTGGTAAGCGTAAACGGAGGTGCAGCCCACGGTAAAGTAATCCTTGCCCAGAACGGAAGTTACACCTATACTCCTGATGCCAATTACAATGGGACAGATGTCTTCACCTACCAGTTATGCGACCTTGACGGTGATTGTTCAGTGGCAACTGTTACAATAACTGTTTCAAGTGTGAATGATCTGCCTATTGCAGTAAATGATGCCTCTGGTGCACATGAAGACACCGAATTACGCGGAAGTGTTGCCGGAAATGATACGCCAAGTGGTGATGGAGGAAATACATGGACACTGGTCGGATTAAATGGCGGTGCAGCCCACGGAATCATCACTATGAATGCCAACGGCAGCTATACCTGCATACCCAATGCCAACTATTTTGGATCAGACATCTTTACTTACAAACTGTGTGATGCAAACGGAGATTGTTCAACCGCAACCGTTACAATTACCATCGATCCGGTAAATGATCCTCCGGTGATCAATTCGTCACCTCTCACTCAATCGATGACTGAGGATGGCGGCACCATTATTTTGGATATTCCGGGCAATACCACCAATCACGACGGTGATGTACTTACAACTTCCATTGTACAGCCTCCTGCACATGGAACTGTCACTATTGATAGTTCAGGGAGGCTTTTATATACCCCAAATGCCAATTACAACGGAGTGGAGACCTTTACATACCGGGTTTGCGATAACGGAACCCCGTCACTTTGCGTAACTGGCACGATAACCGTCACTGTCACACCTGTAAACGATGTGCCGGTCGCTGTAAATGATGTGGCAACCATCGCAGAAGATGGAATTTTAAACGGGACCTCGTTGTTGGCCAACGACAGCGATCCGGAAGGAAACACGCTGACGATTATTACAACACCGAAAACCGGTCCATCCTTCGGAACACTGGTTATCAATCCGAACGGAACTTATACGTATACTCCGGCGGCCAATTACAACGGCACTGATTCATTCACTTATCAGGTTTGTGATAATGGCACCCCTTCATTATGTACTACGGCAACTGTCACCATTACTGTAACTTCGGTTAACGACCTGCCGATTGCTGGCAACGATGCAGTGAATGCCCACATTGACAAGGAGTTGAATGGTTCGGTATCCCAAAATGACATCACAAGTGGCGACGGAGGTAATGTCTGGTCGGTTGTTACACCTCCTTCAAACGGGACGCTGCTGTTCAATACGGACGGAAGTTATACCTACACGCCTAATTTGAATTACAGCGGGGATGACTCCTTTACTTACAAGGTTTGCGATGCAAACGGAGACTGCAGTCAGGCAGTGGTAACAATTAAAGTTCAGGATGCTGTCCTTCCCAACCAGGTATTTACGCCAAATAACGACGGTCAGAACGATACCTTCCTCATTCCGGGCATTGAACTCTATCCGAATAATGTTTTAACAGTCTATAACCGCTGGGGAAATGTGGTTTACCAAAAATCGGGTTATAAAAATGAGTGGGATGGTTTTTCAAATATGACGAAAGTAGGAAATGCACCTCTTCCGATAGGAACCTATTTCTATGTGCTGAAATATGGAAATCAGCAGCACAAAACAGGTTTTGTCTATCTGGACAGGTAGTATTAATTATTAAAAGATGAGACGGATGACACGATACAGAAACTTTAATCTGAGTAAAAGCATTTTAATTGCAGTGATACTCTTCAGCTTTGCGGGAAGGTCATTAGCTCAGCAAGATCCTATGTTTACGCAGTACATGCACAATGCGGTATCCATCAATCCGGCATATGCCGGAAGCAGGGGGACTTTAAATTTTGTTGCAATGGACAGGCTTCAGTGGGTGGGTATCGAAGGGGCACCCAAAACAATCACCTTTTCGGTTAATAGTCCGCTGATGGGATACAATGTCGGTATCGGACTGAGTGTGCTTCACGATGAGATCGGTCCGACAAAACAAACAGGTATTTATGCCGATTATGCATATCATTTGAAGATGAGCGATGCTGTAAAATTGTCCTTTGGGATAAAAGGCGGCGTAAATTTGTATGATGTCAATCTTTCGGATTTACGCGGAGCACAAAATGACAGTTATGTTTCGCTTTATGGAATTCGAAAGTTGGTACTTCCCAATTTTGGAATAGGAAGTTACCTCTATTCCGATAGGTTCTATGTAGGATTATCTATTCCAAAGATTCTGCAAAACAGTTTATCAGATGATAAAAATACGACCATAACAGCCAACAAGGAACAACGGCATCTTTTCTTAACAGGAGGGATTGTATTCGATATCTCCGAAAATATAAAATTTAAACCATCTTCAACCATCCGGATGGTGAGTGGAGCGCCTGTTTCAGTTGAGCTTTCAGGTGCCATCCTTCTACAGGAGCGGCTTTGGCTTGGAGGAATGTTCCGCCTTGGCGATGCAATCGGCGCCATGGTGAAATTTGATGTAACCAGGCAGCTCAGCATAGGATATTCTTATGACATGACCCAATCGGGACTCAGGCCCTACAGCCTTGGAACCCATGAAATCTACTTTAGCTATGACATAGCTTTTCGAAACAGAAAAATTTTATCACCTCGTTACTTTTAGAAATAAACCTTGCTATGATAGTAAAATTCATCAGAATAGCCATTCCTGTCTTGTTCCTTTTTACTGCTGTTATATTACCGGCTGTCACCTCGGCTCAATCAGTCAGCGAAAAGAAGACAGATCAGTATTACGAAAATTTCGCCTACAGCAATGCAGTTGAGGGATATCAAAAATTGTATGAATCAGATAGCACCAATATAAAATACATTCAGCGATTGGCTTATTGCTTCGATAAGATGCTGAACTACCCGAAAGCGCTCTTTTTTTATGAGCGACTGGTTCAATTGAAACAACATCAGCCATCGGATCTGTACCAATACACTCAATTACTGAGAATTGCCAACAGAATAGATGATTATAAAATGGGACTTCAGAAATTCCTTGTTGAAGTGCCCGGAGATCAAAGGGCAATAAAACAATTGGATAATATACCCCAGCTGAAAAAATTAAGTTCCAATCTTCGGAATTTTACTATTAATAATTTGGCAGGGAATACCAGGTTCATGGATATTTGTCCCACATTTTACAAAGACAGGCTTGTTTATTCCTCGGCCAAGGACAGCTTTTCGATGATTAAAAATACCTATGCCTGGAACAATCAGCCTTTTCTGGATTTGTATATCTCACAACCCGGTGCTGCTCCTGATCTGACCAGTGACGAACCATTTTCAAAAGCGCTCAATTCAAGATTTCATGAAGGGCCTGTTTGCTTCAGCACCGATTTTAAAACTATTTATTTCACACGCAACAGCTTTATTGACGGTAAGATTTCGAAAACTGCTGAGGGTATTAATAACCTGAAAATTTTCATATCCACTTTTGATGGCAAAAAATGGGGAAACATGATTGGTCTGGCTTTTAACAGCGACAGTTATTCAGCAGGACATCCTGCACTTTCACCGGATAATAAAACCCTTTATTTTGTTTCAGATATGCCTGGAGGATTTGGTGAAACGGATCTTTATAAATCGGAATGGCATGATGGCACATGGGGAAAACCGATCAACTTAGGCGAATCCGTTAATACTCCAGGAAAAGAAATGTTTCCTTATATAGATACCGATGAGATACTCTATTTCGCTTCAAACGGCCTTCCCGGGATCGGAGGGCTGGATATTTATGCCTCTAAAGCAGACGATGGCGGAAAATTTCTGGTGGTCAATATAGGCGCTCCCGTTAATTCGCCCTATGATGATTTCGGCTTCGTAATCCGTAAAGACTCCCTGACAGGATTTCTAAGCTCAAACCGTCCGGGTGGCAGAGGGGATGATGACAACTATGCCTTTAAGATAAATAAAATTGATTTAAAAGTAGTTAGTTACGACGATCACACTAAGAAAATATTACCTGGTACACAAATTTCTCTTTTAGATGTTGGTGGTGCTGTAATAGACTCTAAAATTTCCGATCAGAGCGGTGCAGCAGAATTTGCGGTAAAGCCCGGAGCAGCATATCATTTGTCAGCCATACAGAAAACCTATCTATCCCAAAATGCCACGGTGACGATACAGTCTGCATTACCTGATTTCAAGCAGGAAGTTGCCATAAACCTCAAGCATGGATTTCCGTATCTGGTTTTAAAAGTGGTTGACAAGGCAACGGGGAAAATCATACCCAACGCAACGGTGAATCTCGACGAAGGGAAATACGATCCGTCTGAATATGAAAACAAAGACGGAATTCTGCGTATGAGGCTCAATGCAGCATCGAATTATTCGATATATGCCTCTGCAACAGACTATTTTGAAAATTCAGTAAATTTTTCTGCCACAGACAAAGTTCCCGGAGAATATCCAATGACGCTTGAGCTCGAAAAAATCACTTCTGACAAGCAGTTTGTGATTTATTACGATTTAAACAAGGCAGATATCCGTGCCGATGCGACCTCAGTTTTAAATAAATTAGGCAAATTACTATTAAAATATCCGGAATTTGCGATCAAGATAAGCTCACACACAGATTCCCGGGCATCCGCATTGTATAACCAGTCATTATCTCAGCAGCGATCAACATCTGTTCTTAATTACCTGATTGAGCACGACATTGACAAGAGCAGGGTGCAGATCGTGAATTACGGCAAGACACAGCTGGTGAATAACTGTGGTGATGGGGTGGCTTGTCCGGAAGAGCAGCATCAGGCCAACCGCCGTTCCGTCATTGAACTGCTGATGCCATAAGGCCATAGAAAAAAAAGGATTAAAGGGATTTGTTGAACGATAAGAGAACAACCATATTGGCGCTAAAACAAGGTAATTGGGTTGATTCTTAAAAAATCTTCAATTCCAAACCCTCCAGTGCCCACCAGCAAAATACGGTCAGGATGAAATTTTTGAGCGAATACGTTCATGCCAGGATTGGCTGCTCTTCTGCCACTTTTTACCTCTATGGCTATCACTTTCCCGTTCTTTTCAAGTACAAAATCGACTTCTGAATTGGATTCTCTCCAATAAGAAATTTGATACCGTTCAGAAATAGAATGATTCAATAAATGAGCACCAATCGAAGACTCCACCAAACGACCCCATTCTTTCGGATTAACCACCACATCAGAAAATTTTCTGTTGGCTTGAGCACTCAGCAAAGCATTGTTATAGACCTGAAATTTAGGACTTGACGAGCGCTGTCTGATCACATTTCCGGCATATTTCTCCAATCCTCCCAGAAGTCCGGAATCGGAGAGTAAATTCAGGTAGTGAGCTAAAGTAGTCGTATTCCCCGCATCCTGCAGTTCTCCCATCAGTTTGGTATAGGAGAGAATTTGGCCCGAATAAAGTGATCCTATTTCAAAGAGCCGTTTCAGCAGCGCAGGTTTGTCAACGCGGGTAAGCATTAAAATATCTTTGCTTATGCTTGTTTCAATCAGCGCATCTTTAATGTAGTTTTTCCAACGATCTTGATCATCAAGTAACAAAGCAGATCCGGGATATCCTCCAAAATAAATATATTGCTCAATCGTCCATTCGAAAGCGGCCTCCATTTCTGAAAACGACCAATGATTCATAGGCAATCTTTCAAATCGTCCTGCAAGTGACTCACTCAAACCTTTCTGAATCAGCAAACGCGAGGAACCCAACAATACGACTTTAAGATTCGTTCCTTCCCGGGTGTCCTTGTCCCACTGTTGCTTGACAAGCTCACTCCAATTTTCAACCTTCTGGACCTCGTCGATGACCAATAGAAATTCATCAGCTCCGGAAGCGCTCTTTTTTAATCTTGCAGTTTCCCAAACCTGCTGTAACCAAACCGTATTTGAATTCATTATGGTATCTGCCGATTCATATACAAATCCACGGGAATATTTTTTCAAAAATTGGAGGATCATCGTCGTTTTTCCTACCTGACGAGGACCAATGATGACTTGAATGAAGTTTCGTTGTTCGTCTAATCTTTTCTTAAGTTGCTCAATATGTGATCGCTCAATCATAAGTTTATATTTTACTCAATACAATGAATGTTTTTACTCAATATATAAAGTAAATTTACTCAATATATACGGATAATCCAAATAATTGAATGAAGTTGCAGTTTTATTTAAACTGTACAAGGTGGACACCCTTGCAGATGGCATCCAGATTTAAATAGAACAGGTAATAGTGTCATTTTTTCTTTATTACTTATTTATTGATCGGTATGGAAGTGTGTCGCCCTTGATAGAACCACATAATGAAGCGGTTGGCGTAGTCTTCTTCCGATTGCGGCAGTATGGGAGCTCCGTCCCGCTCGCCCAGGGGGCCATGTCCTCCCGAATTGAGCAGGTAATAGACGGCATTGACACCCTTGGATTTTAGAGCCTCATAATAGCGTTTAGAATTGTTGTAGTTTACCGTCCCATCTTTGATGGAATGGGCCAGGAAAGCAGGAGGCGAATTGGGTGTGACATGCTCATCGAGGGAGAGCTTGTCTATCAAAGCTGGATCAGGGTTATTGCCCAAAAGGCTCATCCTGCTCCCTAGGTGGGTGAGTGAGTCTCGCATGGATATAACGGGGCAGACCAGCACGGAGTAGGCAGGACGGGCATCTGTCCTGTCTATCTTATCTATCTGTTTTTTTCCAAACGACTCTGAGTAATATACACTTATAGACCCAGCAAGATGTCCTCCTGCAGAATATCCCCAGACTCCGATATCCTTCTTGTCGTACCCCAGCTTATTGGAGAGGGAGCGGGCCAGGCGCAAAGCCCTCTGCGCATCCCAAAAGGGAACAGGGTGAGGGGCGGCAGGGGTACAGCGGTAACGGACAATGAAAACAGTGAATCCCTTGGCCAGAAGGAATGCTGCAGTCCCGTAACCATCGGGCATATAAACAAAGCCATAGCCGCCACCTGGATAAATCACGATTGCTTTCCCATTCGATTGATTTGCAGACGGACGATATAGCTGCATTAGGGGAACAAGATTATGGGTATTGCCGGAATAAGTACCGTTATTCTTTATCTCCGTATAAATGGAGTCGATCAAAAGGTTAGCAGAATGCGAGGTATCGGCGGCCGGGATGCTACGGCGCGGCCACAACGGATAAGTGCGATCGACCGGAAGAGGTTTGAAGGGAGATTTGAGTTGACTTTTTGCCTGATAACTTCCGACAAATAGAAGGAGTATTAAAAATGAACTTCGGGTGATGGTAGATATAAATTGTCTCATTCGTAAAATAAATTTTATGGATATCCTGTTATTAAAGTCAAAACACATCGTTTTATTATGCTTTTACTTTACTTTTTTAAATAAAATCCTAATCTGCCAATTGTTTTCTGAAAAAAGACAAGAGTTCGGGAAGGTCAATTTCATGCGCCCCTTTGTGAACATCCAGATTAAGATTTTCAGGTCGCTGGTAATCCCAATAAATTACTTCAATCTCTTTTAATGCTTCACGTGCGATAGGGACGGTAAAATTTTTAACAGGTTCATTTAACCCATTTTGACATTGTAAGGCACGGGGTGCTATAAGGGAATAAATATCGGCATAATCGACTAATTGCCTTAATCCCGGAAATTTCCAGCACATACAGTGGTTTTTCTCCATTTGGTCCATTTTCGTCAGAAATCCTGCACTTAGCGTTGCCTGTATCCGTTTATCCATCGCGCCAAGCCACATCGCCATTTCACCTCCCAGTGAGAGCCCGCCACAACCTATCTTGGTTTTATCCACTACTGTCAGCGATTCCAGATAGTCGACGCAGCGAATCAAGTCCCAAAGCCGTTCACCCATTAGCAGCCGCCCTTCTTCGTAAACGTTGTGCTGGCTGACCATACAGGCAATCGTGACAAAATTCCGGGAAGCCAAAGCGTCTGCAAAACCTTTAAAATTTGATTCTTTATCATACACACTTCTATCCTTACCGCCATGACCATGGATACAAACCACCGCAGGCCATGGACCCGTTGAATTTTTCGGAAATGTTACAATCAGACGAATTCTGCGGCCCGGGGTAGAATTAATCTCCACTTCCTTTAAAAGGTAATCCCCCTTGTCCTGTGAATTTATTTCCTTTGGATCTAAGGCAATGCTTTCCTTTCCGGATAACAATTCGTCAAGTTTGAGCAGACCATAAAGCCTATGCCGGACGTTTTCCTGCCAGTTCACTGCAGCATCTAACGAACGGCTGGAATATTTCATTGTACGCAGTGTATCTGATCCGGCAAATGATGCGTGACTCATGCAGAAAAGGAAGATAATTAATAAAATCAGTAATTTTTTCATGTGAATATAAGTAATGAGAATAAATTGATGTCGCATTTCAGTTTTAAAACCCGAGATCTATGAAAATCCTTTTTGCCACCAAATCACCAATGCACCAAACCGTCATCCGACGGACACCAAAGTCTACGACAAAGCCTTGGTGCCTTTTTGGTGACTTGGTGCTTTGGTGGCATTCTTTTAATTTTATTTTTTTTAAAGTCGATTGAGTAAACACGACATTATTTCATTCCTATAACTTACTTTTAATTTAGTGCACTATATCTTCAATTAACTTAGTTTTTTCAAATTTATAATGCTTCTTCCTCTTTAGTACCCGTTTTGGTTTTTTTCGGATCGTAATCTTTCAGGTTAGCATGTTCGTCGAAAGGATTGAAGTACAGGCCAAACTCAGATATCAGGGGAGTTGTAAGGGCATCTTCAATAACTAATCTGAACTTTTGAGCAGTGATAGCAGGGAAACGTATCAAACATTTGTATCCTATTGTGAAACCTTCATAAATCACTTCCCATTTATTGTTCCTGCTTAAGTATTCCACTTTGAATTTACTTATTCTTTGTCCCATATAAACAGGTTCCTGTAGCTCGAAAAGATTAACTGTTTTACCTCTACCAAGATCAACTTCCAATGCTCCCGTGAAATTCTGGTATTCGCCCGCCCAATAGGTATTCGGGTCTCCGTCGGTAATTTTACTGGCAGCAAACCGCTTATCGTTTTTCCATGTTTTGTCTGCAGTGACTTTCTTCTTACCGGCAAAATTACTTGCAAAGATTATTTTAAGTTCCGTGTTTAGTTGTCTGACAGCATCTACCTGGTCCTGAGGAATAAGGCCGTTCCGATTGGGTGCCAGACCCAACATCATTGTACATCCGCCTCCCACCGAGGTGAAATAGATGTCTCTTACCTCCTGTGGAGAGCGTGCTTTGCTGCCGGGATTCCAGAACCAGCCGTTCAGAATTGAAGTGTTCGCTTCCTTTGGCATATACTGCAAAACTTTGATGGCCTTATAGTTGCCTTCACTTCCTTCTTTAACACTTTCTTCATCCTCTTTTGTATAAGTATGGCCGAAGTACGCAACAGGTATCTTTCCAGGTTTGCTTCCCGATAGGGTTGCTAAAGGTACAGATACAAAGTTCCAGTTCACTTTTGGGCTTACTGCGTTTTCATTACCGACCCCGCCAATATCCGGGCCCATCATCTGGATGAAAGCATCCGGAGCATATTTCCTGATCACTTTATAATATTCGGCCCAGGCGTACGGAGTCCGGCACAATGCATTCTTCCCTCCGGAAGCACCATCAAACCAAAATCCCCTGACAGGGCCATACTCTGTCATTAGCTCAACTAACTGATTGATAAAGTAATTATTATACTCTTCTGTATTGTATCTTTTATCGTGCCTGTCCCAAGGTGAAAGATAAAAAGAGATATTGACCCCATACTTTTTACAGGCGTTTGTAAAATCTCTTACTACATCTCCTTTACCGTCTCTCCATCTTGAGTTTTTTACCGAATGTTCGGTATACTTACTTGGCCACAGACAAAAACCGTCATGATGTTTCACAGTCAGGCAAATGGTATTATACCCGTTTCCCTTGGCAAGTTTTACCCACTGTTCACAGTCCAGTCCTATCGGATTAAAAATATCAGGATCTTCTGCTCCATCACCCCATCCTTTACCGGTATATGTATTAACTGAGAAGTGGATAAACATTTGCTTCTCCATGCGTTGGTACTTCAACTGCAAATCGGTTGGCAGCGGGGATACTGCCGGTGGTCCCCCATCTTTTTGATGTAAAACTTCCCAAATATTCCCTTTCTGTGCCAGTATACAAGGAACAAATAACATTACAAGAACCAGAATTAATAGTGTCCGTTTCATTAATCAAACTTTTTAGAATAACAATATTAATTTACAACATGATACATCTGCCTCAGATTTTCAACGGTGCGGAATATCACGTTGATTTTAGAATCTGCTACTTTGTCGTCCATATTTATACAGCACAAACCTGTTAGCCAGGGATCATCAGAATCGGTTACCAGACCGGTTATTGTTTTTTCGAGTTCCTCATCTGTAAAACTGTTTATGGTTACAGGATCGAGCCTGACATTTAAAAAGGTTTGCGGTAAATATTTGCGCAACTCTTTTATATCTCCTCCCCAACCGACATCAAGAAAATCGAGATTTTCAATTTTACTGAAAGCTTCTGCATACCTGTGAGGATCCTTTCCGCAATAGTGGATGCCATAGGGCCGGTATTTCTGACTCCAGGCAATATCAACCGGCATCAGAAATTCTTCATACTGTTCTGTGGATATCATGGTATGGGAGCATTCCGAATGAAGGAATACAGGTTTTTCGATGTGCCGGACATTACGGTTTACCGAGATTGAAGTAGTCCCGGTCTGGCTGCTAATACCCGATACAAATCGCTCGATAACGTCAGAGATCAGCAAAAACTGTTTCTTTGTTTCCTCAGGCCGGATATAAAAATCGGTAAAAACCTTTTCACCAATCAGATCCAAAGCGATATTCAACACACCTCCCCAATTGATGTCACCCATAAGATAACCGTAACGGGATTTTAGTTTGTTCTGAAGATTGAGCAGTTTTTTAAAAACATCAGAATTAAAGGCTTTTCCCTGATCGATTTCCAGCTCATCCATTAAGGCGGGTATAACCTGAGGTGGTGAATCTTCCTGGTAAATCACGCGGCAGCCAAGCATTTCCTGAAGAATATAGCCTGAGGCATTGTGAACCGCGCCTATCAACGGCAAATTTTTGTTCCGGTCTTCCCCTAATCCAAATTGTCCAAACCGTTCATAAAGCAGTTTTTCCATTTGTTTTTCAGCCTCTACACGTTTAAGTGGATGGTAGAAAAAATCTTCATCGAAGACGATACCTCCGTTCTTATGCCACCAGGAGGGATGAAAGACAATGTCCACCGGAAGTAGCTTAGAACAGATATATTGATTTTTACTTTTTATCTTCATATTTTTTTAGAAAAGATTACTCAGTTATCTTTTGTTAGAAAATTTTTGTATTTCCCCCACCATTGGTCAATTCAATATCCATGTTTGGCCTGTTTTTTTTCCATGCACCAGCTGTGAAATCGGGTATTTCAATTGCACCCGAGCGGTTATTGACCGACCACTCACTCAAAGGGATTATAGAGCTCCATGTGGCTGCATCATAGACATTCTGATCTAGCGGCAGACCATTGTGCAGGCAGTCTATTAAATGCCAATCCTCCATTAAGTCGCTCCCGCCATGACCACTACTCTTCGTAATTTCACCGACTCGTTTGTAAATATTTGGGGTATATTTTTCAATCAGGGAGTCACATTCCCGCTGAGAAACCCAGGCACCATTCTCTCCTGAAATCCGGGGAGGATCGGGAAATTGCAAAGAAGAACCTTTGGTTCCGTAAATCCCGTTTATGCAGTTATGGCGACGTGGTGATGTTCCATCATGCTGCAACATAATTGAGCGGCCTTTAACTGTTTTTATAAGGGTGGTATTCATGTTACCACGATAATCTTTCCCAACGTAAGGTTTAAAGAGGTCATTTTTTTCAGCAAGCTCTTTAGATTTTGCAGCCATCATAAAGTCGTTACTTTCTAATGATACCAGATAATCGAGTCTGTCACCACAGTTTATATTCATAAGCTGGCATAGATGACCTAACCCATGTGTAGGATAAATGTTACCCTTTCTATTGGCATATATTTTCAACCACCACATATCCCAATAGCCATTTTTATTGTAGTTATTTTCCATCTTACTGTCAATGTAAGCGCAATCACCATGAACCAGTTCTCCAAAAAAACCTTGCCGTGCCATGTTTAGTGTAACCATTTCGAAAATACCGTAAACGTAATTCTCCATCATCATACAGTGTCTGCCGGTACGCTCCGCGGTTTCCACCAATTTCCAACATTCCTCAAGCGAGCCTGCCGCAGGAACTTCTGTCGCAACATGTTTTCCGTGCTCCATGGCATAAATTGCCATCTCAGCGTGCATGTACCACGGAGTTGTGATGTATACCAAATCAATATCGTTCCGTTCACAAAGTTTTTTCCACTCATTTACACCACCCGAATAAATCTCTGGTTTATGGGAGGAGTTTTCCAATGATTTCTTTACTGCTTCCGCCTTTTCAGGTCGCAAATCGCACAAAGCTTTTATTTCTACTCTCTCTATTCTTTTCATGGTGTCAACATGTCTGGGACCTCTGTTCCCCAGACCAATAATACCAATCCGAACGGTTTCTAACTTTGGCGCCGCAAAACCTGACATATTCATATGCTGAACGTGCGATTTTTGCAGATGCATGTTACGTTGTGGCAAGTCGGTAAAATTGCGACTTCTGATTTCATCTGCTACACTCTTTAAGTTGCCTGCTGCCAGGGTAAGGCCGGTCAATCCTGTCATTCTCAAGAAATTTCTCCGACTGTTTTCCATAATAAAAAGATTTTAAATGTTTTTAAAAATACAATTTTCAATCCTAAGTTTACTTTTTGAAAACTGGGATTGTGCTCTTTTATCCTTTGATTTTTCGACATTTATCTTAAAATAGGTGCTTTTTGCAGATTTAGTATAATCGATAAATGAGAACGTCCCAACCTCTTTTTTGAAGTGGCTCAGCAGGCGGTGGCTTTCGTGAATACAGTCCCAGACGAGGAGTTATTGGTTGGGTAATGGATATTGCTTTTAACAACGGTGCTGTCCTTTCTGATCTTGCTTATATCTTCAAAACCTTCCACTGGCAATTTTTACGATTTCGACATTACCTTGTGAGGTGCGTCTTCGCTTATCCTTGAAATGAACTTATGCAAAGTCTGAAAACAAATGGGTGTGCGCTCATCGAGCTTAATAAATGCAGCACAGATCCGGGAATCGCTTTGTGCATATTCAAGTTCCGGATAGTCACATATTTTATATATTACAGGCAGACTCCAAAAACTCCCGGATTCCTTTGCAGAGATCCGGGAGTATCGCTTTCTGATTGAATCTGAAAAGCAAGTTATTTCACTTCTTTCAATCGGAATACGCCTCGCCAATTTAAACTGTTTGGAAAGGTATTGGCAGCAGAGACATTAGTAGTGGTATAAACAATTGAATCGTTTGTGGCGGTGTAGTTTCCACTATGATTGGTGAAATCCAACGGCACAGAGCCACTGGCTATTCCTGCAAAGTAATGAATAAGAAGTTTGCCTGCACTGTCAACTGTGTACTGAGATAATGGGTAGGTCGTAACGGGGTAACCCGGAGTCATCATCTTAAAGCCCTTTGATGACAGAAAAATAAATACAACATCCTGTTTTACGATTGTTCCCACTTTGGTAAAAGTTCCTCTAAAGACTTTTGCAACCAAATCATTAACCATATCTTTCTTGTCAAATGCCAGATAGGTAGTGTCAGTAAGATTAAAATTAAGATTTCTGTTGCTGTAATTAATCTCACCCTTCATCGTTCCCTTGCTCGAGGATAAATTGACAGTTGTCCCATTTAATGTCCATGTCACAGGGTCTGCTGCAGTAATTGTTATCGCAGTCCGTAAAGTGTGATTATCGATGGTCATTAGCGTTCCGGTTCCTTCTCCTGTCATTTTCAAAATATATTCAATATCTCCGTTGTAGAAATGATTTGTCATCGCGTCATACCAGCTTTCTCCGATCCATGTTGTTCCGTTGATCGGAAAGGAATCATTTTCTTTTTTGCAGGAAGTAAACGCCAATGCACTCAGCAGTCCGGTGGCAATGACGAATAATAAATATTTTCTCATAATATATTCATTTTAATATTGTTAATGCTATTTATAGGTTATAATCCTTTAAAATATTAATTCAATTTAGGATTAAACGGGCCACCATAATCTTTACTTTGCTCAACCTTAGGATCAGTTAAAAGAGTTGCCGCCGGAATAGCCTCAAGCGCATTGAGATCTCTTGGATTAAGGACTGTTTTGGTTAGGTCTGCAATTTCAACCTTATCCGTCATTATTTTTAAGTAAAGCTGATCAGGATTTGCTGTGGTTGCCAAAGTATCGCTAAGCGCCTTGTATACGTCTTCAGAAGAGAGAGATAAACTTGATAATTTGGCAAGGACAATGATAGCGCCATTGCGTGCCACTTTCAATTTTAAAGCGTCAACTCCAGCCTGATTGATCGTTGACCGAAGTCCATAGAAATAGGCATAATTACGGAATTCATTAAATAAAACCCTTCGCTTAATATCCCAGACCCTCTTTCCTTCAAATGCAAATTCAATAAAACGCTCATTCAAAATAACACTAAGCAATGCGTCATGGGTGTTAGGTGCCGAAGCAAGGCCATAACTTCCATCAAGATTTACAATTCCGGCCCTGCTTCTTATTGGCGTTATAAGGCCTTTCACCTCAGCCCTGTGGGCATCCAGTTCATTGGCGCATTCAGCCAGGTTCAGAAGAATTTCGGCATAGCGGTAGATCGGCCAGTCGGTTGTTAATTTTTGCAACTCCAGATTATGAAAGGTCGTATCAATCCCTTTTTTTACACAAAATCCTGTAGAGGTATAACCGCGTTCAAAAGGTTGGTCACCTTTAATGATGCCGCCAAATGTCCATTGACGACGATTTGGATTGAGAAGAGCCGTTGGATTGGATGGAAATCCAAATCTGCCTCCGTTATAGGCTATGGTTTGTTTAAAGCGGGGATCTCTGTTTTTCCAATAATTCAAACGATTATAAGTATAAGCAGATGTTAGGGTATCCTTTCCGTCAGCCATTGTATAGCGTTGTGCCAGATTCCATGTTGGTGAAACATTATCGCTCGATCCGCCCTGGCTCACCGGCCGATTGTTCTTATACAGGCCTGCAGGAGGTGTTGATGTCGGATAAGTAAACTCTTTGGCCCATATCCATTCTTTTTTTGCCCCGGCTTTGTCATAATACATCCCGGTATATGGGGGAGTAGATCCTCTCCATGTGGTATAGAGACCATATCCTTTAGAGTCTAACCAGGTTTTAATTTCATTGACGGCATTGTATGCATCCTGCCAGTAAGTTTGATTTGGAGTGGTACAAAATACAGGGCTCGCTTTCCACATCAATACCTCGCTTCTTAGTATCCTGGCAACCGGCCTTGTAATCCTGGATTTATCGTAGCCCGCAATTGCGGCACCAGGGGCACTTGGTTCGGGTAGGTTAACAATCGCACTATCCAATAATTGAGTGATATAATTAAAACATTCCAACGTTGAATTTCTTGGACGCCCTAATGCCTGTGGATCTGGATTGCTGGCATTAATCACATCTTTTACAATAGGAACGCCTCCGAAGGACTTTACCAGTCTAAAATATTGATGAGCCAGGAAGAACCATGCCTGACCTTTTAAATACTTCTTTGCAGAATAAGTACCCAGATCGACATTTTGAAAAAATAAATTCAGGTTGCGGATATTGGCATAGCATCCGTTAAAAGAGGCCGCAGATGCGATTCCGCTTCCTGCAACTGACATTTGATCGGTGTTAAAGGCTGTCCAGGTATTTTGCTGATACAATCCCCATTCATCTGTGGCTGCTGCATCCATTTTGGTATAGTCATCCTTGGTTGTATAAAACTGGGTGACGTATTGGGTCGTATAATCCACATCAGTCCATACCACATTCGGCGTAAGGCTCTTGTACTGAGTAACATCATCAAATACCCTTGAACAAGATAGTAAGCTCATGATGCTTATTAAAAGAATCAAGGCGCTCTTTAATTTTATTTTCATTTCAGCTGTTTTTTAAGAGTTAATAGAAAGATTCTTTATAGCGTAAAATTGACTCCAACCGAATAGACGCGCAGGATGGGATATCCGGCTGCATCAATACTTTCAGGATCCATATAATCCGGGCATTTCTTGAAAATCATGAAGGCGTTTTCAACATTCATATAAAATTTCAATCCCTGAAGCCCCGCTTTACTGAGAATTTTTGCCGGCACTTTATAGCTTAACGACATATTCTTCATTCGAAGAAATGACATGTTATACGTGGTATAGGTATTCGGGTAATCAATACGGCCTCCTGCCCAATTGGCATGGATGGAGTAAATCGGGCTTGGATGACCGGTGTTAATACTGGCAGGGGTCCATTCGTCAGGCCAAAAATCCGAAACTCTTTCAAAAAGCGAGGTTAGTCCACGCACCTGAGATGCCCAGTAACCACCGGTACCTGCAGCAAGCATACTTAATTCAATATTTCTCCAGGCAATATTTGCATTCAATCCATAAACCAATCTAGGGGATGTATATTTATCCGGTATGAAAATCATGTCGTCGGTACCATTGTGATTCGAGTTACCATCAGGAGAATTGGCAAAAAGGGTTCCGTTCGATCCACGGAAATCTCTAAGATATAGCATCCCCGGTTCCAACTGTACTTTTTCACTACCTGTCGTATAAGGGGTTGCCCCTACCGCATTTTCGGCGGCTAAAGTTGACGATTCGATTTGTGTTCTGACCACACCAGCTCCCGTTCCATTAATCAGAAGTTCTCTGACACGCAAACGATTCATCGGATGTCCGTTCGGATTATCATAGTCACGGGTTCCAGCTGCTACATCCCGCAAAATTACCTTATTCACACTATGAGCGATATTACCGGTAAGGGATAAAGATATCTCGCCGATTTTCTGTTGATAATTCGCCGTAAATTCGACTCCCTGGGCGCTCGCTATCCCATAGTTTACATCGGGCAAACTGGCTCCTACAACGCCAGGAGTTGAGGCAACCCTTGCACCCAAAATATCTGTTGTCCGTTTGTACCATCCTTCAGCCGAGAAGGTCAGAACATTATTCAACATTCCAAAATCGACCCCTACGTTAAGGTTATTATTCTTCTCCCAGGTAATAAAGGGATTTGGCACTACAGATGTTTTAAGGGTAGGTAAAATCTCTGCCCCTTCGGTATAATTTGTGCCACCTGCAAAGGAATCCTGCCATTGAAAGGGATTGGTATTGTCGGTTCCGGTAATACCCCACGATGCCCTTAATTTAAAGAAACTTAAAACAGACTTCAAAGGTTCAAAAAATGATTCTTTAGAGGCAACCCACGAAGCTGAAACTGCAGGAAATGTTCCCCATCTCTTATCTGGAGAAAATTTATACGAGCCGTCTCTTCGAATCGTGAAGCCTAACAAATACTTCCCGCTAAAGTCGTAATCAACACGGCCAATCCATGAAGCCATTCCCTCATTAATTGTAATATCACCGGCAGTCCTTTGGTTCAATATGTCACTACTTCCACCGCTGATCTGGTTATATGATTCCAGAGCATAACCATATCTGGTTGCACTGATGTAATCAGATTTCCGGCCTCGAAATTCATAGCCGGCAATACCGGATACATTGTGCAGACCAAAGGAACGTGCATAGGAAAATTGGTAGTTCCCCTGATAACCCATATCTGAACCATAGGTCTGACTTAATCCGGCAGTAGTTTGGTTGGTCATTAACGCCCGGGTCTTCCAGCCACTTGCTGCAGCATAATTAAAATTATCGGTAATAATATGTCTGTCACTGATGAAATTATAGGTGTAAGGTGAAACACTCCACAATTTATTTTTTGAATATTTGTTATTATACGAATACTGCACACTTGCGGTTAGCCCCTGTATACCGGGAATCGTGTATTTCATCGTTGCGATAGGATTAAAAAAGGTATTGTTGTAGGTTTGAGTACCTCCCTGACCTAAAACAAGTTGTGCAACGATAACATCGAGGGGATATTTCACGCCATCAATAATGTTAAAATAAGGACGGGTAGGGTCTCTCATTAGCAGCTGAGAAAAAACACCACTGGAATTACCAGACGGGCCCATATTATTTTGAAAAACGTCACCACCTTGATCAGAATTAAAGTTAGGCCGTGTATTTTTATCCCATTCGGCATTTAGGTTAAGACTGAATGTTAATCGGTCAGTCATCTTCGCATCGATTTTAGCCCTTACCGTATATTTTTCATAATTAACACTAAAAGAAGGCTGTTCGCTCTTGTTGTAGCTCCCTGACACAAAATATTTTACTCTTTCATTTCCTCCGGTAACAGATATATTATGATTTTTTAGCCGGGGATTAGACCAAAAGTTGCTAAGCGCATCATAAGAATGTGTTTTAAAATACTCTATTTCATTTGGCATAAAATAACGGCTGTCACCGGGAAGCCGACCAACCAGTTTGTTCCATTTGTTTTCAGACAACGCGTAGTTATAAGCATTGAGCTGATGAAACAGAATATATGGAGTACTCAGAGAATAAGAATATCCGTATTCAATTCTTGTCTTTCCTGATGTACCGGTTTTAGTCGTTACCAAGAGTACCCCCTCACCTGCCTTCATCCCGTATATAGCGGCTGAAGCAGCATCTTTCAGCACACTTACACTGGCAATATCATTAGGATTTAAAGCCTGAAATGCATCAATGTCGGCCACAACTCCGTCAATAACATAAAGCACCCCTGCTCCTGCTTTCCATGAAGATACCTCACGAACCCGAATAACAGGCAAAACGCCAGGCAATGAAGTGGAAGAGGAAACCCGGACTCCGGTTGCAAGTCCTGCTAAAAGCATCAGTGGAGAAGTAGTGGTACGATCTGCCAATTTCTTTCCCTGTACCGCTGAAATTGAGCCGGTTAATTTTTCACGGGTGGTAGTTACACCATATCCCGTCGTTACTATTTCACTAAGCTGAACAGCCTGTTCGCTCAATACAATATTAAATTTTGTTTTTCCATTAAGGACTACTTCCTGGGTTTTCATTCCCACGAAAGAGAAGACCAGCACTTTTGTATCAGCAGGCAATGATAGTTTAAATTTACCGTCATTATCAGTAGTGATGCCCAACAGTGTTCCCTTTATTGAAATAGTTGCACCCGGAATCGGAAGACCATTTACATCAAGAATAGTACCTGAAACATCGACTTGACGAGGCTGGGGTACATCGGTGGACATCTTGACATCTGCCTTTTCCTTCAAAATAATCTGCCGGTCGCGCACATCATAATCAACATTCGTTTGCTCGCAAACTGACTTAAGTACCTCATCAAATTTGACATCCTGAAAATCAACAGAAATCTCCTTTGAATCATTCAAAATGTTGTCCTTATACATAAAAATGTAATCGGTTTTTTTCTCAATGCTTGCGAGAACATCATGAATATTGGCTTTATTAAAATACAACGAAAGCTTCACCTGAGTAAAGCCTTTCCCAAATGAGACCAAAACCAAAAAGGTCAGAAGTACGGTTAGTTTCATCTTTCTTAATCTTAAGCGCATCTCATCTCCTAGCGGGAATAAGATTTCTCGATTTTTTTTCATAATTTTGAAACGTTAAATGGTACACTATTAAAAATTTAACACACTTGAAACCGGGGAGTGCTCGAACACTCACCGGTTTTTTTTATTTTAATATCTCATATAAATTATCCCCTTTTTTCACAATCCTCACTGAGGCAGCCCTGGCAATCCGATCACAAATTTCATCCTTGTCGTCC
>CAYHDA010000039.1:0-9825 GCA_964355145.1 uncultured Mariniphaga sp.
CAGGCTCAGTACAAGTAACACTGAGTAGGACAGATCTAAGACAAAATTAAAAATGAATAAAAAAGTATTTGTTTCCGGCTGTTTTGACTTGCTTCATTCGGGGCATGTTGCATTTTTTGAAGAGGCAGCAGCATATGGTGATTTGTATGTCGGGTTGGGATCTGATCGGACCATGCTTCAATTGAAAGGACGAAAAACGATCAATACCGAACGTGAACGGTTGTATATGGTGAAGGCGCTTCGTATGGTAAAAGAAGCCTGGATCAACAGCGGAACGGGATTAATGGATTTTGAAAAAGAAATAACGGAATTAAAACCCGATATTTTCTTTGTGAATGAAGATGGTTTTACGATCGATAAACAGGAACTCTGCTCCAGACTTGGAATAACCCTTCAAGTAAGCCGGAGAATTCCACACCATGGTCTGCCAGCCCATTCTAATACTTCATTGCGAAAAGAGTGCCACATCCCTTTCCGGCTCGATTTGGCCGGCGGATGGCTCGATCAGCCTTTCGTTTCCAAATATGCTCCGGGATCTGTAATCACTATCTCGATAGAACCTGAATATGAGTTTAATGACAGGTCGGGAATGTCGAGCAGCACAAGAATCAAAGCGATTGATCTGTGGCAAACAGAGATCCCGGAAGGGGACAAAGAGAAACTTGCCCGCACCCTTTTTTGTGTTGAGAACCCACCGGGTACCAAATATATCAGCGGATCACAGGATTCAATAGGGATCGTTTATCCGGGTGTAAACCGGCTGGATTACGCCTCCGGAGAGTTCTGGCCTGTCCAAATCACCTCCGTTACTGAAGAAGAAACGTTAGCCTGGATCGAGCAACACCTGTGGATGATTAACCTTTCACCTCGCGAAAGTGGTTATAATGTATTATCTGACACTAATATAGAAACAGAATCGGCCCGGCAGCTTGCTCAGGCAGCCGAGGAAGTCTGGAATGCTATCACAGCAAAAGATCTGGTAGCCTTCGGGAAAAGTTTCAGAAAATCCTTTGAGGCGCAGGTGGCGATGTTCCCGCATATGGTCAATCCTTATATTCTTGAACAAATTAATTATTATGCAACTGAGGCGCTGGGATGGAAGATATCGGGAGCCGGCGGTGGCGGTTACCTGGTGCTGGTTGCAGATCATCCTATAAAAAATGGCATCCGGCTCAAGATCAGAAGGACATTGTGAGAATGTGCTAATGGGATAATGTGCTAATTTGCCAATATGCTAATATGCTAATATGCTAATTTGCCAATATGCTAATTTGCCAATGCGAGAATGTGAGAAAGGGCTAATGTGCTAATTTGCCAATATGCTAATATGCCAATATGCTAATTTGGCAATGCGGCAATGTGAGAATGCGCTAATGGGATAATGAGCTAATGTGTAAAATATTTCATAGCTCTGCTGCTTTCCTTTTTTACTATGGTGCAGAGCACCGCGATATTTATTTAATAATTCAGTAATTATCTAAATGTTAAAACTTATATTTTCTATTCCTCAGTGGCTGCGCGTAGTACTTAGTTTTTTCTATTTGGGTATCATCGTATCCTTATCTTTGCTTCCCTCGGATGACTTTCCGGAGCTTCCGCTATTTCCCGGGGCAGATAAGATTGTTCATGCCTGCCTGTATATGGGTCTTACGATAATGGTATCCTGGCTGATCCACCCTGAGAAAAACCATAACTGGTATTATGCGATCATTCTCTTTTCGGTGAGCTGGGGTGCTCTGATGGAAGTTTTCCAGCGGATAATGGACCAAGGCCGCTCCTTCGATCCCTTAGATATCGCCTCCAATTCAGTCGGAGCACTGATCGGCACCCTTATCTATCTCCTGCTGGCAAACTTGAAACAAAAATTCGAGTCAGGAAGTTCAGGGGAATTGGTTTAGTGCGGAAATACCAAAATGGACACTTTTTAGCGACAAAAGCTGTGTATTATTTCATCTTTACGGAGCAGAAATAAAAAATTATCAATTAACAATGTTCAATGATCTTTACTGTTGATATTCAATATCTTAATAAAGTACAAATTTGACAATAAATCTATCCGGTTTCTTAATTTTATTCACTACAACTATAAAATAAATTATACCTATGAAAGGAATAATACTTGCAGGTGGCTCAGGAACAAGACTTTACCCTATCACTAAAGGGGTTTCAAAACAACTGTTACCGGTATACGATAAGCCAATGGTATACTACCCATTGTCAACATTGATGCTGTCGGGAATCAAAGATATACTGCTGATTTCTACTCCTGAAGATATTGCGGGATACGAGCGGCTTCTGGGAACAGGCAAAGACTGGGGAATTAATATCTCCTACAAAATACAACCTTCGCCCGACGGACTGGCACAGGCTTTTATCCTTGGTGAGGAATTTATCGGAGCAGACGATGTGTGTCTGGTATTGGGAGACAATATCTTCTATGGCTATGGCTTTTCAGGACTTCTGCACGAATCAGTTGAGCTGGTAAGCAAAGAGCAGAAAGCGGTGATTTTTGGATATGTCGTTTCTGATCCTGAACGATATGGCGTTGCGGAAATGGACAAAGAGGGCAATGTTCTTTCATTGGAAGAGAAACCCGTTACCCCAAAATCGAATTATGCAGTGGTCGGACTCTATTTTTACCCAAATTCTGTGATAGAGATTGCTAAAAATATTAAACCTTCACCTCGTGGCGAACTTGAAATAACCACTGTTAACCAGGAATATATGAATCGGAAGCAGTTAAAACTCTCTACTATGGGACGCGGTTTCGCCTGGTTGGATACCGGAACTCACACTTCATTAATTCAGGCTTCAAATTTTATCGAAACAATCGAGACACGACAGGGATTGAAAGTTGCCTGTCCGGAAGAGATTGCCTTTCACAATGGATGGATTACGAAAAATGACCTCCTTGCTCTTGCACAGCCGATGATTAAGAATCAGTATGGTCAATATCTCCTTCGGCTGGCGGCTGAGTAATCGGAATTCGTCAATACAATAATTAAATCAATTAAATCTAGGATAGTGAAAGTTATCGCGACTAAAATTCCTGAAGTTCTCATTTTTGAACCCGATGTTTTTGGCGATCATCGTGGTTATTTTTTCGAATCTTTTCGTCAGGATGTTTTTGAAAAGCATGTAGGGAAAAGCCATTTTGTGCAGGACAATCAGTCAAAATCGGGATTCGGAGTCTTGCGTGGCCTCCATTTTCAACGACCCCCTTTTACACAGGCTAAACTTGTTCAGTGTTTGCAGGGGGAAGTACTTGATATTGCCGTTGATATTCGCATCGGCTCTCCAACGTACGGACAGCATGTTTCAATCCGCCTCTCAGAAGCGAATCATTGTCAGCTTTATATCCCAAGAGGATTTGCTCATGGATTTGCCGTTTTAAGCGAATCGGCAGTATTCTCCTATAAATGTGATAATTACTACCACCCAAACGCTGAGGGAGGGTTGGCGTGGAACGATCCCGAGATCAATATTGACTGGGTATTAGAACCCGATGAGGTTCAGCTTTCCGATAAAGACAAGAAACTTCCTTCACTATTTCAGATCAATTGCTTCGATTATAAAAACTTCAGATAGTATTCAAAGCGTAAAACAAATTGACTACTTTTACAGAATCTTAAACATAACATATGAAACACCCATGAATCTACGCTTCGCAAACACGAATGAAGATAACTCAGGTGTTCTCCCGATAAATCGGGACAGGCTATCAGGCAATTTAAAACAAATTATCTTCTGATGAAATTATCAATTAAGGTTCTGTTTGTTATCACTTTGATGATTCTGGCAATTATGGGTTGTAAAAAGGGCAGCACCCCGACTCCTGATCCAATAGTTGTAGCTGATACGACCAAACCATCGGTTTCTATCACAAAACCGACTGCCGGACAGGTGTTTGCAGTTGGAAACACTGTTACATTTCAGGCAACTTTCAGTGATAATGTAAGTCTTAAAAGTTATGACATTGCAATTACCAACACTATTCCTGTTGGATTGATATTAAAAAATGTTCCTGTCCCGGTGCCATGGAGTTATACCAAAGGTTCCACCGGTCTTAGTGCTGTAAAACAAGAAGTTGTTAATCTGTCCGATATAACTATCCCGTTAACGATCAACAGCAGTCCGGTTACAACCGGAAAGTACTATATTAAAGTGACTTGTCTTGACAGTTCAAACAATAGCTCATCAACAATCCTCGAAATTAATATCAATTAAGACTGTTCCGAGGTTATAATTACTGGTCAATTAACAATTTTCAATGATCTTTGTTAATGACATTCACTTTTTTAGTAAAATAGAATTACGACAATAAATTTTTACTTTCCTTCCAAAAAACCTGGAACAACATACAATACTTCAGAATAACCGGTGAGCAGCCGGTTATTTTTTTGACCGTTTGTGACCGGATGAGTGTCAAAAATCCACAAAATCACCGGATCACTAACAAATTTAAGCTCCCTAAGGGCGATTTTACAACACCTCCTCTCCCACTTTAAGTTTTTTCGTGTAAGTTTGCAGAATTCAAATTAATCTGTTTATGACTGGTACAGATCGTCCTTTAAAAAAATTCATCAAAATATTTTGGAGCCTTTTCGGAGTTGGTGTCCTGATGGTTGTTATCCTGTTCAGCTTAATTGCAAGTGGCAAGCTGGGGTTTATGCCAACGCTGACAGAACTTGAAAATATCGAATCATCGCTGGCCTCGGAGGTTTATTCGTGCGACAGCGTGGTAATGCGCAAATTTTTTTACAAAGAGAACCGGACCTATGTTCCTTACGAGCAGATCAGTCCCAATGTAATTACCGCGCTGGTTGCAACCGAAGATGAGCGCTTTTATTCCCATTCTGGGATTGATATCAGAGGATTGTTCAGAGTTGCAATAGGGGTTATTACGAGCAATGAAAGTTCGGGTGGCGGTAGTACTATCAGTCAGCAACTGGCTAAAATGTTATTTCCGCGCGAAGAGATGGACAGCAAAGTTGATCTGGCCTTTCGGAAATTCAGGGAGTGGATTATCGCGGTGAAGCTGGAACGGAATTTCACAAAGGAGGAGATTCTGACCATGTATCTTAATAAATTTGATTTCTTAAATCTCGCAGTTGGAATAAAATCGGCTTCTCAGATCTATTTTGGAACTACTCCGGATCGTCTCACCCTCGAGCAGGCAGCGATGCTGGTCGGAATGGCAAAGAATCCATCACTTTACAATCCAATTCGCCGTCCTGAAATGGTCAGGCAACGGCGAAATGTAGTGCTCGATCAGGTGCGCAAATTCGGAACAATCTCTAAGGCAGAATTCGAAACTCTGAGGTCGAAGGAATTAAATCTGAATTATCACAAAGAGGACTTTAAATCGAGTCCGGGTATTTATTTTACTGAATACCTTCGGACCATATTAATGGCTCAAATGCCTGACCGGGATAAATACGGCGCCTGGCAAAACCAGCAATATCACGAAGATTCAATTGAATGGGCCACAAACCCTTTATATGGATGGTGTCACAAAAATCTAAAATCGGACGGAACTCCTTATAATATTCATTCGGATGGATTGAAGATCTATTCAACGATTGACATGAGAATGCAAACCTATGCGGAGTATGCTATAAAACAGCATCTTAGCGTAGAAATTCAACCTGTGTTCAACCAAAGAATCAAGATATTAAGAAATCCCCCATTCCCTAACTCAATGTCGGATGAAGAAGCACACAATCTGCTCAGTTTTGCGGTAAAGCAGAGTGAGCGATACCGGCAAATGAAGAGTCAAGGAATGAATCCTGAGGCAATAAACAAGGAATTTAAAAAGCCAGCAGAGATGACCGTGTTCAGCTGGCGCGGGGAAATCGATACAACCATGACGCCGCTTGACTCGGTAAAATACACACTCGGATTCCTGAGATCGGCAATGATGACGATGGAGCCTAAAACAGGTCATGTGAAAGCCTGGGTGGGCGGACCAAACTACAAATATTTCATGTACGACATGGTCAAATTAGGGAAACGTCAGGTAGGATCGACCGTGAAACCGTTTCTCTATACCTTGGCCATGCAAAACGGTTATTCGCCTTGCACGATGGTACCGAACGCCGAGCAGACTTTTTATCTGTTTGACGGGACCACCTGGACTGCTAAAAATTCAGGCGATACCGATTTCGACGGACAGATGGTTACGCTGAAATGGGGTCTTGCGAATTCAGTTAATCAGGTCTCGGGATGGGTAATGAAGCAGTTTAATCCCGAATCGATGGCAAATATGATGCGAAAACTGGGGATCACAAGCCCGATCGATGCCGTTCCTTCTATGTTTCTCGGAACCTCGGATGTTTCTATTTATGAGATGGTTGGGGCTTATGGCACCTATGCCAATCATGGTGTTTACACAAAACCCATTTTTGTAACACGCATTGAAGACAAAAACGGCAATATTCTGGCTCGTTTTTCTCCTGATCACCATGATGCCATTGATCCCAAAACAGCATTTTTGATGCTTAAATTGATGGAAGGCGTTGTAAATGAAGGAACCAGCCAGCGTCTTCGGCGCGAAGGGCTGATCTATGGAAATCTCACTGCCGATATTGCAGGAAAAACAGGAACTACTCAAAATCAGTCGGATGGTTGGTTTATGGGGATCACTCCGGAGCTGGTCACCGGTGTCTGGACGGGTGGTGATTTGCGGGCGATCCATTTTGAAGGGCTGTCAATGGGACAGGGCGCCAATATGGCATTGCCTGTTTACGGCTATTTTATGAATAAGCTTTACCGTGATCGCACATTAGGATATTCTCAGGAAACGAAATTTGAGGCACCGGAAGGATTTAATATGGATCTTGATTGTTCGAAGGTGATGAAAGACAATGGCCCGTCCAATAAGAGTGACTTCTTTTAATGGGTTAATGAGATAATATGCTAATGTATTAATTCAATGAATAATACAAATTTAATTAACACATTGGCATATTAGCAAATTCTTTTAAACCGGGGCTCTCCATTCGCCATATTCCATGATTAAGTTTTTGAGTTCTTCGACGGCATTTTGAGTGTCGACATGGCGTTTAATCAGTTTCTGGCCTTTATACAGATTGATCTTCCCTTTTCCGGAACCTACGAACCCATAGTCGACATCACCCATTTCACCTGGACCGTTAACTACGCATCCCATAATTCCGATCTTAAGGTTCTTTAAATGGCTGAAGTTCCTTTTTATCTCGGCAAGAGTGTCCCGAAGATCGAAAAGCGTTCTGCCGCATCCCGGGCAAGAGATAAACTCAGTTTTGGTTACCCGCATCCGGCTGGCCTGCAAAATACCAAAAGCAAGGTTTTTCAATTCATTATATCCGACATTCCCTTCGTTGGTTAGTAAAATACCGTCTCCATAGCCGTCAATAAACAGACCTCCCAGATCTGTTGAAGCTTTGATCAGCAAATTCTCGTAATTATCCTCTTTATACGAACGATGCATAATCACCGGATTTTTACAAATATGAGCATCAAGCTCCATAAAAAAGGCGCGCATCTCAGCATAGCAATTCAGGTTATCGCTCTCCATGATAAGGATTACCTTCCGTTCCCTCTTCAGTTTCTCAATGATCTCGGGGTTCTCCTCCTTAAAAACATCATATTTCTTCTTATTTATCCGCACAAAACGCATCTGTCCGGTGTAATTATCGTTGAACAGATAATCTTCCAGTGACAAAATCGGATATGATTTGTTTCCACGATCCAGAATGCGTTTCCCGTCATAAAAATATTCGGGCTCGATTCCTGAATTAAGGGTACGGATCTCTTCGCGGGTATATTGATTGAGACTGCCAATCACCACCACCGGTTTTTTACCTCCAATATCATTAACAGGACGGCTGGAGCGGCGTTCGTACTCAAACGGGTTGGTCTGAGCAACCAGGGGAGCCTTTATAGAGGCATGATTTTCTCTTCCCTTAAATATATCAACCAGCTTTCGGGCAAAAGGAATTTCGGCTGCAGGGTCTTCGGTGAGTGAAATACGAATAGTATCTCCAATTCCGTCGGCAAGGAGTGCACCTGATCCCACTGCAGATTTTATCCTTCCGTCCTCCCCTTCTCCGGCTTCAGTAACGCCAATATGAAAGGGATAACTCATGTCTTCGAGACGCATCCGGTAGTTCATCAACCGAACAGTGTAAACCATTGTACGCGTATTACTTGACTTGATTGAGATCACGATATTATGATAATCCTCTCTTTTGCAGATTCTCAGAAATTCCATTACCGATTCCACTATTCCTGCCGGTGTATCGCCATACCGGCTCATGATTCGGTCCGAAAGAGAACCTTGATTGGCCCCAATCCGAAGGGCTGTGCCCCTCTCCTTACACTCCCTGATAAACGGTACGAATCGCTCCTCAATTTTCGAAAGCTCATCACGATATTCATCATTGGTGTACAAAAGTTGCTCGAATTTAGCCCTTTTATCGTAGAAATTCCCTGGATTGATTCTTACTTTCCGAACATATTTGATTGCAATATCTGCAGCGGCAGGATTAAAATGAACATCAGCGACAAGAGGATTGGGGTAACCTCTGCGATCGAGCTCTGTCCGGATATTCTTTAAATTTTCGGCTTCACGTATTCCCTGAACAGTTACTCTAACGAAATCAGCACCGGCATCTAATATTCCAATTACTTGGCTTACTGTTTTTTCCGTGTCTTTTGTGTCGGTATCAGTCATCGATTGAAGGCGGATAGGATACATTCCACCCAAAGTTACCATCCCTATTTTTACAGTTACAGTATCTTGTCTTTTAAACCGTAAAAGGGAATCAACGTAATTGAAATTATGGTTCTTCATTCCTGTTGTATGTTTTGCAGAAAGCTTCTGCAAATTTATTCTTTATTTTGGATTAAATTTGTTGAAAAATTAGCTGAAATGTCGGTACGTGCAGAATCGGTCACAAAATTATTTGGGAAACAATGCGCTCTTGACAGCGTCACATTTAACGTAAATTCGGGCGAAATTGTTGGATTATTGGGTCCCAACGGTGCCGGAAAGTCAACAATGATGAAAATTATGACTGGTTTTCTTCATCCCGACCAGGGTAAAGTCTGGATAAATGGCACTGTTATAGGAGGTGATACCCTGGATATCAGACGTCAGATAGGATATCTGCCTGAGAATAATCCGCTCTATTCTGATCTTTACGTCATTGAATATCTGGAGTATGTGGCAGGGATCTATCATCTGAAAGCTGTTGATTCGAGAGTGAAAGAGATGATCGGACTGACCGGACTGGAACCGGAGAAACATAAAAAGATTGGGGCACTTTCGAAAGGGTACCGTCAGCGTGTCGGAATTGCTCAGGCGTTGATCCACGACCCATCGGTGCTGATTCTCGACGAGCCAACCTCCGGACTCGATCCTTCGCAACTGGTTGAAATACGGCAACTGATCCGCAATATCAGCGCTGAAAAGACGGTTATCCTTTCCACTCATATAATGCAGGAAGTGGAAGCGTTGTGCGACCGCATCATGATTATCAACCACGGAAAGATTGTTGCAACCGATACCCCCTCCAATATTAAAGCACTGGCGACCAGCCGTTCCCATAAGATAATTGTGGAATTTTCGGAAGTAATAGATCCCAATAAATTACGAGAGATAAAAGAAATATCTGATATTCAAAGCGTTTCAGATAATATTTGGAATATTACCGGTGGCGAAACAGATCTGCGTCCTCTGGTCTTCCGATTTGCGGTTGCCAATAATCTTACCATTCTAACACTGAAACAACAGGAATCAAGTCTTGAAAAAGTTTTTCTGGAAATAACCGGCTGAATGTG
>CAYHDA010000039.1:9925-20125 GCA_964355145.1 uncultured Mariniphaga sp.
AACAACAGGAATCAAGTCTTGAAAAAGTTTTTCTGGAAATAACCGGCTGAATGTGGTAATGTGCTAATGTGCTAATGTGGTAATATGCTAATGTGCTAATATGCTAATGTGGTAATGTGGTAATATGGTAATATGCTAATGCGGTAATGCGGTAATGTGGTAATGTGGTAATAGGGGGATTTGAAAATTTGGAGATGAATTCAGATTATGAACATTGATCCGCCAGTTGGCGGAGAGCATTGATAATTCCCTAAGTCGGATAGCAGAAAAATTTTCTCCTGACTAATTGTCTTATTTAAATAGAAAACTGTATCTTTGCAATGTTATAGGTGGATAAATTTGATTGATTGCAACCACGGGAAAAAATACTAAAGCAAAATTTTTGGATTCTTTCCTATCAATCAGTTACCCCCATAATTTTTTTTAATTATTAATTGACCTGAGCAATCAGATCAGAATATATTTTATTTATGGGATATCTTTTTACTTCAGAATCGGTGTCAGAAGGACATCCGGACAAAGTTGCCGATCAGATTTCGGATGCGGTACTCGATGAATTTCTTGCCTGGGATCCAAACTCGAAGGTAGCATGTGAGACATTGGTCACTACAGGTCAGGTCATTCTGGCCGGGGAGATTAAATCGCAAACTTACGTTGATGTAAGGGAAGTTGCACGCCGGGTGATCAACCGGATTGGTTATACAAAAGCAGAATACCAGTTTGATGGCGATTCGTGCGGGGTATTGACCGCATTACATGAACAATCACCCGATATTAATCGTGGCGTGGATAAGGTTGACCGCGAGAATCAGGGAGCGGGTGATCAGGGAATGATGTTTGGTTATGCATCAAACGAAACCGAAAATTACATGCCTTTATCGCTTGATTTATCTCATCTGCTTTTACTGGAACTTGCTGCCATTCGCCGCGCCGGAAAGGTAATGACCTATCTTCGTCCGGATTCAAAGTCGCAGGTGACCATCGAGTATGACATTAATAATAAACCGGTTAAAGTTCATACGATCGTTGTTTCAACCCAGCATGATGAATTTATTCTTGCAGGAGACGATACTTCAGAGGCACAGGCAATCGCTGATCAGGCTATGTGCGACAAGATCAAGGAGGATGTTCAAAATTTCCTGATTCCTGCAATTACCTCAAAATTACCTGCTCATATTCAGGTCTTATTTAATCCGGGATATATCCTTTATGTGAATCCTACCGGGAAATTTGTGATTGGCGGGCCTCACGGCGACACCGGTCTTACCGGACGTAAAATAATTGTTGATACTTACGGGGGCAAGGGAGCCCACGGTGGTGGGGCTTTTTCAGGAAAAGACCCGTCAAAAGTTGACCGCTCTGCCGCTTATGCAGCACGGCATATCGCGAAAAACATGGTTGCGGCAGGTATTGCCGACGAGATTTTAGTCCAGCTTGCTTATGCAATCGGAGTAGCACAACCTGTGAATATCTATGTAAATACTTATGGAACTTCGAAAGTAGCGATTAATGACGGCGAAATTTCTGAAATAATAGCCTCATTATTTGATCTTCGTCCTTATGCGATCGAAGCCAGACTGAAACTTCGTAATCCAATTTATGAAGAGACAGCTGCCTATGGCCACATGGGTCGTACTCCTCAGACGATAACTAAAAAGTATTCGTCACCTTACTTTGGTGAACTGGTAAAAGAAGTGGAACTTTTCACTTGGGAGAAACTTGACTATATCGACAAAATCAAAACAGCATTTAACGTATAATTTCTGTTTTCAATAAATAAGCCGGGTAAATTCTAATTGAAATTACCCGGCTTTATTGTGCCTGACCGTGAATAGATTGGCAAATTGTAGTGGTGGCAAATTAGCTTTTTAAAAACTAATATCCCATATTCCGGCCGACTTCTCGAGTTCAACCAGTGCAACAGCCCGGTTAAATAGCGTTTCGTAATAATTAACCTGCGTGTCGTTATAGGTTCTTTGGGCATTAAGGACTTCAAGTAAGGAAGTCTCGCCGCGGTTATAGCTATAGATCTTCCCTTTTCGAACGTCGAGTGCATTTTCAAGTAATCCGTGGTCATAGCTATCAACCTGTTTACATAACGACTGATACCGTTGCATTGCCTGAGCTATCTCAATCTGAATCTGCAATTCTGCCTTCTTATAAAGCTCCTCCGACTGCGATAACTGGAATTGTGCCATTCTAATACTTCCCTTGTAATAATTTGAAAATTTCAAAGGGATGGCTATACCAGCAGTTATTGCTGTTGCTGTGGGGCCATTCGCAACTTTGGGATAGTCGTTTGCAATACCCAGTTTTAGATCAAGATCAATGTTCCGCTCCTTATGCGCCAGTCTTAATGCTTTGTCAGCCACTTCTTTATTGAAAAGTGCAGCGACCAAATCTGCCCTGTTATTCCTTGCAACAGCAATCAGATCAGACAGCACAAACGATCGTTGCATAAAAAGCAAGCTCCCGTCAGGTGTCCAAATTGTATCTGCAGCTAAAGAACCTGTCATTTGGGAAATCCGGATATAAGCGTTTTTTAGATCGGCTTCCGACTGCAGCAATTCGTTCAACAAAGAACCTGCTTCCAATTTACTTTGTATAGCATCAATTCTCATGATACTGCCGAGTTTAAGTCTCATACTATCTGCTTCAGCGAGCCTTTTCATCGTTTCATATGAGTTGAGTTTCACGGTAAAAAGCTGCTTTTGTTTAAGCGCTTCCAGAAAGACGGCAGCTGCTTCGGCTTCAAGATTCCGAAAATAATCTGACAATAAAGCCTTTGCCAGATCGCGTTCGCTTTTGGCCAAATCAATCCTTGCACGGCGCTTACCAAACAATTCCAGCGTTGTTCCCAGTTCGGATGAGTACCCGCGACTGGTCGTAACATGGCTTTCCTGACCTTGCGTCAAATCGAAAGAAATGGATGGATCGGGAAACACTTTAGCCATCTCAATGGCTGCTTCTGCTTTACTCACCTCAAATTTTTCAGCAGCATAGTCGAGATTGTGCTTACTGATCAGGTCCATATAATCACTGAATTTCAGGGGGTAACGCGAAGAAATAGTATCTGTTTGTGAATAGGAAAATTGAATCTGGCAAAACAGACAAATCATGTATATCGTAATTAATCTCATCTTTAACATGTGTTTAATATTCTAAATTTCCTCAGGCCTTTCATATTCTGTGTCCGTAGACCATCTTTTTTCCATCAGATAATACAGTGCCGGCAACACATAAAGAGTTATCAATGTGGCAAATAACAAACCATAAACAATAACGGTTGCCAGTGGTCGCTGAACGTCGGAACCTATTCCGGTCGAGATTGAAGCAGGAAGCAAACCTAGCACGGCCACTGTAGCAATCATTAAAACCGGTCGAAAACGGTGGTGAGACCCTTTAATTACCGCCTCTTTAAGAGCCATTCCATGCTTCCGAAGTGAATTGATATGTGCGATCATAATGACTCCATTCTGAATTGAAACGCCAAACAATGCGATAAACCCAACAGCAGAAGAGACATTTAAAGTCATTCCTCTCACATTCAGTGCGAGCATCCCTCCGAAAAGCGCCAACGGGACTGCGCTCATCAGTAACCCTGCCTGCCGGAACTTGCCAAATGTGCCGAAAAGCAATAAAAACATAATCGCCAGGGCAAAAGGGACAATAAATCCAAGACGTGAATACGCTCTGTTCTGGTTTTCAAATTGTCCGCTCCATTTGATGGTGGATCGTTCATGATTATACTTTACATTTTGGGTGATTTTTTTCCGGGCAATGTTCAGGAATTCTGTAAGATCGATTCCGCGGAGATTGATGCGTAAAGTGACGTAACGTTTATTCATCTCCCTTGTTATCGAACTTGCACCTGTACTTAGTTTTATATCTGCAACTTGCGAGAGCGGTATTTTTGCGCCCGAACCAGAGGTAAGCATTAAATTACCTATCTTTTCAGGCGTATTCCTGCTATTATCGGTGTAACGGCAAATCACGTCATAAACTTTATTCCCAATGAAAATCTGCGAAATGGCCTTCCCTCCAATGGCAACTTCAACCAGTTCAGCTACATCTGAGACATTGAGCCCATATTGGGCAATCTTATCGCGGTCAGCATGAATCTGAAGCTGCGGCAAAGGTGGTTCCTGATCGATGGCCAGGTCAACAGCACCCGGGATTGTTTTCAGCACATTTAATACATCTTCAGCAACACGACGACTCTCTTTCAAATCCTCTCCATAAACTTTCACTGCAAGATCGCTGTGTGTTCCGGCAATCTGGTCCATTACCATATCAATGATCGGTTGCGAAAATCCAACTGAATAACCTGGCATCGATTCAAATTCCTTTGCCATTTCATCAATCAAATCGCTTTTCTTCTTCCCGTTCTTCCACTCATTATAAGGTTTCAACCCAATTGAACATTCAAGATGGGAAATAGAAAATGACTCTGCACCTTCATCGTCCCGTCCAAGTTGAACCATTGCATAAGTCACCTCATCATATTTAATCAGACGTTGCCGCAGCGAATCGCTCATCGCTTTTGATTTTTCGAGGGATATTCCGGGAGGAAGTTGTATCTGTAACCAGATTGACCCCTCATCCAATTGCGGCAGAAAATCTTTCCCAACCATGAAAGTCAGAACTCCGGCAGCAGCCAAAATAACTCCAAGAGGAGCAAAGACTGATTTTGGCTTTGCTAAAATCTTTTTTGTCTGATGACTATAAATATCCGATAGCTTAATCAGCCATTTATTCTGAAAGGTTTTTTGCGGCTCTTTATAGAGTACATAGGCCAATCCCGGCATCAAAAAAAGTGCTACGGCCAGGGCTCCCAACAACGCGAAACCTACGGTGAAGGCCATTGGTGTAAAAAGCTTTTTCTCAACCCTTTCGAAAGCAAATAACGGTAAATAGGCAGTGATAATTATTATTGATGAGAAAAAGACCGGCTTAGCCACTTCAACAGTTCTTTCAACAATCGATTTTTCATCTAACTCCCGTTCGGGATGATCCTCCCGCTTTTTCAGGATGGTTTCCATCATCACGATCGCTCCTTCTACAATAATTCCAAAATCTATGGCACCCAGCGATAGAAGGTTGGCCGGAATATCGGTCATCAACATCAGCAGGAATGCAATAAGCAGTGAAACAGGAATTGTAATCGCAACCAGCAATGCACCTCGCCAACTACCCAGAAAAACGATCAGAACAATCAAAACCAGAAGTATTCCTTCGAGTAAGGTGTGAGAAACAGTATTTAATGTAGTACTCACAAGATCTGTCCGATCCATGAAAGGATGAATTTTCACACCTTCCGGCAATATTTCGTTATTAAGTTCTTCCACCGCTTCATGAACACCATCGAGGACTTTTGACGGATTCTGGTAACGCAACATCTGCACGATCCCCTCAACCCCTTCAGAATAATTTCTGGTTCGATCCGTAAAGCCCAGCACACCTTTCCGTTCCAGATTTCCATATTTCAATTCTCCAAGATCCTTGACAAAGACAGGAACACCATTCTTCGTTTTTACAACGATCTTACCCAGATCATTTAAGTCTTTCACCAGCCCAATACCACGAATCACATAACTTAGATCGCCCCGGTAAAGCATACTGCCACCCGCGTTTGTATTGTTCTTTTCTATCTTTTCCGATACATCGGAAAGAGTCAGGTTATACTGCTCCAGCTTCGCAGGGTCGATTTCAATTTGAAACTGGGTCGTAATTCCTCCAAAATTGCTCACATCGGCAACGCCTGTTACCTGCTTAAGCCTTGGAATGATTACCCACTTATTGAGGTCGGTAAGCTCCCGCAGGTCGTGACTTTTACTTTCGATGATATATCGATAAATTTCGCCCGTTGGGGAAGTGAGCGGATTCAATTCAGGAACAGCACCGTAAGGAAGCTGAACGGCGGCAAGTCGCTCCTGGACACGTTGACGGGCCCAGTAATCATCAGTACCATCGTCGAAAACAAGGATGATCGCTGAAAGACCAAATGCATTTTTACTTCGCATCACATGAAGACCAGGTAAGCCATTCAGATCGCGTTCGATAGGAATTGTGATCTGCTGTTCGATCTCTTCGGCTGCAAGACCGGGAACCTGTGTAATCACCTGTACAGTGACATCCGCGATATCGGGATATGCCTCGATTGAAAGTTGCTGCCACGAATAAAATCCCAATAAGGCCAGCATCACAAACAAACCCGCCATTATCCATCGCTTACGAATGGCCAGTAATATAATTCCGTGCATATGTCTAACTATTTGGCATCGAGTAAATAAAAGGCACCTTCTGTAACTATTTCCTCATCAGGTCTTAAACCTGATCTCAGTATTACCCTGTTGCTATCGGTTCCCGTAGTCCCGATCAACCTTTTCAGATAGCCATTTCCTTTTGTTTTCACGAAAACATAGCTGCTCTCGTCCATCTGCAGGACTGCACTTGAGGGAATCAGAATTGAATTGCCGGCCTTTTCAGAGAACTTAACTGTTGCATACATTCCCGGTTTCAGGTTTCGTCCTTTATTTTCACATTCAATAAAAACCTCCACCGATCGGGTCTCTTCGTCCAACATCTCGCTAATATGATAAACAATTCCCTGTATTATCAACCCTGGTATACCTCCAACTTCAATTTCCACCTCATCAGATTCACTCACACTATTAACATCCTTTTCTTTTAATTGTCCAACGACCCATACTTTGCTTAGTTCTGCAACAAGGGCAACAGGACCGGCATCTTCGCGCAGGTATTGTCCAATCACAATATTATCAGAAACAATTTCACCGGCAATCGGCGAACGAACAATCAGGGGCTGACCGAGTACCAGCTCATCCGGATTGACATGGTATACATTCAGACTGGCAATTGAATTCTCGTAGTCACGTTTGCTTAATTCGAAGTTCATTTCCGACTCTTCCATATCTTTCTGAATACCAACACCATTCTTTAATAAATCCTGCTGACGCCGAAGATTTTTTTCATCAAGCTGCATCTGCTGTTTCGATTGATAATAAGCTTTTCCGGCTTCAAAAAAAGAGGGAGAACTAATCTCAAAAATCGGAGCATTTACAGCCACATGCTGACCTAACTTGATGAACGACTTTATTATTCGTCCGGCAAAAGGAGAGGCAATCTGAGCATAGTTATTGGGAATTGCTTTTACAACACCAGAAGCAGTCCGCTTCTGACTATAAGGAACTGCGCTGACAATTGCCGTCTTTATCTTAGCTGTTAGATTTGAATTGTGCGGGATGATAATGGTATCCCCTTTGATGATATAATTTTCTGTCGATGCGGGTTTTGTATTGGTTTGGCACGATACAGCTAGCCAGGCAATACAAATAAACACTAATCTATTCATTTTAATTGTTTTATGAAATGCAAAATAATCCGCCTGCTTTTTACATAATGTAATAAGGAGACGCTAACTAACAATAGAAAATACTATAGTTCCTGTTGGACTAAAACAATTCAAATGGGGGAGCCCGAAGAGAGTAAGTACAATATCCGCCTGGTGCTGCATACCCCTTCTGAGTTGGATCAGCAGAAATTTTGCGAACAAAGGACAGAATTATAAGTGCAGAAAAAGTGAAGAAAAGAGCAGTGGAATAAAATTCAGACAATAGCTGAATAACCTTTAAGGCCTTTTCGGTATGTTCAAAACTGGAGGAATTAATTCCCTTTAACGAATAAAAAGGATGAGAATGAACAATGCGTGTTCCGTTGATGGTATGAGTGTGGGTAAAGAAGGTAATGCTCCCGAAATATCCCAAAAAGAGGAGTAACAGAAGTGTCCTTGAAAATTTATGTCTCCAAACTTTAAAATTTGAACTGAACCGTATCATTAAAGAATTATTGTGGAGAAGATTACCTTATCCTTGAATATTTACCATACTTCTTTAATGATACAAATAAAGATGGCTTAATGTTCACAAACAGGAAGAAGGTGTAGGAAACATTATCGCATTTCTAAAAACTCATCAGAGTTCAGGATTACCTGTTTATTTTTCCACGGACGACAGACAATATCTTAGAACATTTGTCTTTTGCCATAAGCTCGAGCGATTCAGCCTCATTCAGCAGTTGCAGGATTGATTCTTTATCGTCGAAGCCCGATGCATTGACGAGTATATTGAGGTAGGCGCCTGAAACTGCAGTGGCAGCACAAAGTGCCCCAACTCCTGCATCAGTTACTGAGTTAGCATTGCCGGTTTCTGCCATTGCTTCAATCACTTCCATTGATTGATAAGAGATTTTCATTACGCTGAACGGGACATCAATGGCGTTTCGGGTTGCTGACTGAATGGCATTTTTTCGGATAGCTATTTCTTCCGAAGTCTCTTTTGGTAATTTAAATGCGCTCATGATCTGATTAAAAGCCTCAGCATCTTTATCTACCAGCTTCAGTAAAGCTTCGAAATAACCTTTGCCTTTCTCTGCCCATTCAGAAAATTCTTCCCACCGATTATCCCAGCCACGTTTTTGCGAAGACAGATTGGCGACCATCGTTCCAAGTGCAGCACCAAGCGCTCCCACATATGCTGAAGCAGATCCCCCGCCAGGTGCAGGAGATTCGGATGCCAATTCACGGGCAAACTCAGGCAATGACATACTAATCAACTCATTATCTATGTCTTCAAGAAAATATTCGATAATTCTTTTATTCGGATCAAAGGGTGCCAATTCATCAAGACCTAACGATTTAACAGCTATTTTAATGATTTCACGATCGGGAATCCCCAAAGAGCGACGTTGCTTTTTAAGAAAATATTTACCCGCCTCAAGTATCGACTGCAATGGAATCATGCCGATAAGTTCAGAACCGGTAACGCGAACTCCCCGTTCGCGCGCCTTTTCGCACACTTCATCAAAAGCTTTATGAACCGAAGTGACCGAAAGATCTATCAGGTTCATTGATATTTGTGCTACTCCATATTCTTTGATGTACCAGCCAATTGCCCTTACTTTTTTTAATGTTCCGGGTATCCTCAGGGGATTTCCATGCAAATCGTTAATAATTTTTCCCGTTACCGGATCTCCTTCCCTTTTGATGCGACCGGCTTCACGGACATCAAAAGCAATAGAATTAGCCAGTCTTACTGAGTTGGTATTTAAATTTATATTATAGGCAATCAGAAAATTCCTCGCCCCAATTGCAATGGCTCCTGTTCGTGCGTTAAATGCCGATGGACCAAAATCTGGTTTCCATGCAGCAGTTTTCATCTTTTCCTCCAGACCCTCATATTCTCCTGCCCTGCAATTAGCCAGACTTCGTCGTTTTTCCTCAAATGCTGCCTCTTCATAACAATATACAGGAATCTTCAACTCATAACCAACCCTCTCAGCCAGAAGTCTGGCATATCTTACCGTTTCTTCCATTGTGATATTTGAAACAGGAACGAAAGGACAAACGTCAGTGGCGCCAAAACGGGGATGTTCGCCTTGATGACTGCGCATATCGATAACCTCCGATGCACGCTGAACTGCTCTGAAGGCTGCCTCTATAACTTGCTCCGGTTCACCAACAAAAGTGACCACCGTCCGATTTGTGGCATGACCCGGATCAACATTAAGAAGTTTTATCCCTTTAACACCTTCGATAACATCAGTAATCTGTTTTATAACCGCAAGATCCCTTCCTTCTGAAAAATTGGGAACACACTCAATAATTTGTCTCATAGTTTAACGAATTAAAGTCGCTCTTTATCTCCCCGTTTCCATACGGCAGAGGGTTTTAAGCTTCCCTGATGATAAAGAATTTCGCGATAATCAGAAACCGGAAATCCTACAATATCGGCTAAAAAACCCTTCTTTAGAATTCCTCGATCAGCCAACCCGAGTGACATTGCTGCCCTGAAAGTAATTCCAGCCAACGATTCAGCCATTGTCATTTTTTCAAAAATACCTAAAATTGCTGTTTGCAACAACAAATCGCCCATGGGTGCCGATCCGGGGTTCCAATCAGAGCCAATCGCAAGTGAGCACCCGGCATCCAAAAGCTTTCTGGCCGGTGCAAAAGGCCCGCCTAAACCCAGAGAGGCACCGGGAAGTGCAATTGGAATCACATTTGACGATGCTAAAAGACTAATTTCCTGATCGCTGATTACTTCCAGATGATCGACAGAACGTGCTTCAAGCTCACAAGCCAGAGCAACACCTCCTGCAGAGAACTGATTTCCATGAATT
>CAYHDA010000040.1:0-19948 GCA_964355145.1 uncultured Mariniphaga sp.
AGAATTAAACCAGAGGGTGATCAACAATTTCCTCCTTGTTCCGGTCCCAATATAATTTCTTACCCTCTCTGTAGCTTCGTGTTGCCATGATGCAGCCCACCGAATGCCAGAATCCGGTGTGAATATTTGCATTGGTATTAAAGTTCCGGCTTCTCATACAAGTGACCCAATTGTCAAGATGATATTTGCTGTCGTCATCTAAACCAACAGGAGGAAGTTTCATTCCATATTCCTCACAAGTAATCATCTCAGCAACACCCTTACTTACAGCGTCTTTAATGCCCTCATAAAAATCAAATCCTCCTGCCAGTTTTAGATGTTCCGGTATATAAAACCAACGCGGACTTCCTTCGCCTCCATGTGCAAACAGTGTTCCTTCTTTACCTCGTATGCAGGAATAATCGCCAAATTTATTTGCATAATTGGAAGTATAGGAATACATGAATTTTGCATCATCATACGTTGCCAGCGATTGAAAAGTATCGGGGTTTTGGCGGAGATCAGGCCAGCCGAAAATACCTCCGTTAGCAACCATCGAATCAGGTATTGCGGTATCGGTATAAAAATGAACTAATCCGATAGCATGGCTCATCCATTGAGAGGTTATTCCGCCCGAGTATTCGCGGAAAATCCGGAACTCAAAATATTTCCATGGATCAAAAGGAACATATGGTTTATTCAGCAACCATCGGTTCCAATCGGTATCTGCCTCACGGATAGCTGCAACATCGGGATCTTTAGGATCGTGCCAGCGAGGACCGTTGTCGTTCCATACCTGTTCGATCTTTGTGATTTGCCCTAACTTACCCGAACGGACGATGTCCCTTATTTTCTTCTGAATCGGATCACTCACCCATTGCGAACCGATCTGTACCACTCTTTTTGATTCCAGCACAGCTGCTCTTGCCAATTTGGCATCATCGACACTCTCTGCCATCGGCTTTTCGCAGTAACAATCTTTACCGGCTCTTACGACTTCTGCCAAATGCCTTGCATGCTGAAAATCACCTGTCGCTATCATCACAGCATCCAGCTCAGGCATTTTCAGCATATCTTCCATATATTTAAACTGCTGCACTTTTACATCGAATAATTCTTTGCAGCGTGCTGCCGTACTTTCCCTGTTATTGGTCCACAAATCGCAAACAGCAACCACCCCGAGGTTTTGTTCTTTAGCCAGCATCTTCACCATATTCTGATGCCCTTTGCTTCGTGATCCGCAACCCAGGAACCCGATATTAATCCGGTCGTTAGCTCCTTTTATCCTCTCATACGAGGCTGCGCTCATTGATGAGGCGCTGGTAGAAATGGCAGTACCGGCAATTCCAACTGCCGTTTTTCCGATAAAATTTCTTCTTGAAATACTTTCTTCAGCCATAGCGGTTCGGTTTTTATAATTTCATGATGTACGTCATTACCTCATCTGCCGGCAATGGTATATCCGGCTCAACACCAACCTTATTCAAATTCTTACCATCAATTGTATAAAAATCAGAACTGGGTAACATAAGGTCAAATTCATTGTTAATCCTTAGGCTTTCTGTTAAAACCGTCATTCCGGCAGTTTTCTGACCTACAATAATAGCAATTTTCTCTTGTTTTAAAACACAAATGATCGCTTCAGCAGCCTTGGATGTTTTTGAGTCGGCTAGCACATAAACCTTTCCTTTGAAGGTTTTCCCCGAAGGAACGACGTTAAGAGTACGGCCTTGCTCCTTGAAAAGTACTCCCGGCTGATAAGTCGTCTCAGAAAAGCCCCTGAACAATTTTTGATAATCCTGAGCTTTAGGAATGGTATTATTACTGTCAAACCATTTCCTGGTTAAATAAACTCCTCCATTAAAAGCTTTTTCGGAAAGATAATTTGTCAGAATATTTACAGTAAGGGGACTTTGCCGGTTATTACCGCGAAGATCGATGACCAGTTTACTATAACCTTTCCTGTTAATAATCACTGCAATACTATCCATTTCCTTTTGATTGACCGGAAAGTTATTGCCTTCAAAAATTGCAGTATTTGACTTTATCTCCCTTATGGCTGCGCTGTTTCTTCTTCCAACCGGTTTATTTCCGGGTCGTATTTTGCTAATTTCATAAGATGTAAAAGGAAGTTTTTTCCCTAACCAGAAAAAAATGGCAGCCAGTTCATAGTCATCAGCGGTCTTTACCTTTAGCTCATTGACTTTTTTCTTAAAATCCAACCAATCATCCGATTTAAGCCAGGCCGGATTGATGATATTCTTTTCTGTCAAAGAAAATGCTGTATTAATTATTGAGGTATAGTCTCTAAGTGGTTTGTTATCAAAAACTTTTTTCCCGATTAATTGATGCTGCCGGAGTCTGTTGTCCTTATATTGACCATCAAAATGAGAGCCTGAAATGGATCCCGTGAAAAGAAATTGTTTATCGAAATAATTGAAGTTTCCGGTTAAAAACAAGCTGTCGTTTTTCTCCCTCGTTTTTCCTTCGATAAAAACGATCTCGGGATACTTTAACTTCCCTGCCGCCTTTGCCAATGTATAGGTAAAAACGCCGGCAAGATCTTTCAATGCATCTTTACGTGAGTAGGCTTCGAATGTCTTTTTCTCTTTATTTAAATCAATAGTAAGCAGGATTTCGTCACCATATTCATTTTCAACTCTCCAGTAAGTCTGCGAGAACAAATTGAATGACTGCAATACCAAAATTATTAGTATAAATATTTTATTCATGTAATTTACCTCAATTTAACAAATTAGCTGACAGGATATTGCCAACTATTTACGATTACTACTTCAATAATTTACATTACTGTTTTGTTAGCCAGGTTTTTCCTGTCCAGTTTACTTCAGCAGTCTCAGAGAGTCCGTATGAGCGTTCGTCGCTGTACCATTCGGTATGCATGAGTCCCATAAAATTCGGGTTTCCTGCATGCTCCAATAAAATACGTTCCCATGCCTGATGATTGACCAGATGATCCCATGGAGATCCATAAGTCCGGAACCCTCTGTTCAGCAAATAACTGGTTCCCATCTCCAAAAGATCCCTTTGCTGATAATTTTCGGCCGTATAGTACCAATGCGCCATAATAATGTCTTTATAGAGCAAATCTCCGGTTTTTTCAAGCAGTTTTAATCCGGCGTTATGATATGGGTTAACACAGTCGGCCCACATGATCATATCCACATCCGGATCATGCTTTTTGATGATATCCCGCATTCTGTTAATCTGATATGCAACCAGCTGATGCTCTTTCATATGCCTTTTGAGGCAACGGCTGTCGCTATTCACCAACCCTATTTCGTCGTGGTTAACATGCAGTTTCTTTGGCTTTAAAGTTGTGACAACCAACTCCGTAAGCCTGTCAAATTCCTTATAGGACAGCTCTTCCGAAGGGCAGGTTTTCGAATACCGGTGAGCACGGCTATCGATGATATCTCCGCTGAAAAATATTGTTGAGTTAAAAGGAATTCGTCCGGTTTTAATCCTTTCAATCACAGGCGGAGAGTTGGAAATAATCCGGTAATCTTTATCCGGCTGATAAATAATTCCGTTGTTAATGCCTGAACGAAATTGTGGACGGGAGCTTTCGATATTTAGTATTTGTTGAAAAGGTGGTGTTATCTTGTCATCCTTAAAAGTAAGAGGCTCATTTTCCATCATAAATCCTTCTTCCCATGACGGGTCGCCGGTAATCCAAAGCAACGGGATTGGTTCAACTTGAAAGCTTTTAATGAAGTCGAAATATTCAAGTATTCCTTCTTTGATTTTTGGATCCTCCATATTTCGATAATCCGAGGAACGGACTACAATCTCATTATATTTTAAGTCGATGTATTCCAATATACGCTCCTTGCTTTTGGGAGTCATCGGTATCGGGACATATTGAAATGTTGCCCTGTGTGCTGCCATAGGAAAATCGATAAGATCTGCCGAAGGAAGAGGCACGTTCATCTCCAATAAGTGTTTCAAGGTAACCAATCCGTAGTGCACTCCCTGTATGGCGGCTCCAATAACTTTAATGTGCTTATTGTCAACAATAATTCGGTAGGCCTCCTGGTTAGGGAAAGTGATTCCTGATACCTCAGGAAAATCTTTCGGCAGCCCGATCAATACAGCTCCATTATCCCTTTCCTTCCAGTCTGCCCCTTGTTTTACCTGTAAAAGCTGTCCGATTCTGGCCATATCCGCTTTTACCAGTCCGTTGGTAAAATCGACAAATGACAATTCCTTCAAATAACGAAATTCACCGGTATTCAAAAGGTCGATATGCTGAATCTGAGGAAAGACCTTGTGATAAGGAGACGGAGCATCTTTTATGGTCGCCAGCCATTTTTCATAGCGATCGGTCACATCTTTTTGAGTCCACGAATCCATGGGTTCCAGATTTCCCGCTTTTGCATCATCAGCAAGCTGAAACGCCATACATTTTGAATTTTTCAGCGCGGCCTTTTCATGAAAAAGCAAAGAATCAGGTAACGGAATTTTAAGGAAATGCTGATATGTTTCAGTAATTACAGGCGCTTTGCCAACAAACAGGTAATTACGAAGCACGTGTTCCTTTCCATCAGGTAAAATAATAGTGGAGGAGACAGGATGAACACCATCGATCAGTTTCAGTGAGCTTTTTTTAATCTGCAGTGTCTCGCCCAGATTTGTTTTGAAAGCTGCGACTATATGTTGTCCGTCCAGGTCCAGAATTTTAACGGTTGCAGGAATTTTATGCTGCAGTAATTCAATTTTATAACGCTGTCCGACAAACATTTGATACTCATCAGCGGTTTCAGTAATCTCCGGACGTGAATATAAATAAGCGCTTTCTTCCACCTGTTTCACTGTTTCAGCGTAATCCAAAAACCTGAATTGGAAACTCCATTTACCAAATCCCTGCGAAATTTTGATACAAAATTGATTATCCCCCTTTTTAAGAATCACAGGTATGAGATCACGGTCCGGCTCTTCCGAACCCATGGTATTGTGCTCCAGAATCCGGTCCCCATTCTGCCAGATCCGTATCCCGTCGTTAGAAGTTACAGAGAGCACCATCTTCTTAACAGTCGAGGATTTTACCACACAGGCGGCATAAACAACAGTTTGTACATTTGGAGAAATGACTTCATTTAACGGAATCAGCCCAAAAGAATTCCTGTAACGTTCCCACTTAACGATATGTCCATCGGGATGCTTAATCTCCATCCCTTCAACAGGGCGTATTTTACCTTCGCCTCCGTATTGCAAAAGATAATCATGATAATGCCCCAAAGAGGTTGAATCGAACCGGTAGGCATTGATTCCCTCAGGTAAGGGATTTGGGAAAGGGCCGCACAACAACCAGTCGCGAAAAAACATGCCCGGCTTTGGATCCTTATAAACAGAATCATTGTTCGCTGCAAAGATGCCTGAGGTTATCAGCAGAAAAACCATCAGCAATTGGATTGATCTTACCATTTTAATTATTTTTGAAATAAAACCATCGCCGGAACATCTTGTTTTTTAATGCCCGGACCAGTATACTGGACGCGAAGAAACATTCCTCCACCTGCCTGAAAGTAGTGGAGTTTTATTGGATATACGCCTTTAGGCAAGGATATTTTACCCGTTTTTTCGATGTCTGCACCATGCGGGCCGTCGTGATCGACAATAATTTGATTATTAATAAATAACCTGCTGCCATCGTTGGACTGGATAAAGAATTCATAGGTTCCTTCAATATTTATACGGATCAACCCTTCGAACGACAGCGCAAACTCATCCTTGACTGATATGATATTGTCGAGGTCAAACTTATAAACCTTCCCTGATTTAAAGGCTTTAAGTTTGGTGAAATCGGGAATTTTCATCCAGGCTCCATCGTAGTAATGATAAGCAAGACCATTTTTTTCCGGATTGATAAAATCAATATAATTGGTTTTGATAAAGCTGGATTCATAGCCCTTCAACATAGCTTTTGCCCTTATTTCAGTAGGTTCTGACACATAAAACGGCTTTGTAAAACCCTGTGAAGTACTGTCAGGATCTGTGCCATTGACAGTATAGCGTATTCCCGCCTCAGCCACATCCGAGGTAATGCTGACCCTTACGGAGTCATGGACCTGTGCAAGGGTGTCGCCCGGATGAATGATAGGATTGGAAAGAATGGTATTTTTAAGGCTGGTCTTTGATCCTTTTGATAAAAACCGGTACTTACCTGAGGCAATTTCATAAACAAGGGATTTACCCTCCTTTCGCAGAAATTTCACATTCTGATTATCCGCGACTAAGCTGCCGCTCTCAGTAACTGATCCTTCATCGGTAGCCAGTACTTCAACAGTTGCAGAGGTATTTGCTGGAATTGACACATTGAGCAGGTAATCATTACCCTCGAATTTCCATTGCGACTTAATTTCCCCATACATAGACAGATATGAAGCATTAACAAAAGAAAGACTGCTCACCGGAGAAGGTTTAATAAGGATATGCTTAAAGCCCGGCAGGTCCGGATCGGGAGAAATTCCACCCAAATTTTGATAAAACCATTCACAAACACTCCCAAACATAGGATGGCTATGGGATACATCGCCCTGAAAAGTCTCCCAGATAGTGGTAGCTCCTTTTTCTATCATAAAGCCAAAACCGGGGAAATCACGTTGGTTCATTAGTGTAAATGCCAGATCGGCCCGATCCATTTTAGTTAACACTTCGAGTAAAAGCGGCGTTCCCAATATGCCCGTATCAAAATGTGCCTTATTGTCATTGACAACATTTTTAATTAAATTATCAAAAATCGCATTAACGTATTCACTGTCAGCAATTCCAAAGCCAAGCGGATAAACATTGGCACCTTGCCGGCCGATAGAATAAGTTGATTTTTCCGCATTAAAATAAACCTTATTGATAGCCGTCTGAGCCTTAGAAGCCAGTTGTGTAAAGAATTCCTTATCCTCTGATTTTTCTAAAATAGTTGATACTTTCACCATTAACTGAAGGCAATAGTAATAATAACAGCTATTTACGAAGTCTTCGGGAATGGCGACAATGTCGGGTGAAACCCATTCGCCAAGTCCCTGATTCGCCAGGATTCCATCTTTATTCAGAGAATTTTTCATGTATTCGATCCAGAGCTTCATTCCTGAATAATGCTGTTGAAGCAGACGTAAATCGCCATAATACTGATACATATACCATGGAATAATCACATATGCCGAACCCCACGCAGTCCCGCCGCCGCCATCCTGGTAAGGAGTGGTATTGGGAACGTAACCGGTTTTGTGGTTTTGCGCATCCGCGATATCATTCAACCATTTGGTATAAAACTGCGACATATCAAAATTATAGATTGCTGCCTTAGCTGAGATCTGACCATCTCCTGTATATCCACGACGCTCGCGGTGAGGACAATCGCTTGGTACACCCCCATGAACATTACCCAATTGGGTCCACTGGTAGTTATCCAGAATTTTGTTGAGCAATTTATTGGAACTTTCAAAAATTCCGGTCAATGCAATGTCGGTATTCACTACCCTCCCCTCGATGTTTTCGGCAGTCAATTCAGTTGGAGATCCAAAAACATCAACATAGCGGAAAGCGTGCCATGTAAAACGGGGTTCCCATATTTCGAGACCTTTGCCATTTAAGATATAGGTATCTGTTTGGTTATAGGTAGGACCAAATTCTTCGGTAAAGCGCAGTCTTATTTTAGTTCCGTTGGGACCGGATAGTTTCAGCCTTGCCCACCCGGAGAACAATCGCCCCATATCGAAGCGGTAAACTCCTTTCTCGGGCTGACTCACAGCAACTGGTCTGATAGTTTTGGTCACCCGGTCGGGGGGAGATATTTGTGCTTTTAACGTTCCTGTCGGTGGCCTGACAGCTATTGCCTTCACCCATTTTGAATCATCAAACCCGGCAGTATTCCATCCAGTCTGCTCCTTCCTTGCATCATATATCTCGCCGGAGTGCAACCCGTTGTACAGGATGGGACCCAGCGAGGATTTCCACTGCTCATCACTTGTTATTACGTCTCTGCTTCCATCGGTATATTCGATTACAAATTGTGCAATCAATCGCGGTGTGTCGTACCACAGCGAAGTATCATTTGGCCGGTCGGCCTGCAAATACCAGCCATTTCCAAGGATAAACCCAAACGCGTTCGCCTTTGATTTCAACGACGAAGTAATATCAAAAGTCTCGTACAGAACTGTACTGGTCATATTCCCGATCCTTGATTCGCTCCATTTCTCCACTTTTTGACGATCATAATTGGTCTGATTGGGTGAAAGAACATGATCTCCAATTTTTACGCCATTAATATGCAATTCATAATAACCTAATCCACTGATATATGCACGCGCGCGCTTTACTTTCTTAGAGATACTGACCTCTTTTCGAAAAAATGGAGCAGCAAATTTCCATTCACCGGAAGTAAGGGATGGGGGTGCACCGATCCATTTGGCTTGCCAGTCTCCGGCATTGAGCAAGCCCATTTCCCAATATGCTGTTTTACTCCATGACGATTCATTTTTTTCCTCATCCCAAATTTGCACTTTCCAACTCACTTTTAAGCCCGGACTTAATGGCTTACCTTGATATTCCACTTGAATTGACTGACCGGATTCCATTTTCCCGGAGTCCCAAAGATCAGGTGTATTTTGATTTAATAATTCGTCGCCTGAAGCGACCATAACACGGTATGCAGTTTGTTTCGCTCCGTTTACCTCTTTATTCATCTTCCACGAAAGACGTGGTTTGATCACATCAATTCCCAAAGGTCCAGGAAGATATTCGCACCGAAGATCATTAACAATCCATGTGGTTTCTGTTCGTTGAGGAGTGCAGGAAGTGAAGACAAGGATGAGCAGGAAAAAAAAGGCACATGAAAATTTCATAGATAATGGTTGTAAGTATTGTCAATTAAAAATGCTTCAGGTTATTTAGTTTAAATTTTCCAGCTCACAATTATAAACAATTCTAATATTATTCGGGTAAAGCTACTTTTTTACAGGCTGAATTATATCGAAATACCGGGACATCCAATAGGGCCAAAGCCAAAAAACCGGTTCTCTGACCATGCTCAGATCGCCTTGTATTGCTCCCCAGGGATTTTTATCCCACCGTACGGTTGCGCGCTCACTTGCAGGCGGAAGTTCTGAAATCTGAATCTCTTCAAGAATCGGGCTTCTCACAATGTGCACATCTTCCCTCAAAGTATGATCAATTGGCCAGTCCATCAGATCAAGAGGGGCATCTCTCAGAAAATGAACCGTTTGTGGCACATTGACTTTTTTACCTGTAGCAAAGGCATAAGTCAGATTATTGATCAGGTTTTCACCCGCCGGCTGGTTTGCCATCCATTCGTCGATCAGCTGACTATAGAACAATTTAAGTCTGGGATCATTTTCATATTTGAGCAGGATGGGGAAAAGATAGCCTTCTAAAGTCCTGTCAAAATAAATCTGCCAGGCCGGGTTTTTCTTATTCAGTTGTGATATATTTTCAAGGTAACCATCTTTGTCAATCAGGCGATGATATTCCCTGTCATATTTCTGATCACCGGTGATATGAGCAGCAAATTTGAGATAAGCAAGAAGTTCCAGTGAGTTGATGCTTCTCTCCGAAGCCCAGTCAGGATCACCATTTAATTGCTCTGGTGACCAGACAGACCAGCGGGTATGTGTTCCGTCGACATCGATAAGGTTGTAGTTGGTAATAATCAGCTGGTCGATAATTTTCTTCACATGATTTCGGATCAGAATTTTCTCTTCTTCGCCCGCAGCCAGCTCATAATAAAAGAAATAGCCCATCATGTGCCCGTCCATTTCGTCGCTGCTGGTATCGCCCTTCCACAGCCATTTGCCATCTGCTGACTTGTGCCATCGTTCCTCTACCGGTTTAAAGCGGGGGTCGTTCACCAATTCATCAGCCAGTTCTTTTTTAGTATAAGTTTTATTGGGATCGTTAACCTGTTTCCAGGAAACCGGGACAACAGATCTGGCAAAAAAACCTTCCGTTCCGGTTACTGTTTGCAAATATTTCAGAAATTCGAAGGCTTTACGTGCCTTTAATTTCGCATCTTCATCTTTCGTGACAGCATATCTGAAACTCTCCATGGCCAGATAGCCGCTGGTATATTCGCCATCGTTATCATCATCAGAATTACGCCATGAAGCGGTATCTCCGGGAATCTCAAGCTTCAGAATTCCGCAAGTCCAGGGATCACGCATGTGCTTTTTCATCAGCTGTCCATAAAAATTTTTCTCTTTATCTGCCAATGTCATTAGCTGCCGTTTAATCTCGCTCACACCATTAGCTGTTGCAATCCAGGCATTTCCATCCGCATCAAAAGCGATATCTGTAACTTTGTTGTCGGTTAGCCATCTTCTGCTAAATCGCAGTGAGTGCGTTCCGTCTTTTGCAAAACGAACTACACCAACATCGGTTCCTACCCACATCACCCCATCGGGTGACCTGCGAATACAATTAACCTGAGCAGAAGGAATGCCCTCGTTGGGAGTCAGGTTTTTGATCAGACGATCCTTTTCTCTGACCGTTACGCCACCTAAGACTCCAGCCCAAATATTACCCTCCGGGTCGAAAGAGATGGCATGGACATAACAACTCATTAAGTCGGAAACATCCTGATATAGCTTTGTTGTGCCATCCTTGCAAAAATAGAGTCCGACATCTGTTGCAACCCAGAGATTTCCTGCCACATCGGTGACAGCATCGCGGACGGTGCGTGAAATTTTGTACTCCTGCAATTTCCATGCATTGGCCTTGAAACGCCAGATTCCATAAGGACCCAAAGCATAATTTCCGTTTCCATCCTTACATATCTCAGATATCGGTGGTTTAACACCCTCTTCTTTTTTAAGCTGATGGTTGCTATACCTGTAAATGCCATCCCATGTTCCAAGCAGTACATCTCCATTATCATTCACTGACACTGCATATGCGGGACCCCGGTTCTGTCCGGAAATAACAGGTTCCCAATCCCGGGCTCCGGTTTTTTTGCAAAAAACCCCTGAAGCAGTGGCTATCCATACATTTGCTTCTTTATCAACAGCGATACTTCTGACTTCGTTATCGGACTTTTCGTTACTGATTTTATAACCATCATGAGATTCCTGAACAAACGGAGAATCCTGAAAGGCAACTGTTTCTTGTATTAACTCCTTCTTTTCAGGCACATTCATGCATGAATTTAAACCCAATGTGATAAGGCTGGTGCAAATCAAAAGGTGAGACTTGGATAAGCCGTATTTTAAATATCTCATAATTTATAAGTTAAGTGTCCGTTCACATTCCTCCGCAGATAATTTGTTTTTCACCTTGCTGAGGGAACAATGAGGTAATCATCAGTTAATAGTTTTCAATCTGCAATGATCTTTATTATTTATTTTCAGTATGTTATCAATACACAATGCAATAATTAAGTTTTTAATAATTCAGTAATTATCAGAATGATCTCTCCAGGTACACTTCCCTGAATCAAAATTTGAAAAAACAGCTTTAAAGCTGGACTTTAGCGGGCTGCAGGCATAAACGCCTACCCTTGCAGCGTTAATTGGATGGTGTATATGAAAAATCCTCATTTGATGATAGGTAATACCATCAAATGAATTCAAGATGCAAAAATCCTGCCCCCGACGGCTCAGCCGATACCACATGGTTGTCACTTCAGCTGGAATATCGGTGGATGCCCAATCAGAAAAACCCAAATTTGTGACTACAGAACCAAGGCGCGCGAATTGTTTATTTTCATACTCCACAGATGCCTTCACCCAGTTTTCGCTGTCCTGATAAAGCATAATTCCACATTGATCATATTGATTAACAGCTACATATTCAGTCTTCACCTCGAAGGTAAAGTCACCTTCAATTTCTGTTAGAAAGGAATGGCCATTATCATTTTTAAAACCATAATAAGTACGTTGCCAAAAATCCGTTTCCGGATCAGTGACGATTGTTAGAATTTCATTCTCGAGCGCAAATAAATCCGGCTGATTAATCCATTCAAATTCCTGCAAATCTAATTTACTTTTACGATTTTTAGAAGTCTCCATGGAATATTAAGTTTTTTCTAATTCTTACCAATTGTAAATACGAAGTAACCTGAATGAACCTTCACCAAATGATAACTATCGGAATAACCGAGGTACTCAATCCCCTGGGTGTGCGATAAAGGTACTCCTCCTTCGCTGATTTTCGCTTCCTTTTCTCCCGGAATATAAACCAATGCCGTTGTGTTAAATGGAACTTCCACTTTTAAAGTAAACCTTCCGGGAATTCTTGTCCATTCGGAAGAAATTAAACCTCTTATTGTTTCGATACGACCTTTTGCCGCATTCAGATTTTTCAAAAGTAACGGTTTAACCTGAAAAATGGAAAATGCCGGGTTACTTTCATCGAGCAAGATACCCGCCATATATTTATAAAACCAGGCGTCAATGCTACCCATCATCACATGGTTTTTCGACTGTTTTAATGTCCAGAATTCGCACATAGTGGTGTATTTGGTCATCATATTGTTCCAGCTTGGCGGACTCTTTTGATTAATTATCCCCCAGGCAATATCACTTCTGCCCATCCGGGCAAGTGCTTCGGGCATATATTTTGTGCCTAATACTCCAGTGGTAAGGTGAGTATCATTTTTGACAGTTATATCTTTCACTAAATTATCCAATACCTTCTGTTTAAGTTCTTCAGGGACAAGACCCAGATAAAGCGGGAAAGAATTCGCCATCTGGCTGCCATCATTGTAATTGGCTGTTTCGGTATTAAGGTAAGTATTATTGTATTTTGCTTTGATTTTATCCGAGAGATTCTTAAAATATTCCTGGTCGGAGTTATTTCCCAGAATCCGTGCGACATCCGACATTATCCTGGCATTCAGAAAATAATAAGCGGTAGGAACAGACTTTGGCTCGCCTTCTTTCCATCCTTTTACCATGCTCCCCCAATCACCAATCCATCCCATCGGCAAAATATAATCGTTCGAAATGCTGTCTAAAAAACTCATATACCTTTTCATAGTCGCATAATGACGCTGCAGCATACGATGATCACCGTAAAAAGTATAATACTGCCATAGCATAGTCAGATAAGTGCTGCTCCACTCTATCCCGACATCATAAATATAGGGCCGGGGCGATATAATGGGAAGATCACCGGTTTTTTCATCCTGATTTTCTTTGATTCCTTCGAACCAATTCTCGTAAAACAAAGCCATATTAAAATTAAACATTGCTTCCTCGGCTGTTACCTGTGCATCGCCAAACCATCCCAGCCGTTCGTCCCGCTGCGGACAATCCATTGGATAACCGATCATGTTACTCTTTTGGGACCAGATTGTGGCGTTGTGTATTTTATTGACAAGCCGGTTATCTGATTCAAAATAACCAGCCTTCGGATTGTCAGAATAAAGTGCCCTTCCTTCAATATTGATTAAATTAAGCGGCCCGTTTTTAGCTGACACCTCGGCATATTTAAAACCAAAATATGAAAAGTGTGTTTCGTAAGTTTCAATGCCATCACCTTTTAGGATATATTCGGCCGTTGCTCCGGCATTTTCATTACTTGTAATATCGAGTGAGCCATCCTCCCTGATATCCTCTGCAAAACGAATTTTCAGTACTGTATTTTTCGCCCCTTTTGTGGTCAGGCGCACCCATCCGGCAAAATTTTGGCCCATATCGAAAACTCTTACTCCAGTTTTTGAAACCTTAAGCTCCTTTGGATGAAACGTTTCCATCATTTTCACAGCAGGCATCCGGTGAGCCATTAAGCGGGCTTTAGGCTTATCGAAGAGGGTTACAGGATTCCACATTGAATCGTCATAATCCGGTCGTGTCCATCCATTATGATCGAGATTGGCATCATACACTTCACCGTCGTAGATGCAATTATACGTTACCGGACCATGTGACCAGACCCAGCTTTTATCAGTCGTTATTATTTGAGAGCTTCCATCGGCATATGTGACGTGAATTTGTGCAATCGCTTTTTTTGACCCAAACCATTGCATCCGGTATTCGTTCCACCATTTTTTATATGGATTATACCATCCATTGCCCAAATGAATTCCAAATGCATTCACCCCCTGTTTTAAAAGGGCAGTAACATCGTAGGTATCGTAAAGGATTATTTTATGATAAGGGGTCTTTGCCGGAGCAAGCACATGATCGCCAACCCTTGTTCCATTGATGAAAAATTCATAAATACCTAATCCGCTTACAAAGGCTCTTGCTGATTTAATTTTCTTTGAAAATTTGGCTACATGCCTTAATAATAATGAATTGCCATCATGAACAATTGAATCCGTCCCTTTATATTGTTCTTTTTTATCCTTATAGAAACCTTGAGGAGGCAACTTTTCCAGCGATGATCCATTCCCAATCCAATGGGCTTGCCAGTCTCTATCCGACAGCAAGGCAGTCTCAAATCTTGCGATGCCACTCTCATGGGCATTTTCCCCGCTATCCCAGAAAATAACTTTCCAGAAATAGGACTTACCCGATATCAGGTTAGTATTTCCATAGGCATGATGGATAGTTTCTCCGGATATAATTTTTCCGGAATCCCACATATCAGGCTTGCCTTCTGATAAATATTGAGGGGAAGAGGCGACTATAATCCGATAAGCCGATTGCGACTGATTTCGCTTACCGGATGAAATAATCCATGAAAATTCAGGATTCGGCTGATCGATACTGATAGGATTTTCAGTATATTCAACCAGCATTTTCACAAATTTAAATGAGGGAACAGTACTTGCCGGACAATTCTCCGGACTAGTAAACCCTAAGATTAAGCTGGAAATTAAAAATACAGTAGAGAATCGCATTTTTCACGACTGTTACTTAAAGTCCTTACGGTATTCCGATGGTGTTCTCTGCATAATAACCCTGAAATAATGATTAAAGTTAGCCAGATTATTATAGCCGCATTCATAGCATATCTGCGTTATTTGCTTATCAGTTTCCGCCAGCAATTTTGCAGCCAGTCCTATCCGAACATTCTTCACATAATCCATGAAAGTCTGGTTGGTTTTTTTCTTGAAATACCTGCAGAAAGAACCCGGTTCTTTAAAGACGAGGGCGGAGGCCTCTTTTAATTTAATGCCGGTCTGGATATTATTAAATACATATTCGTATATTCTGTTGATCTGGTCCTGGTCTGTGTCGAAAGTATTAGGAGGTGATGAAGGAAGCGCCAGGTTCTCACGTTCGTCAATCTGAAGAAGGAGGTGAAAAACTTTTAATAATTCGATATAACGCTCCAGTCCTTTTAATGTGACCATCTTCCTCAGTGCAAGGCCAACTTTTTCTGTTTTCTTTCCTTTAAACCAAATTCCGTTATCGGCGTTTTTCAATAAACCAACTACTTGTTCAAGTTCAGGGATATTAAAGAAATCAGAACTAATGATATTTTCGTTGAAATGTGTGACAATACATTCAGAAACAGTTCCCTGATCGGCACTCTGATTATCCCAGCAATGCGGAATATTAGGACCTAAAAGAACCAGATCTCCATCGGTATATCCTGAAATGCTATTCCCCACAATTCTTTTTCCTGAACCGGACAGGATATAATTCAATTCAAAATTCCGGTGCGAATGTATCTTCGTAATATTTGAAGCTAACTGCAGTTTTCGCGTAATGAATGAATAGTTATGGGAAACAAATATTTTCTCATAGATTATTTCCATCGTTTTTCCGTATTAGTCAATTTTAACTTCAAACGACAAATATAACCGATTATAATCAGATAACAGTTAAAAAACAATGTAAATAGAACAAGATTATAGAAGTTAAAAAGAAGGGGAATCTCTTAATTTGTAAATGATCTCGATTCAATGCTTCCGCCTTTCTTAAATTGGGGTAATGAATCATTCGAACAAATTATATTTATATTCAAATTATTATGGAATTACCATTAAAAGGAATTATCCCTCCTGTTATTACACCACTTCTCGACAATAACACGCTTGATGTACAAGGACTTGAAAGACTGGTTGAACATCTTGTTACCGGCGGTGTACATGGTTTGTTTATCTTAGGAACAACCGGTGAAGCACCAAGCCTGAGCTATAAACTACGCAAGGAGTTCATTAAGAGGACTTGTGAGTTAACAAATCACAGAATTCCGGTAATGGTTGGAATAACAGATACTTCATTTGATGGATCGCTTGAAATTGCTGAATATTCAAAAAGTGTTGGTGCGGATGCAGTAGTAATTGCTCCTCCTTATTATATGCCGATTTCACAATCAGAATTGATATTTCACCTTGAAAACCTTATCCCGAAACTGACTTTACCGGTGTTGCTTTACAATATGCCGAGTCACACCAAGCTTCACATGGATCTGGAGACCGTGAAAATAGGACAGGCACTGGGAGCTATTGGTATTAAAGATAGTTCAGGTGATATGTTCTATCAGACTAATTTAATCGAAGCATTTAAAAAAACTCCGGAATTCGCAATCATCACCGGAACAGAACTATTTATTCCTGAAACGATTATGCAAGGCGGCCACGGTGCTATTGCCGGAGGAGCCAATATATATCCAAAACTATTTGTCGAATTATATGAAGCTTCTTTAGCCCATGATTTCGAAAGAATAGCTGTTCTTCGCGAATTAAACATCCAGCTCTACAATACTATTTATGCGGTTGCCTCCACAAGTTCCAAATATATAAAGGGAATTAAATGTACCTTATCCGCGATGGGTATTTGCAACGATTACACCGCTTTTCCACTTTCCAGATTTGAAGGAGAAGATAAAAGGAAAATCGAACAATACGTCGCCGGGTTCAAAGGAATTATCAATTAATTTTATTTGGGTTTTTTAACATTGATAAACAACCCAAATGAAACTACCTGTCCTGGACTTAATTGTATTTATTGTACTGACTTTTGGAAATGTAATTTTTGGAGCCAGTTTCTTTTTTAAAAATAAAACTTCAAATCAATTTACTACAGGAGGTGGGAAATTGCCTGCCTGGGTTGTCGGAATGTCGATTTTTGCAACCTTTGTCAGCAGTATAAGTTTCCTGGCGTTACCTGGGAAAGCGTATATTTCGAATTGGAACGCTTTGGTTTTTAGCCTGTCTATTCCGGTTGCTTCAATTTTAGCAGTGAAATTTTTTGTTCCGCTTTACCGCGGACTAGGGAGTATTTCTGCTTACAATTATCTTGAAATCAGATTCGGAGCCTGGGCAAGAATCTATGCATCAACGTGCTATATGCTTACTCAGCTAATGCGCACAGGAGCAATACTCTTACTACTGGCACTTCCCCTCAACGCATTGTTTGGATGGAATGTCAAAACAGTAATTGTCGTAACTGGTATTGCAGTAACTATTTACTCGATGCTCGGTGGCATACAGGCAGTCATCTGGACCGATGCTATCCAGGGAATTATCCTGATCGTCGGAGCAATTGTCTGTGCAGTTATTTTGACCTTCTCGATGCCTGAAGGTCCGCATCAGGTATTCGAAATTGCAGCAGCCAACAACAAATTTAGCCTCGGAAGTTTTGGCGCCAGCCTTAAAGACTCTACTTTCTGGGTTGTTTTGATATTCGGTTTGTTTACTAATCTCCAGAATTACGGGATTGATCAAAATTATGTTCAACGGTACATGACTACCGGCACCGAAAAAGAGGCAAAGCGATCAGCTCTGTTTGGTTCCCTGTTATATATTCCGGTATCGGTTGTATTTTTCTACATCGGAACAGCCCTCTTTGCATATTACACTGCACAGCCCGATTTATTACCTGCCGAACTCAAAATTGAGGGCGCCGGCGATAAAGTATTCCCCTATTTTATTGTGAACGGCCTGCCCAAAGGTGTAACAGGCTTGCTGATCGCCTCCATTTTTGCAGCCGGTATGAGCACGGTGGCTACCAGCCTGAACAGTACCGCAACAATTATTTTATCCGATTATTACAAACGTTATATCAATAAAGAGGCCGGTGAAAAATCGTCGATGAAAATTCTTTATCGTTCATCGTTGGTATTCGGTATTTTTGGTATAGGCATAGCCCTTGCATTGGTTGGCGTTAAAAGTGTGCTCGATGCATGGTGGGCTCTGGCCTCTATTTTCAGCGGTGGTATGCTTGGATTATTTCTGCTTGGTTATCTTTCAAAAAAAGCCCGAAACATTGATGCAATTATTGGCGTAATTGTTGGAGTTCTGGTAATTATCTGGATGAGCCTTTCACCGTTACTCATTACAGAAGGTAATTTACTTGCTTTCAGAAGTCCATTTCATAGCAACCTAACAATTGTCTTTGGAACTATTGCAATTTCCCTGGTTGGATTTGTAATCATGAAAATATTTTCAAAACATAAACTCAGATAAACTCTTACTTAACTAAAAAAACGACATGAAAAAACTTGTCAATCTTGCCTTAATGGCACTGCTTTCAACTTCATTGTTTGCCGGTGATCCGTTTAAAGGGGCTAGTGCTATCGTCACTTCTGAGTACATCTATCAACAACAGGATGTTCCCTTTCCCAGCTGTCATGCCTCAACCATAACAGAAACTGCAGACGGGTTAATTGCCTCCTGGTTTGGCGGAACAGAGGAGCGGGCACCCGATGTTTGTATTTACACCTCTTCAAATGTTAACGGGAAATGGAGTATTCCAGTCATGGCAGCAGATGGTATCGATCAGGATAAAAGGTATCCCTGCTGGAATCCTGTCCTTTTCACCAAAGATAATGGCGAAATTATACTCTATTACAAGGTAGGCCCCAGTCCGGATAGCTGGTGGGGCTTGTACAAAACTTCAAAGGACAACGGAAAGACGTGGACAGATGCATCCGGAATTCCAGATAATCTGCTTGGTCCCATAAAAAATAAACCGGTCAGATTATCTGATGGAAAATTATTGTATCCTACCAGTTTTGAATCCGGAAAGACGTGGAATATCTACCTTGAATCTTCAGATCAGCAGTTGAAAAACTGGAAAAAAATCACAATCGACAACAACAATCTTAATTCAATTCAACCTTCCATTTTATTTCATAAAGACGGAAGGTTACAATTGCTTTGCCGCAGCAAAAATAAAAACATCAACCAATCGTGGTCAAAAGATAATGGTCTGACGTGGAGCCCTGTTGTACCTACACAATTACCGAATAACAATTCGGGAATCGATGCGGTCACCCTGTCAGACGGAAGACAGCTGCTTGTCTATAGCCCGGCAGTTAAAGGAAGAAATATTCTGGCGGTATCAATTTCTGCTGATGGCATTAATTGGAATGCTGCAGTTCTCCTGGAGAATGATCCCGATCCCAGAGCAGAATTCTCCTATCCGGCCGTCATTCAAACAAAAGATGGGTTGATCCATATTACCTATACCTGGCACCGTAAATTAATCAGACACGTCGTGCTCAATTCTGCCAATCTAAGAACGAGAAATATCATAAACGGGCTCTGGCCTGAAGAATAATAATCCAGTTGCAACTACTCTAAAAGACACTGAGAATGAGAACAATCCAATTATTTTTAGTTTTATTTCTTTTTACAGCTTTATGTGGCTTTTCACAAATCAGAAATTCAAAGAAAGCGATTGTAAGTGAGGAATTTATGTTTCCTTTTCAGCATGAACACGTGCATGGAAGCAGTATTGTACAACTGCCGGATGGTGATCTGCTGGCTGTCTGGTTTCAGGGAAGCGGCGAACGTACAGCTGATGATGTCCGTATCATGGGAGCAAGACAAAAAAAGGGTTTAAATACGTGGAGTATTCCGTTTTTAATGGCAGATACGAAGGGGATTCCTGATTGTAATCCTGTGCTTTTCCTGAATCAAAAAGGGAAATTATTCCTGTTCTGGGTCGCCGTACAAGCCAACAAATGGGAAAATGCCATTTTGAGATTCAGAACTACAACAAACTATACCGGTAACGGGGCGCCTGTATGGGAATGGCAGGATGACATCTTGCTCAAGCCTGATGAAAGTTTCGCGAAAGAAGTAGATAAA
>CAYHDA010000041.1:0-6080 GCA_964355145.1 uncultured Mariniphaga sp.
CACCAACCTTTACCAATGCGGGTGTGAGCTGCACCGGTCCGGCCAAAACATTTACAATTACTGTGAATCCGACAGCCCAGACATTAAGGCTTTCAAGTCAGGTACTTTGCAACAGATCAGCTACAACAGCAGTACTGTTTTCCACTATTAACACAGGAGGAGAAACAACATATGCATGGACGAACAGTGATCAAACAATAGGACTTACAGCTAATGGATCCGGCAATATCCCATCTTTTACTGCTGTCAACACAGGTAACACTGAAATAATTGCAACTATTTCGGTAACACCGACTTATACCAATGCAGGAGTAAGTTGTACCGGTTCTTCAAAGAGCTTTACCATTCTTGTCAATCCTACACCAGCTGCTCCGGCAGGAAGCGACAGAATAATCTGTGAGAAGGAGGAGACCTCGCTTGGTGCTTCTAATGTATCCGGAAGTACCTATAGCTGGACTTCCGAACCTACAGGATTTACTTCCTCAGGTGCCAATCCAACGGTATCTCCGATGGTCACCACAACCTTTACTTTAACTGAAACCATTACAGCCACGGGTTGTGCCAGTACGAACAGTGTTGTCGTAACTGTTAATCCAATACCTGCTGCGGATGCTGGAGCTGACAGAATAATCTGTCTGAATAGCGGCACCATTTTGGGGGCTTCACCTGTATCGGGAAGTACCTATAGCTGGAGTTCTGTGCCTTCAGGATATACTTCTGCGGTGGCAAATCCTACAGTTAATCCAACTGTTACAACCACCTATACAGTTGTGGAGACCATCACAGGTACAGGTTGCACCAATAGCAACAGTGTTGTGGTAACTGTAAGACCATTATATTTCCCTTCAATCACAGGATTGACAACTGTTTGCGCAGGGACTGCCGGAGTTGTTTACAGGACAGATGCGGTAATGACTGATTATAAGTGGACACTTCCACCGGGTGCAAAGATCGTTTCCGGGGCGGGTACAGATGTTGTTGTGGTTGACTTCAGCGCCACAGCATCACTGGGATTTGTCGTTGTGAGTGGCATAAGCGAGTGCGGATATTTTACCATCTCGAATAATTACTCAGTTGCTGTAAATCCGATCCCGGCCACTCCAAGGATTGTTGAACAAGGGCATACCCTGATCAGCAGCGCTGACAGTGGAAATCAATGGTACCTCGATAGCAATCCTATTGCCACAGGAGGAACTGAAAAACAATATTCTGCCCTTGCCAGTGGTAGTTATACGGTTACACAAACTATAAACAGCTGCGAATCAATGCCATCATATATCTTTGCTTTATCTGATATTAGCGCCAGTGATATAGAGATGACTGTTTATCCGAATCCTAATCACGGTCAGTTTAATCTTAAGATCCAATCAGGCAAGCCGGTTGAACTGATGATTGATATCAGTAATAACAATGGTAAATTACTTTGGAGACAAGAAAAAGTAGCTATCGATAGAAGCTACCTTACGCCGGTTGATCTGATCAATATTCCGGGGGGAATTTATATGATAAGGGTGCACAATAGTAAAATAAACAAGGCAATTAAGGTTATAATAACGAAATAAGCATCGATTTACAACAATTTAAGAAGGGTTGATTCCATGTTTTTTGGCGTCGAAAATGGGGCAAAACGTTTTGCCGGCACTCCTTGCCGGTCGATTACAAATTTGGTAAAGTTCCATTTTATTCTGCCTCCCAAAAATCCCGGTAATTTTTTCTTGAGAAATTTAAACAAAGGATGGGCACCGGCTCCATTAACTTCGATTTTGCTGAACATCGGAAAGCTTACTCCATAATTCACCAGACATCCTTCTGAAATTTCTGTGTTGCTTCCGGGTTCTTGATTGCCGAACTGGTTGCAGGGGAATCCGCAAATTATCAGTCCTTTATCGTAGTATTTTTTGTGCAAATCTTCCAATCCGTCATACTGAGGTGTGAATCCGCATTTGCTCGCGGTATTTACGATTACGACGACTTTCCCTTTGTAATCGGCAAAACTTTTTTCTTCTCCTTGAAGTGTTATTGCCGAAAAACTGTAAAATATAGAGTCCATAATTTGTTTCATTTTGATATGTATTGTTGTCATTTTGGATTAAACAGACAGACCCTGAAGATTTTCAAAACCTTCAGGGTCTGTATGTAAACTTGTTATTTTATAGAACCAAAAAAGTTTCTTAAAGTGTCAATGGAAGTCCACGGTAAAAATCAAGAATCTTTGTCCTGAAAATAAATTCGTATTTTGCCTGCAGCAGATCGGATTCTGTTTTTGCAAGTTTAGTTTTAGCAGTATTATATTCTACAGCATTTACCAATCCAACACTAAATTTCTCTTCCGAGTAGCGGAATGCCTCTTTCATCGAGAATACCGCCTTTTGGTTCGAAGTATACCGGTTAAAAGCTGCAATGGCATTTGTCTGAGCGGTTTCAATGTCGGAACGAAGCAATTTTTTGGCACTCTCGAGTTCAAGTTCCGTATTTAAAACCTGAAGTCTGGCATTATCGATCTGTAATTTGTTTTGAAAACGGGTAAAAATCGGAATGTTCATTTGTAAACCGACATTCTTGGACTGAAAATTTTTCAACTGCTGCCCGAAAGAAATATCTGAATAAGATATGATTTGGCCGGTATTAGGGTCCCGGTTGATCGTTTTATTTTTATTATTGTACGAATAATTGGCATTTGCGTAAAGACTAACTGTAGGATAAAGCGCACTCTGTGCCACTTTTAATTGAAACTGTGAACTTTGATATCGTAAGTCTGCCCCTTTGATTTCGGGACGGATGAGCACTGCCGATTTATAAACTTCTCCGGCGGAAACGATTGATGCCTGAGCTGAAATTTCAGGAAGTATCGGAACCTCCACGTCAAAATTATCCTTCAAAGGGAGTTCCAGTAATTGGGTAAGCCTCAATTTAGCAAGTTGAAGCTGATTTTTGGCATTTACAAGGTTGAGCTCTTCTCCTGCTGCCTGAGCCTGAATTTCGAGAAGGCTTCCTTTGGCCAGACTTCCGGCTTCTACCTTCTCGTTGATCTGTTTGATCTGAAGATTGGTAACAATAAGCTGATCTTCTGATACTTTAACAAGGTCTTTGGCAAACAGAATCTCCAGAAAAGTGGAGGCGATATTTACCGAAATATCACTTTTGGCTTTTTCGAGGTCAGATACACTGGCCTGAAAGTCTAAATCAAGTCTGGAAATGTTGTTGGAAATGTAAAATCCCTGAAATACCGGAACATTTGTTCCCAATCCAAATCCGGTCTGAGCGGAGTTAATGTCGGAATAGGAATTGTCGCTGAGCAGCGTACGTCCAAAATAGAGACTTTGCGACATTTGTCCGTTCAGATTCGGCAAACGTGAATTTTTTGATTGATTCAGCTGATTATGCTGGTATTGAGTAGTGTTGAAGCCCTGTTTAATTTTAATATTATTATCCTGCGCATAGTTGATGCACTTTTCGAGGCTCCATATTTCCTGTGCCCTAAGTGAGGTAAAAAGTGCTGCAAAGAGCAGTAGAGTGATCGTTGAAATAGTCCGTATCATAATTGAATTTTTTTAGTGCCCGATTGTTCGCTAAATTATTAAACGTTTCGTTGTCTTTTAGGATATTATGATTTTTTTTCTGCCTCTTTTTTCTTGATGTCAACTAACATTCCTTTTAAACGGTCCTCTTTTGTAATTCCGGAGATAATCTCAATGTTTATCCCATCGGAGATTCCTGTTTTGACAAATTTTTTCTCGAATTTTTGTGGCAGCGACTCGACTTCAACAAAAGCTGAGTCTTTCTCGAACTTCAATAATCCTTCAGGAATAGCAAGTACACTATCGCGCTTTTCCAAAACTATATTCGCGTTTGCGCTATAGCCCGATCGAATGAACTGATTCTCTTTCAGCTTTACATCTGCCTTAATATCAAACTGTATGGCCCCATTTTCAATCAATCCCTTCGGGGCAATATATTTTAATATGGCATTGAATTTTTCCGATTCAATAGCACCGATTGTCAGTTCAATATTCATCCCTTCTTTAATTTTTCCAACTTCGGTTTCGTCCACTTTGCCTTGGAAAATCATATCATTCATATCCGCAACGATCCCGATTGTAGTTCCTGCATTGAATGTATTAGCTTGAATAACAGAGAATCCTTCTTTTACCGGTACATCAAGCACCATTCCGTCAATGGTCGAGCGAATTAATGTATTGGTGGTTGTTGCTGAACTTTTTGTAACACCCTTCCGGATTAGTTCCAGATTATTTTCCGCTGCTTCGGCCTCTTCTTTGGCTGAATTAAATGTCAGCCTTGCTTTTTGGAACTCCTCTTTTGAAATCACCTGCTTTGCAAAAAGTGCCGAAGTTCTGTCGAAATCAATTCGTGCATCTTCGAGGTTTAATTTCGAGCGATTTACGCGTGATTCGGCATTGTTCAGGTTAACCATGTCGGGGATAATCTTAACCCTTGCGATGACATCGCCCTTTTTGATCTTTTGTCCGGCCAGGATAAAGATTTCTTCTAAAATTCCCGATACCTGTGGCTTTATCTCTATCTCCTTCCGGGGAATTACCGAGCCTGTGGCTACTGTTTTCTTGATAATGTTGGTGATCTGAGCCTTTTGAATCTCGAACACATCAGGTTTGGCCTGCGATTTTTTGTAAAGAAAGACCAGTGTCCCTACAAACATGACTCCAAGCAAGGTAAAGCCAAAAATTTTAGCAATCTTTTTTAGGATACTTCCACTATTCGTTTTCATGATATTGATATTATTCAATTAATTATAATATTAAACAATTTATTATTCTTCACGTAATGCATCAATTGGTTTAATCTGGATCGCTCTGGTGGCTGGGATCATTCCGGCGAAGAGTCCGGCAATAATTAATACCCCCAGCGCTGAAAGTGCAATGGTCAGACTCACGGCCGGATGTGCAAAAAATGCACGGTCACCACTTTGAACAGCCTGGCTTTCAATTGCTCTGCTTACCAACTCGAGCAATCCGACCCCGAGCGATAAACCGATATACCCCGCGATGGTCGTTAAAACAACGCTTTCAAGCATAATCTGTCCGATAATTGTCCGGGGTGTTGCTCCGATTGCACGTTGAACGCCGATTTCTTTGGTGCGTTCCTTGATAATTACCAGCATGATATTACTTACACCAATTACCCCTGCGAGAAGAGTTCCTATACCTACAATCCAGGTTAATATCTGAATTCCCAGGAATAGTCCGCTCATCTGTTTAAACTCCTTTTCTATATTTACACTGTTCAATGCCTGAAGATCGGTAGGAGCAATGGAATGTTTCTTTTTGATCAGTTCCTTCACTTTATCCTCCACAACACTTACCGGCACCCCTTTTTTTGCTGTGATCGCCAAAAAATGAACCTGGTTGCCCATGTTATAAGTCTGCAGCATGGTAGTAAATGGCAAAGAAATAGACTCTTCCGTCCTGCCGTTAATATTAATCCGGGTTTCGGCTCTGATTAGTCCGACCACCTGATAATAGACTCCTGAAATTTTCAGATACTGACCGATCGGATTCTCCTTAACATCGAACATCGATTCAAAAACTTTTTCTCCAATCACACAGACTTTCCGTTTATCACGAATATCAAGGTCATTAATCCAGCGTCCTTTTAAAACTGTGCTGGGATCAATTTTAACGTAATCGGGATAATCGCCCTTTACGTTAAAAGATCCAACTTTCTTTCCCCTGATCACATTTGACGCATTTCCGAATCGTCCCGTAAAATTTTTTGGAGTAATATATTCTATTTCCGGTACATTGTCTTTTAAGTATTGAAGATCTTCTGAGTCCATATGCCAATATCTTCCACGTTTAAATCCTTTGAAAGGTTCACTGGTCTGTTCACTCCAAAAGAAAGCCGAATTTGCCGCAAACTTGGCAATGCCTTCGGAAACACCGTTTTGAAGTCCTTTTCCGGCACCTGCCATCACGATAAGCATGAAGATACCCCAAAAAACGCCAAATGCGGTGAGCAGACTCCGAACCTTGTTCTTGGCCAAAGCATTCCAAATTTCATTCCATCTGTCTATGTCAAACATGACTTTAATAATTATGAATTAT
>CAYHDA010000041.1:6180-19891 GCA_964355145.1 uncultured Mariniphaga sp.
GGCTTTTCCTAAGTTGCTGATCGCCGGATTTTGGTGATCGTTGCAACATCTGTTTGTTTATTCGTCGCGTAAAGCTTCGATAGGTTTCACCATGGCAGCCTTTCGGGCTGGCAAGTAACCCGCCAATGCTCCCGAGACAACCAATATCACCAGTGATACAATGGCAGTTGTAAAGTCTACAGTTGGATTACGGAAAAATATTCCTTCCCCGCCGCCGGATGCCAGCATCTTCTCGAGACCGAAATTGATTCCTTCCATAATCCCGACGCCAACAACCAAACCGGTATAGCCCGCCACCGTTGTGATCAGTATTGATTCGAGCAGCACCAAACCGATCACTGAAGAGGGAGTGGCTCCCAGCGCTTTGCGAATGCCGATTTCCCGGGTCCGCTCTTTCACCAGTATAAGCATGATATTGCTCACACCTACAATCCCTGCAATTAACGTTCCGATTCCAATAATCCAGACGAAAATTTTGATAGCCTGAAAAATTTTCATGGTTCGTATGTACTCTGCCAGCATATTAAATGAGCCCATGGCCCGCTTATCTTTTGGATCGAATTTGTGCCGCAGGGCTAATCCTTCTCTTACTTTATTCGTAATAGAATCGGCTTCCCCTACTGTAGATACCATTTTTGTCGTGATGGCAAAAGAATGAACCCTGTCGGCTCCATTAAAGATTCTCTGCGCAGTAGTGACAGGAATATAAGAGGTTCTCTCGTTGTTGTTGTTTCCGGCTTTGTCGTGGGTGACCCCGATAACTTTGAAAGGGACACTGTTTAACTTAATATATTTGCCGATCGGATCCTCCTCTTTAAACAGCGCTTTCCGGACATTATCACCAATTACGATCACTTTTCGAAAATCTGACATATCCAGATCGTTGATAAAACGGCCTGAAGTAATTATCACTTTCTCCATCTCCCGTAAGGCAGGGTGACAGGATGAGGTTTCAAATGATCCGTACTCATTTTTATAGGTGTAGACAATTGTGCCGGGGAGATAATATCTCGAGGAAATCTGCTCGAGATCTGCATTTTTCTCCTTTAGAAAGGAATAATCTGCATTGTTAAATTTTATGGTTCTTCCCTCTTTCATCCCCTGATATGGAATTGAAGTGTCACCGGTCCACAACCACATAATATTTATCGAATTGGTCGCAAACTGTTCTTTCACCCCATTTTGAAGCCCGTTTCCGGATCCAAGCAGAATCATCAGCATAAAGATTCCCCAGGCGACTGAGAAGCCGGTAAGGAAAGTCCTCAACTTATTTTTTTTAATGGTAGAGAAAATCTCTTGCCAGACATCCACATCAAACATGGTTACAAGTATTATTCGGTTCGTACACGGTCTTTGAACAACTGCAATTCTCCATTTTTAATGATCTCCTCAATTACGCCATCCTTGAGCCTGATAATTTTTTTAGTCATTGAAGCAATATCGTGTTCATGGGTGACGATAATGACCGTTTTTCCCTGGTCATTAATTTCCTTAAGGATATCCATCACTTCAAAAGAGGTAGTGGAATCGAGTGCTCCGGTAGGTTCGTCAGCCAGGATGATCTGAGGTTGGGAGATGAGCGCTCTTGCGATCGCCACCCGCTGCTTTTGTCCGCCCGACAACTCACTCGGTAAATGGTGAGCCCACTCTTTTAATCCAAGCCGGTCGAGGTATTCAAGGGCTATCAGATTGCGTTTTTTACGGCTTACTTTTTGATAATAGAGTGGCAAGGCCACATTTTCCATAGCATTTTTAAAAGAGATCAGATTAAATGACTGAAAGATAAACCCAATCATTTCATTTCTTGTCATTGCAGCCTTAGTCTCATTTAGCCCTTGAATCAGCTTGCCCCCAAGATGATAGGTTCCCTGATCATAATCATCAAGAATTCCAATAATATTCAGTAAAGTGGATTTTCCGGATCCGGATGAACCCATGATGGAAACAAACTCGCCTTCTTGGATATCCAGGTTAAGCCCTTTTAAAACATGAAGGCTGTTGCTTCCCATCACATACGACTTGTGCAGATTATTAATCTGTATCATTTTAATCTATTTTATTGTTAATGCCCCGTGGCTGGATTATTAAGTAACGGTCAATTATTAAATATACAATAATATTTATTCCAATTCCCTAAAAAACAGACGAAAAGTTCAGGAAAATGTTGCAATGAATGTTAACTAAAATTTGCTGATTACCCACTGGTTTTGAAGTAAGTTACAAGAGTCATGCCATCAATTGCATAATTCTGACAACCAATCACATACTCCGTTTTTGAATGGAATAAGCCGATTCAAAATTGTACGCTTTTAAACTTCTTGGTGTTCATTAACGTACACATTCCGGCATGAATGTCCACGATGCAAGAAGTGATTTTAAACGGATATAAACGAATAAAAACGGATTTAAACGGTTAATAGACGACTACATGGTATTGCTCTGATTAACATTGCATAATTATTTATTTTAATTAATCGAATTTTTCTTGCAAATTGTTAAATGATTTATTAAATTTACATCCACTTTCCTAAAATTCAATTGTATGAGAACCTACCAGCCTAACTCCAGCATTGCATTTCAAGGTATCATAAATAAGGTGGCCTCCATCCATCTCATAAATGAAATTCAACCCCAGAAAGATGAGTATTTTGAATCCGGCAGGGATGCCATTGCTGACACGATTCGTTATGTCGTTTCGCAAATGCAGAATTTGGACGTTGAAGAATTGAAGGTCGCTACTTTAATCCTTTGTGACCTGAATATGATCAGGGAATTTATGGGTAAATTAGTAAAACCTATGGATATTAACTGATCAATTATCAATTGATAATGTTCAATTTTAATGTTAACCCAACAAATTTCTTCCTTTCAATCAGTCTTTGAGTGGATTCCACCCTTGTGCCTGTAAAGGAATCGCTTGTCCAACACCTGCTGTAATCAGGTTTACACCTTCGTTTTTGTCAGTAATATAGCCAATAACAGAGATATCGGGATGGTTGCGGATTTTATCATTATCTGTAACAGGAAGGGTAAAAAGCAATTCATAATCTTCTCCGCCATTCAAAGCGGCAACCAACGGATTAATATTCAGTTCGGCAGCCATCTTTTTTGTTTGATTATCGTACAACAGCCGGTCTTCGTATAGCCTGCAACCCACATCACTTTGCGTACACAAATGTAGAATTTCGGAGGAAAGTCCATCCGAAATATCAATCATTGAAGTAGGCTTGATATCTAATTCTTTAAATAGCAATGGAATATCTTTTCTGGCTTCCGGTTTTAACTGCCTTTCAAGAATATAATCATAGCCCGCAAACTGAGGTTTCATTTGCGGATTCACTTTATAAACTTCATTTTCACGTTCAAGCAATTGCAAACCCATATAAGCCCCTCCCAGATCTCCGGTAACACATAACAGATCGGTGTCTTTAGCTCCGTTCCTGTAAACAAGATCCTCCTCTTCAGCTTCACCAATAGCGGTAACCGATATTGTTAGTCCTGTAAGTGAGGATGTTGTGTCGCCACCAACCAAATCAACGCCGTATCTGTCGCAGGCAAGGTATATGCCGGTATACAGCTCGTCGAGTGCTTCAACTGACATTTTTGCAGAGACAGCAATAGAGACTGTTATCTGTTTAGGCGTTGCATTCATGGCATATACATCGCTAAGATTAACAGTGACTGCTTTATAGCCGAGGTGCTTAAGCGGAACATACATCAGGTTAAAGTGTACCCCTTCTGTTAAAAGATCGGTAGTTACTACGATTTTTTTATTTTTAAAATCCAATACTGCGCAATCATCACCGACTCCTTTGAACGTACTTTCGTTTTTTATAACGATATTTTCGGTCAGGCGGCGAATTAATCCGAACTCACCAAGCTCGGAAAGCTCTGTTTTACTGCGTTTTGCATTTGTCATGTTATTCGGGCCTTATATCAAAATTTAGAAAGCCAAAAGTAATGTTCATTTTGTATCTTTGCAATTTATAACCAGTCTATTTAAAAACTAAATAGGAATTTGCCCTGTTTGATTGTTACTGGTATATTATTTGTAGAATAGAGAAATTATCATGGAAGACCAAAATAAATTATTAAATGAAGTAACCCAGCGTGATTATCGGTTTGGTTTTGTGACAGATATAGAGACTGATACCATTGTAAAAGGGTTAAACGAAGAGGTTGTAAGAATTATTTCAGCCAAAAAAGACGAGCCTGAGTTTATGCTGGAATTTCGTCTTAAGGCCTACAGACGTTGGTTAACAATGAAAATGCCCGATTGGGCGCAGCTCAAAATTCCGATAATTGATTATCAGGAGATTATATTCTATGCGGCACCTACGCAACAGGCTAAATATGAAAGTCTTAATGAGGTTGATCCCGAGTTGCTGCGTACGTTCGAAAAACTAGGAATTCCGCTTGAAGAGCAAAAAATGCTATCCGGTGTTGCCGTGGATGCAGTAATAGACAGCGTTTCAGTTAAGACCACTTTTAAGGAAACCCTGGCAGAACGGGGAATTATCTTCTGTTCGTTCAGCGAAGCAGTAAAGCACCATCCCGATCTGATCCAAAAATACCTTGGTATGGCAGTACCATACAACGATAATTACTTTGCAGCACTCAATTCGGCAGTTTTCTCAGATGGATCGTTTGTGTATATTCCCAAAGGAACCCGCTGTCCAATGGAGTTATCAACCTATTTTCGGATCAATGCCAGAAATACAGGGCAATTTGAACGGACTTTAATTATTGTGGAAGACGACAGCTATGTGTCGTATCTTGAAGGATGTACAGCACCAATGCGGGACGAAAATCAGCTTCACGCGGCAGTTGTGGAGATTATTGCCCTCGATCGTGCAGAAGTCAAATATTCAACGGTTCAAAACTGGTATCCGGGAGATAAAAATGGCAAAGGAGGAATCTTTAATTTTGTGACAAAACGAGGAATCTGCAAAGGAGTTTCTTCGAAAATTATCTGGAATCAGGTGGAAACAGGTTCGGCGGTAACCTGGAAATATCCAAGCTGTATTTTAATGGGTGATCATTCTATCGCAGAATTCAACTCTGTGGCGCTGACCAATAATTATCAGCAGGCCGATACCGGCACCAAGATGATTCACATCGGAAAAAATACCAAGAGTACCATCGTATCGAAGGGAATATCAGCGGGCCACAGTTCAAATTCTTACCGTGGTCTGGTGAGGGTTGCTCCCAAAGCTGAAAACGCACGTAATTATTCCCAATGCGATTCACTTTTGCTCGGTGATAGTTGTGGTGCCCACACATTCCCATATATTGAAGTTGGTAACAGCAGTTCAATCATAGAACACGAAGCAACGACATCAAAAATTGGGGAAGACCAGATTTTTTACTGTAATCAGCGCGGTATCTCTACAGAAGATGCTATAGGAATGATTGTTAACGGATATGCCCGCGAAGTAATTAATAAACTACCGATGGAGTTTGCTGTTGAGGCTCAGAAATTATTGCAGATCAGCCTCGAAGGGAGCGTTGGGTAACCAAGAATTAGGAATTAGGAATTAGGAATTAGGTCCGCCAGCTGGCGGAAGGAATGACGAATTAGGTCTGCCGGATGGCGGAACCAATTAAGAATGAATAAGTCAAATAATAATAGAATATGCTGGTAATTAAAGATTTATACGCTAAAGTCGAAGGAAAAGACATTCTAAAGGGAATCAACCTTACGGTAAATGCAGGAGAAGTTCACGCGATTATGGGACCAAATGGCTCAGGGAAAAGTACACTGGCAAATGTCTTGGCTGGTCATACTAATTTTGAAGTCACACATGGTTCGGTGACTTTTAACGGAAAGGATTTGTTTGAAATGTCGGCTGATATCAGAGCCAAAGAGGGTTTGTTTCTTAGCTTTCAATACCCTGTTGAGATTCCTGGGGTTAGCATGGTTAATTTTCTGAAAACAGCCGTAAACGAACATCGGAAATATCGTAATCAGAAAGAGTTATCTGCGGGTGATTTCCTTAAACTGATGCGTGAGAAAAAAGCAATGGTTCAAATCGATTCTCAGCTAACCAACCGATCTGTTAATGAAGGTTTTTCGGGTGGAGAGAAAAAGAAAAATGAGATTTTTCAGATGGCGATGCTTGAACCTACATTAGCGATCCTCGACGAAACCGACAGCGGCCTCGATATCGATGCCCTTCGTATCGTTTCTAATGGTGTTAATATGCTCAAAACGGCTGATAATGCAACAATTCTTGTTACTCATTATCAGCGATTGCTTGATTATATTGTCCCTGACTTTGTACACGTTCTTTATGAAGGGCGGATTGTAAAATCAGCCGGCAAAGAATTGGCATTTGAGCTCGAAGAAAAGGGTTACGACTGGATTAAAAAAGAGCTGGGAGAATAGATATGGCAGAAGTTATTGATAAAATAGGAGCAGTTCAGCGGATCAGCGATATCTATATCGCAAATCTGCCGAAAATCAGTCACGGGTTATCCGACCTGATTAACATTGCCCGTCAGCCTGCAATGAAAGCCTTTGAGCGGATGGGCATTCCGGGATTCAGAACTGAGAATTACAAATATACCGACCTTACAAAACTTTTTGAAAACGAAAATTTCAGGCGGGCTTTTAAACCTGATGAATTTGAGGTCGATCTGAGCGAAGTATTTAGCTGCGACGTTCCGGAATTCGATACCCACCTTATTCTGGTTGTTAATGGCTGGTATGATGATTCCAGCAACAACCAGAAATCATATCCGGAAGGAGTTATTGTTAAAAGTTTCCGGAAGGCGGCTATCGAAAATCGCGAATTGGTTGAAAAATATTATGGTAAACTTGCAAGGGCGGCGAACGATCCCTTGATCGCGATGAATACTTCTTTCGCACAGGATGGAGTTTTTATTTATATTCCTGATAACATCCATATTGATAAGCCATTACAGATTATCAACATTCTGCGAAGCGATGATGACTTGTACGTAAATCAGCGTAATATGATTATTGCCGGTAAAAATACCCAGGCTAAGATCATGCTCTGTGATCATACACTTCTTCCGCAGCAATTTATAAATAATAATATCACTGAATTTGAAATCGGTGATGATTCGGTAATTGATATATACAGCATTCAGAATCAGCATAATAAAACTGCTAATCTGACAGGACTATATATTCGTCAGCAGCAGAATTCGCAATTGGTAACAAACGCCATCTCTCTTCATGGCGGGATCATCCGCAATAACCTCAGTGTTTTGCTGGATGGTGAACATGCCAACGCAAAAATTTGCGGACTTGCGCTATCCGACAAAAATCAGCATGTCGATAATTTTACTTCTATCGAACATTTGAAGCCGAATTGTGTAAGTAACCAGTTGTATAAAAATATTCTCGACGATAGTTCTTCCGGGGGATTTACCGGTCGCATTCATGTTGCTCCCCATGCGGTGAAGACAGAAGCATATCAACGGAACAACAATGTTTTGCTCTCGAACTCTGCTAAGATGAACACCAAACCTCAGCTTGTAATCGATAACGATGATGTGAAATGTTCTCATGGAGCAACGGTTGGCCGCATCGACAATGAGGCTCTTTTCTATCTGCAGGCCAGGGGAATTAACGAAAAAGAGGCACGTCTCATGTTGATGTTTGCCTTTGCGCATGAAGTACTTGCTGAGGTAAAAGTTGAAAAATTACGCGATGTGATTGACATATTGGTGAATAAAAGATTGAGAGGCGAAGTATCGAAATGCCACTCCTGCGCTATGGATTGTATCCGTTAACAGCCCATTTATTAATTAGTAATTTGTAATGAATCCGGATTTTTCGAAAGTACGTAAAGATTTTCCAATACTTGATCAAAGAGTCAATGGTAAACCCTTGATATATCTTGATAATGCTGCAACAAGCCAGCGTCCTGTCCCGGTGGTCGAACGTATGAATGAATTTTCGCTTCTGACCAATGCCAACATACACCGTGCCACTCATTTTTTGGCAAATAAAACTACTGAGGCCTTTGAAGAAGCAAGGGAAACGGTAAGGAAATATCTGAATGCGGCTGAACCAGCGGAGATCATTTTTACCCGCGGGACTACTGAATCAATCAATCTGGTTGCATTTTCTTTTGGTGAGGCATTTGTCTTTCCGGGTGATGAGGTTATCGTAACCGAGATGGAACATCATGCCAATATTGTTCCTTGGCAAATGATGTGTGAACGACGCGGTGCAACGCTTAAAGTCCTCCCCTTTAATGACCATGGTGAGCTGCAGATGGATTTGTTAAATGATTTAATTACTGATAAAACCAAAATTCTCGCAGTTGCCCACGTCTCAAATACATTGGGGACGGTTAATCCTATTGCAGCCATTATTGAGAAAGCACATCAGAGAAATGTTCCTGTTTTGATTGACGGAGCCCAGGGAGTTGCCCATTTTGGTCCTGATGTTCAATTGCTTGACTGCGATTTCTATGCTTTTTCAGGACATAAAATGTATGGTCCTACCGGCATTGGAGTCCTTTACGGAAAACGAAAATGGCTCGACATCATGCCTCCGTTTATGGGTGGAGGCGAGATGATTGATCGCGTCAACTTTTCCAAAACGACTTTTAACGAACTTCCCTATAAATTTGAAGCAGGCACCCCTAATTATGTAGGTGCAATTGGTCTTGCCAGAGCCATAGAATATCTCTGCAGTTTTGACAATCAACTTCTTAAGCAGTATGAGCATGATCTTCTTTCCGAAGCGACTGTAAAATTAAAACAGATTGAAGGGTTGAAAATTTATGGCGAAGCACCTCATAAAGCAGGAGTTATCTGTTTCAATATTGAAGGTATTCACCCATTCGACCTGGGAACTTTGCTCGATCAGCTAGGAATTGCAGTCCGGACAGGCAGATTATGTGCTGATCCTGTAATGGATCATTTTGGAGTTGAAAATATGGTGCGTGCTTCATTCGCTTTTTACAACACATTAGAGGAGATTGAAGTATTTTACAAGGCTTTGATCAGACTGAAAGGGATGTTTTAAAAAGGACTATTTTTGCGAACTGAACATTACTAATTGATAATAAACCAGATGACTATAGACGAAATTCAGCACGAAATAGTTGAAGATTTTTCGGGATTTGAGGACTGGATGGATAAATATGCATACCTCATCGATTTAGGAAACGAACTTTTACCTATCGATCCTAAATATAAGACAGACAGTAACCTGATTCGCGGATGCCAGTCAAGGGTTTGGCTGCATCAGGAATTTGCCAACGGTAAAATCACATTCATAGGCGAGAGTGATGCTTTGATAGTCAAAGGATTAGTGGCTTTGTTGCTCAAGATATATTCCGATCGTACACCAAAAGAGATCCTCGGCTCCGAACCTCGGTTTATCGATGAGATTGGATTAAGACAGCATCTTTCACCGACCCGGTCGAATGGTCTTCTGGCAATGGTGAAACAGATGAAACTTTATGCATTGGCCTACGAGAAACTTTCTGCGAAAGGGAATTAACCAACTTTAAAAATTAAAAACTATTATTTAAAAATTGCTAAAATGGATCCACGGATAGACTTAATTATAGAAAACCTTAAAGAGGTGTTTGACCCCGAAATTCCTGTCAATATATACGACTTGGGATTGGTTTATAGTGTTGATATGGAGGGTGATGAAGCGAAAGTGCTCATGACCCTTACAGCTCCGAACTGCCCTGCTGCCGACATGATTCTGGCAGATGTCGAATATATGACCAAGAAGGTTGAAGGGGTAGAATCGTGCAAAGTAGAGATTACTTTTGAACCGGCATGGGAAAAGTCAATGATGTCTGAAGAGGCACGATTGGAGCTTGGGTTTATGTAGAAACTGATAATTTTTCATCCTTGTATCTATGGATAATTCTACTCAGACATTCAGCCGCCTTATCAAGCAAAAAGCTTTGGAGATTGGATTTTCGGAGTGTGGAATTTCAGCTGTCAGAAGTCTGGAGGAAGAGCGCAAACCACTTCAAAAATGGCTTGATGAAGGAATGAACGGTACAATGGGCTATATGGCCAATCATTTCGAAAAACGACTTGATCCCGGTAAGCTTGAAGAGGGTGCAAAATCTGTTGTTTCTGTTCTGATCAATTACTTTCCTTCCCAAAAACAATCTGATCCTGAAGCTCCGGTTATTTCAAAATATGCATATGGCCGGGACTATCATTATGTTGTAAAAGAAAAGCTTAATGATCTTTTAATATACATTCAATCCGAAATTTCCCCATGCAGCGGAAGGGTATTTATCGATTCGGCACCATTGCTTGAACGCTCTCTTGCCAAAGCAGCCGGACTGGGATGGATTGGCAAACATTCACTCCTTATCAATAAGCATTATGGTTCATATGTATTTATAGGAGAGCTTGTTATCGATTTGGAACTCGGGTACGACTTCCCATTTACCAGCGATCATTGTGGCACCTGCACCCGTTGCATCGATGCTTGTCCGACCAAAGCTATTGTTGCAGACCGGGTGGTTGATGCCAGAAAATGTATTTCATATCATACCATTGAAAATAAAGAGGATGTTCCTGCATCCATTCAGGAGAAATTACAAAAACACATCTTCGGCTGTGATATTTGTCAGGATGTTTGTCCCTGGAATAAAGTGATAAGGCCTAGTCAAAGTGCTGATTTCGATCCAATTGAAGGGTTGTTGGAAATGACGGAAAGCGACTGGTATGATCTCGACCGTGATACTTATAACAAGCGGTTCCGTAATTCTGCCTTCGAAAGGGCAGGCTATAAGCGGATCGTTCGAAATATCAGCTACCTGAAAGCGTAATTTTGATCGTATCTTTGCACTATCGATTTATTTTTCTTCGGTAATATTCACATGAACATAACAGAATATCAATGGAAATCATTTGATGGGCTGGCTTTGTATGCCTTAAAATGGACTTCGGATGAAAAACCCGAAGCCGTTGTTGCCTTTGTTCATGGGCATGGCGATCATTGCCGGCGATACGACGAATGGTTTTCGATGTTGGTTTCCAAAAATATTGCTGTCGTTGCATTCGATTATCGCGGTCATGGCAGATCTCAGGGAAGAAGGGGCGTGGTCAACAGGTTTGATGACTTTCTTAAGGATGTACATTTATTGCATGAAAATACAAAATCGCTTTTCCCTGGTGTTCCTGTCGTACTCTTCGGGCACAGTATGGGAGCGACAATCGTTTTAAGTTATATCCTCCGTTCGGAATATTCCCCTGAATTGGCAATTGCAACATCTCCCTGGCTTCAATTAAAAAAACCTCCCGGGAAATGCCTATCTTTAAGCATAAAAATAGGTAGTCGTCTGGCACCCTGTCTCACTTTTAAAACCGGCCTTCACGCTGAAGATTTTTCTGAGAGTAATGGATATGCTGAAAAAAGGGATAAAGACGGATATGTTCATAACAGAATTTCGGCAAGATTATTTTCGGAGGTTGAAAAAGAGAGTTACTGGATTAAGACTCATTTTACAGAAATAAAAACTCCTCTTTTGCTGATGCAGGGAAGGGATGACAAGATTATGCAAAATTCTACGGCCCGGAGTTTAAATGAGGGAGCCCCGGGACAGGTTAACTATCGTGAGTGGAAGAATGCAGGACATCAACTGCAGAATTCTGAGCAAAGCAGTGAAGTAATTGATTATATAATTGATTGGATTAAAGAAGGAATATGATAAAATTCAGAACTGAAGTCGATATACCCGAATTCGCAAAAAAAATGGGATACCGTCATCAATCAATGATGATTGGGTCATGTTTTGCCGAAAATACCGGATATTATCTTCAGGATCACTGCCTTCCGGTTATGGTTAATCCTTTTGGAATTCTTTATAATCCCATCTCGATAGCAAACAGCCTTGAAATGTTGATTACCGGGAAAAAATTCACCGAGACCGACCTTTTTCACCATAATGGATTATTTAACAGTTTCTTCCACCACAGCCGTTTCTCCCGGTCTTCTTTAGCTGACATGCTTGAACTGATCAACTTACAAGCTGCAGAGGGATTTGATTGCCTGAAAAACTGTAGTCATCTGTTCATTACTTTTGGCACTTCATGGGTTTTTGAACACAAAGAAATGGGCATGGTAGTTTCGAATTGTCATAAACTGCCTTCCTCAGCTTTTGACCGGTACCGTCTTTCTATTGAACAAATAACAAAAAGATGGATTCCTCTTATAGGACAGCTTAAAAAGATAAACCCTGATCTTCAGATTGTTTTCACAGTCAGTCCGATCAGGCATCTTAAAGATGGTGCTCATGGAAATCAACTTAGCAAAGCGATCCTTTTGATGGCGACAGATGCTTTGATTGCCGGATTTGAAAATGATTCTGTTACCTATTTCCCATCATATGAGCTTGTACTTGACGAACTACGCGATTACCGGTTTTATGCGTCAGACATGACTCATCCGAGCGATGTGGCGATAGCTTTTATCCGTGAAAAATACATTTCAAAACTTTTTGATTATGAGGCAATAACGCTTTTGTCTGAGATTGAAAAGCTTCATTCTGCTCTTCTTCATAAGCCCTTCAATGCTATAGAATCAGGATATATTTCATTTATTGAATCACAGATTGTAAAGGTAAATCAACTTGAGCAGCATTACCCTTATGTTAATTTTAATAAATTGACAAATAAATTTCGTGAAAAAATACCCCTTTAAATTTTTAGTTGATAAAACCTTTTCCTATTTTTATCCGAAACAGCATAATCATTTTTCAAAGACTATTAACAAAAAAGAATAAAATTAAATCAAGTTCGTATGAGTTACCTAAAATTCAACAAAGAGGAGCTGGTAAACCTTGAGTACTCATTGCAACGTGAATTTCTGCGCACTAACCGTGCCGGAGCTTATTCATCCTCAACGCTTGCGGGATGTAACACCCGTAAATACCACGGGATGCTTATTGTACAACTCGATGAGCTTGATGGAGGTAAGCATGTGCTGCTCTCATCACTTGACGAGACTGTTATTCAGCATGATACTCAGTTTAATCTTGGAATTCATAAATATCCGGGTGAATTTTATGAGCCTAAGGGACATAAGTATATCCGGAATTTTGAGTTCGAAACAATACCTAAACTTACTTACAGAGTCGGGGGAGTGATTCTTACTAAAACCAGATTGCTTGTAGGGTCTGAAAATCAAGTGATTGTAAAGTATAAACTTGAGGAAGCCAATAGTCCAACCACCTTGCGATTTAAGCCATTTCTTGCTTTTCGCAATGTCCATCAGCTGACAAAGGCAAATATGGTTGCCAATGGGAAATACACTGTCATAAAAAATGGTATTAAAATGTGCCTTTACGACGGATATCCGGAATTATGCATGCAATTTTCTAAAGATGCAGATTTCGTACCCGTTCCTGATTGGTCCCGTAATATCGAATATATGAAGGAGCAATCCAGAGGTTACGATTATCAGGAGGATCTGTATGTTCCCGGCTATTTTGAATTACCCTTAAAAAAAGGAGAAACTGTTTATTTTTCTGCCTCAACACAACCATGTGATCCCGCAACCATAAAAAAACATTATAGTTTCGAAAAAACCAGACGTATTCCACGGGATAGTTTCGTAAATTGTCTGCTTAATGCGGCAGAACAATTTATAAGTGAAAGGAAAGACGGGAAGGATATCATCGCCGGATATCCATGGTATGGTTCAATTCCGCGCCAGACATTTCTTGCATTACCCGGGCTTTTA
>CAYHDA010000042.1:0-19782 GCA_964355145.1 uncultured Mariniphaga sp.
AAACAAGTGCTGGCAATGATTGGAATTCATCCGGCGGTTCCGGCAGTCAGCGACAAAGGTACAAATCAGCCAACAGGGTCGTCAGATAAATCCAGGAAGCAAATAGTCAGTAAAAAAGAAGCCAAAATCAGTCATTTATTGGATAAGGTTAAACTTACCAACAGAGACATGAATAAACTATCACAGCTAATGGCAAAGGAAGATAATGCCCGGAAGCCTGATTCTTTAAAATCACTTGAAATTCAAAATAAAGTAAACTTAATTATTGAAAAAGGGGCTGATAAACGCGACACCAGTTATTGGGCGCAACTACGTCCTATCCCTCTTTCGCTTGATGAAATAACCAGTTTTCGTCAACGTGATTCACTCCAGCTTTTAAGAAAAAATATTTTGGCAACTGATTCTACATCTATAATCAGCCACAAGCGTAATTACGGAGTTCTGAATCCGCTCTTTTTTGGTATGAGACGTACCTTAAAAGATTCAACATGGAATTTCAAATATGATGGGTTAGTCTCTACAAAGAGGATTAGTTTTAATGCTGTTGACGGGTGGAAAATAGCTCAGAGTGTTGCATTTACAAAGAAATATAAGCCAGGGGTTTCGCTGGTACTAACTCCATATCTTGCATTTGCCGTCAATCGCAAGGCAATTTTAGGTACTGCAAATATAAACTATACTTATTCACCGCTGAAAAGAGGGTTGCTGGAACTTTCAGGCGGGAAAAATACATTGGATTTTAATCCGTCACCTGATGTAGTGCACCCGTTTATCAATTCCGTTGCATCGCTTCTTTATAAAGAAAATTTTGGCAGATACTACGAGAGTCAATTTATAAATCTCACTAATGCAATTGATATCGTAAATGGACTGGTTTTAAACACAAGTATTAAATGGAATAACACCAGACAATTGTCCAATTCAACGAATTTTTCGTTTTTCAAGAAAGAGGATGATTTTATACCCAATCTTCCGTCAAACAAAGAAATAACAAGTCAATCTATTGCAGATCAAACTAATACCATAGTCGGACTTAAAATAGAATATACTCCAGGGTATTTCTATAAAATCAACAATGGTGTTAAGATCATGTCACATTCCAATAGCCCAACATTTTATTTTGAATACAAAAAAGGAATTAATCAGCTTTTATCAAGTACCACAGACTTCGATTATTTAGGTGCAGGATTTAAATATAGCAAGGAATGGAGTTCGACTTCAAGTATTGCCACCGAATTGGATGGAGGTTGGTTTCCAAATAATGCCAGCATTCACTTTTCAGATTTTGCACACGCTCAGACTCAAACAAGCCCCATTCTGCTTAGAGAATACCGACACTCTTTTTATCTTCCCGGATATTATTCTCTGAGTACTTCTGATAAATTTGTTGAAGCACACGTATCTGTAAAGGCTCCGTATATCGCACTTAAATATCTTCCCGGCCTGAGTAATACCCTTTGGCGGGAAATGGTATGGTGCAGTTATTATACTTCGCCGCTAACCCATAATTATGTAGAGGTTGGATATACCCTTCTCGAAGTGCTATTATCAGCCAATATTGGCATATTTACAGGTTTTAACGATGGTAAATTTAGTAACATAGGAATTAATCTTGCTTTTAGAATATCCTATTAAAGAGAATATTAATGGAATACACAAAAACCAGTTTCACATTACAGCCTGATACAGAAATTAACCGGGAGATTTTGGTCTCCGAATTAGGAAACATAGGATACGAAAGTTTTACAGAAACAGACGAATTTGTTGAAGCATATATCCCTGCTGCCGATTATTCGGAGAATGCCCTCTGCAATCTTTTTCCTCAGGATTTTCCTTACTTTCATTTTACCTGTACCTCAGAAACAATCCCGGATCAAAATTGGAATGAAGAATGGGAAACAAATTATTTTCAACCTTTTTTGATATCTGACAGGTGCCTTGTCAGAGCCCCTTTTCATACTGATTATCCTAAAGCAGAATATGAGATCATCATTGAACCGGTAATGGCTTTTGGTACTGACCATGAAACAACCGGCCTGATCATATCGGCGATTCTGGACCAGAATCTCAAAGGAAAAACTGTTCTCGATATGGGTTGCGGAACAGGAATCTTAAGCATTTTTGCATCAATGAGAGGAGCCAGTTCGGTAACGGCAGTAGATATTGATAGTTGGGCAATAAGCAGTACACTGGGAAATGCGGTTTACAATAACATTTCAAATTTGGAAGTTTTACAAGGTGGATCGGAATGTCTGCCTGACAAGAAATTTGACTTTATATATGCTAATATTCACCGGAATATCCTGCTTTCTGATATGCCTGAATACAAGAAGGTTTTAAATAAAGGCGGCGAATTAATTATGAGTGGATTCTACATCGATGATCTGCCGACAATCAGCGAGAGAGCGGATGAGTTAGGATTACAATTTAGCAGCTTTACAGAAAAAGAGAGATGGGTGGCTGCGAAATTCACATCGAAATAATTCCTTTCCTCCCCAGCTCAATAACTTCTAAATCCTTTATCAGCTCCTTGTCGATCGTAAAACGCACCAATGTCCTGATCTGATGAAATCCCTGAAGTCCGGCAGCCCCCGGATTAATATGCAATAACTGGTATTTACTATCATAAATTACCTTTAAAATATGGGAATGTCCTGAAATAAATAATTTCGGCGCAGAAGTATTGATCGCCTGGCGTGCCTCTGTGGAATAGTGACCGGGATATCCTCCAATGTGAATCATCAATACGTCAACCTCTTCGCATGAAAACCTTTGTCTTATGGGGTATTCCTGGCGTATGCCGGAACCATCAATATTACCTGAAACTGCCTTTAGCGGCTTTAATGCAGAAAGCTGCTGAGCTGTTTTTACATTTCCGATATCTCCTGCATGCCAGATTTCATCGCATTCGGTGAGATAAGCGATAATCCTGTCATCCAGATAGCCATGCGTATCAGACAATAATCCTATTTTCAACATAATTTGCAATATCAGATCAACAATATATCCACTAAAAAAAAGAGGCTGCCATCAGGCAACCTCTTTTAAATATTATTCAGGATCTAATCTTTATTCAGATGATTATTCAATAATGATCGTTTCAGTCCTGCGGTTGGCAGCATGTTCAGCTTTAGTACATGGAACACCGTCAGCACATTTGTTGACCAACTGTGTTTCACCAAATGCCTGAGCATTAATTTTCGAAAGACTGATTCCCTTGCTAACCAAGTAATCAATAACTGATTTACCTCGTTTTTCAGAAAGTTTCATATTGTAACTTGAAGGACCTCTTGAATCAGTATGTGATTTTACATCAACACTTACTGATGGATTGTCAATCATATCCTTAGCTAAACGATCAAGATCTGAAGTAGATTGGTTGTTAAGATTCCATTTGTCAAAGGCGAAATATACTTTGTAAATATTACCAATAACAGCAGGTTTAACAACTTTCGCAGCTGGTTCCTTCTTTGGTTCTGGTTTTGGTTCTGGTTTTGGCTGTGGTTTTGGAGGCTCTACAACTGGAGCTGGTTTCTTCTTTTTACCAAAACTATAAGAAAGACCAATATGAGTATAAAGTTTTGTACCAAAAACATCTGCTTCTGTACTACCAGGTTTAAAATTGCCAGAAGTCATATCAGTTTTGCGTCCGTCCAGCCTGTCTGTATTAACCCAACTCCACTGAGTTCCGATATTTAAGTTAACCTTGTCATTCAAACGAAAAGCAACTCCTGTTCCAAGTGGTATTGTAGGAAGTTTCCAGTGCTGATCATTAAGTGCAGTAACGCCGCTTTTTTTCCAAACATGAGTAGCACCTACTCCTAATTTAGCATACCAGTAAATCTTACGGTCAAATTTATTTTTCGAGAATAAATTATTGATGTTCCAAACCGTATTCAAATCGTACTCGTTGACTTCAGTTTTGAAGTTAGGAAATGTACGGTTGTCAAACTTCCACGAACCAGTAAGGTTGGAGTAGTTCCACGCGGCTTCCAATGCAAAGACATGGGTAAAATTCTTTTTTATCAATGCCCCGAATCCAAAATTCAAATCACTGTTCCAGTGATTAAAATGATTAAATCGGGCATCTTTGAACATATTGTATTCACCGGTAAAATTTGCAACGCCTGCATTTAAGCCAATTTCCCACTTTTTGTTAGGCTCGGATTTTGCTTTTTCCTGTGCGAAAGTTAAAGAGTAGCACATAAATAGGACTACAATACTCAAGCTAAGTTTTTTCATAGATAAAAATTTTAGTATTTGACTTAATAAACAGTTTTTCAAAAAGATGTTATAGAGTTGATTATGCAAATATAATAAAACCAAGGAAAAAAAATCGTTTTTAAAGATTAATCTTTCACTAATTTTAACACTTGAAATATAATAAAATTATCAATACAAAAATATCCTTTCGGCATTTATTATTTATTTAATAATCAAGGCATTAACTGTGCAGGCATGATATATTAACAAATAGTTAAGAATATCTGCTTTATTTAATTGGTTAAATGTGTTAATAAACATTTTCATATCCGGCAATTAAAAGTGAAATATTCGAAATATTATCATCATAATTGCGCATTCAAAATGCACTTCTAAATAGGTATTGATTATGATCATTGAGCGAAAGCAAACATCAGATGAAGAAAAACTGAATACAATAACACATGTCATTGGCTTTATTCTGGCTTTATTCGGTTCTGTTCTCCTGATTTTTCAAAGTTTCAAAGATGGAAGTTATTTGACAATCTTATGCAATATGATCTATAGTTTCGGATTGCTAACACTCTATCTTGCATCTTCGCTTTACCATTCTGCAAAAGATCCGGAATTAAAAATGCGACTGAATATCTTTGATCATTCTGCCATATATCTTTTGATTGCAGGTACGTATACTCCTGTAGCCTTATTAACAATAAAGGGAATCCCGGGACTGATTATTTTTAGTATTGTCTGGGTTTCGGCAATCGTAGGAATAGTATTGAAACTCTACTTTACAGGCCGCTATTCAAAAATCTCCACTGCCGCCTATGTTTTGATGGGATGGGTGATCATAATTGCCATCAAACCTCTGATAAACAGCATGGTTACCAGCGGACTTCTCTGGCTTTTGGCAGGCGGGATATTTTACACGTCGGGAGCACTTCTCTACCAAAGAAAATCGATGAAGTACAACCATGTACTATTTCACATTTTTGTAATTTTGGGAAGCCTCTGCCACTATATCGTTATTTTAAAATATGTTTAACCGGTTTTCATTTCACAACCTTTAATTTTCATGCAAATAGTTCTTAATCAATTAATTTACATGATTTTATACCCTCTGTTTTATTTAAGTGAAAATACCGGATATGGTCGGTCATATCCTTTTACCGCATGCCAGATGATCCTGTTAAAGGTGTCTTCATCGATACGATCATAATCATCAAGATCCTGTTCCAACGATTTTTTAGCCCAGGAAAGTTGTTTGCCGGATAATCCCTCAAGCGGAGGATTTAATTCATCCAGTGGAATATTATTTCGTACTGCCTTATAGGGAGTAAAATCTGGTGTTTCTTTAAAACAGGCTGTCATTGGTTCAGCAGCGTTGTCCAATTGATTCATTGGCGGAATACCAAGAATATTTTCCATCGTACGCACCATATTTATCTGCGAATAATAATTTGAAATAACCTCTTTGCGTTTGGTATAAGGGCTGATCACCAGCCCAACAGTCCTGTGCCCGTCTACATGGTCGAGTCCTGCCTGAGGATCATCTTCAGTTACAAAAATGCAGGTCTCTTTCCAGAATTTACTATTCGAAATTGCCTCAACTATCTGACCCAATGCAAGATCATTATCAGCAACTGCAGCTCGAGGAGTGGGCATACCCGGTCTTGTACCTGAAGTATGGTCGGCAGGCAGGAGCATTATGCTAAAATTCGGAAAATTGTCTGTTTTTTCAAATTCATGCAGCTCTTTAATAAATTCAGCCGCCCGGTACACGTCGGGCACTTTATTTGGAAAACCAATAAATGTTGGACAAGTATAAGGTATAATCTGATCAAGATTGGCTTTTGCCTTTATTGAAATAATTTTGGTTCCTTTCTGAAAGTCTTGATAAATATCAGTAAAAGTTGCAGATTGGGGACTGATCTGAGCCTTAACAAATTCACCATAATTTCTAAATGACAATCCCTTTCTTAATACATTATCCCAGATAAATCCGGAACTTGCATAAGCCAGCGCATCGTCTCCATCATACGGATAACTTCGGGTAAAATTACCAAACGATTTTTCGAGATAATCGGTTGCATACGCCTCGTCAGTCCATTGATGGCCGTCGGCACTTAGAACTCCGCTGCAATAGAAATTATCCAGCAATGCAAAAGTCTCGGCTAGTTTATGGTGATTTGGTGTAATTTTACGACCGAAAAGAACCAGACTTGTGTCTCCGTTTCCTTGTGGCATGTCGCCAAAAACCTGGTCATAGGTTCGGTTTTCCTTTATGATATAAACCACATGTTTGAAATGAGATTCCTGTCCGTACTTTTGAGGGACAGGTACCTTTTTCGTATCGTTGCCCAAAGCTGATTGATTTTCAATTAATTTATCCGCAGAATTCTCCTGTCTGACAAGTGCTTTCATTTTTAATAAGTCTCCTTTTTCCGGTAAGGGAATAATTGAAATACTCCCCATATGGTCGTGCGAATTATAACCAGCCTTGTCGCCTCCCTTGTTTCTTGAGCCGGAGCCTTTCACATTTGCTACAACCAATTGGGTGCCGGCTTTATTTATGATTACAGAACCTGGATACCATCCGGTTGGAATAGTTCCAATTACCTTGTATGGGGTGACTGTCTCTATTACACAGACTGCATTCTCAGTACCATTTGCCACAAAAAGATATTTTCCGTCAGGAGATACCGCCAAAGCGTTTGGCGCGCTGCCAAAAAGAATTTCCTTATTCAGATGAACAGAAATTTCATCTTTTACCTCATTTTTTTGTGTGTCTATCACAAAAATTTTATCACTGTTGGAACATGCCACATATAAAAGTGTATGATCGGGACTAAATATCATGCCCGAAGGGTGCAATCCAACATTTATCTCTTTGATGCTTATATTTTGCTTAAGATCAATTACCGAGACGGAACCACTACTAGCGACGCCTGTTTTTGGATCAACCAAAACCTGTGTACCGGATGAATTATAGGTTGACTCACCTGCAACAGGTTTTCTTCCACCCCAGTTTGTTACGTAAGCTTTTGAATCATTGCATAATACAATATCATATGGAGCAATTCCAACAGGAATTTCATGAACTGACTTATCAATCAGATTAACTATTGCAAGCGAATTATTCCGGCTTAGCGTTACATATAGCCGATTTTCATCTTTATTTAAAACCAGGCCGCATGGCACAGGCTTGCCACCTATTGAAGGTTCCGGCATCACAATAGGCAAATCCCAGTTTAATCTGTTTTTTTTATCAAAGCGGGCAATCAGTATCTTATTGGCAGCTTCGGAAACATAAATATTCCTGCTGTCCTTTGAGGAGCAGATTCCAGTAACCGATGAACCACTCTTATCGTAGGGAAGCGACTGAATTATCGTTCTATCGCTTAAACGGATAAGATCAAGGGATTTCATATTTTTAACAAGCAGATAATTCTCGTTTGAAATCAAAGAAATATCGACCGGACGGCCTGGTAAATAAATCTGAAAACCTGCCGGACGCAATAACTGATTGGATGGGACCAATATGCTTCCGTCCTGTTGAGGACCAACTTTCAGATCATACAATTTGTTTTGTGCCTGAGTTTGCGTGAAAACAAATAAAAGAAGGGCTGCAATTAAACCCTGAAATAAACGAAGTTTGGATTTCATCTGTAAAGAGTTTGATTAATATTTTATTTTTTACTGGACAGGCAGCAGATGCTTATCAAATGTAAAATTGTTTTATTTAAATCGATTCTTTGAAATTAGTTTATTTTCCTTTGGCTAGTCTTATTTTTCGGTAAACACAGGTTTCGAGTTCACATAACTGACATTCGTAAGCTAATTTTTTAATATTTGTTCCAAAGCCCAATACGCCGCTTACCGACTTGATGGGATTCATCAGGAAAGAATCTGACAAGGATATACCGCAATGATTTGCAGGAAAAAAATTAAATATTTTTTCCTGTTCTTTTAATGCCCACCCGCAATAACCCGGGCTATAACGGTTTGCTAATTTGTATCCGCTGTTCATCAATTCATATTCGAAGTTATCCTGAATTTTATCAATAGCAGCCTCAACAGTTACAGAACCTATTACATCCAGAAAATAACCTTCAAGTAAATTGCCTTCAGCCATCAGCTCCTTGCTCTTTTCACCTATACCGGCACCTGCAGTGCAAATAAAAAGTGCTCCCCCTTCAGCTTTTCTTAATTGTTTCGCAATTTTCTTACCAATACTGAAGCAAATCCCATCTATATCAAGATTACCATCGGTATCAGCCGAAAAATGGTCAGATACGAATAAACTCCCTTTAACAGCTGAGATTGTTTCACATTCGAGCAGTGCCAAGGCGATTAAAGAAGGAAATGGGTCAGGGGATTGTCCGTAACCATATCCCATTGCTTCTTCAACAAGACCAACTGTGATATTCAATTCATTAAATGAATAAGCGAAGTTTTTTAGTTCAGGCACCATATCAATGATTAATTATCAATGTTCAATGTTCTCCGTCAGCTGACGGAGCAATGTTCAAATTACGATTCGCGGGCAACTCTGGCAATCTGCCGGATATGTTCGGGTGTTGTGCCGCAACATCCTCCAATAATATTTACACCTGCATCGATAATAGCCTGGACAAAACCAGCTGTTTGCTCAGGTGTTTCAGGGAATCGTGTCTTCCCCTCGTCATATACCGGCATACCGGCATTGGCATGAACCAAAACAGGAATTATCGTATTAACGGACCGGATTTCCTTTACAATTTGGATCATTCCTTCGATTCCGTTTCCACAGTTTGCTCCAATAATATCAACTCCTTCAGGGACCAGTTCCATTATCATTTCAGTTGGAGAAACGCCCATCATGGACCGATATTCGCCATCAATGGTCCTTTCAAAAGTCATTGTGCAGATCACCTCGCGAGTGGTATTTTCCCTCGCCGCCCTGATAGCCAGGCGAGCTTCCTCAAGGTCAGTAAAAGTTTCAATAATAATAGCGTCAACGCCACCTTTCTCCAAAGCAACTGCCTGTTCTCTGAATGATTCGTAAACTTCTTCCGGTGTTACATCACCCATCATCAGAATTTTTCCGGTTGGCCCAATAGAACCCAGAACAAATTTATCACCGGCAGCCTTTCTCGAAATCGCTGCAGCAGCTTCGTTTAACTCTGAAGCACGATCAGCAAGTCCATAATGAACTAATTTAAGACTGCTTCCTCCAAAACTATTGGTCTCAACCATATCGGCACCGGCATCAATATAGCTTTTGGCAATGTCAAATACTTCTTCAGTATGTTCGATATTCCAAAGTTCGGGACATTGACCCGCTTTTAATCCTTTTGCATGTAAAAAAGTACCCCAGGCACCATCGGACACCAATATTTTACCTTCTTTAAGCCGATCTGTAATTTTATTCATTTTGAGTAATATCTTTAGTGATCAATGAAAATTTTAATTAAAAATAGAGGCACTCCGCATCGCCATCAGGTTCTCAGCCGGCGTTGTCACGATAATTTCGCAACCGGCCGACAGTATAAACTTGCGTCCCTTCTCATTATCACATAATTGTCTGCAGACCGAATATATCTCATCCGGATTTTTATCCATCACAAAGCGGGGATCAATATTTCCACATCGGATGACATCAGGCCCCATCACCTCATAAGCATATTGAGGATCGACTTGCCAGTCGATATCTAAAATGTCAATACCGAGATCAATCATCGAAGGAAGAAGGTGCGCAATATCGCCGCAAATATGCAATTTCACCCTTGCGCCACTAGCATGAATAAAACTGATAATTTCGCGATGACGCTCTTTTACAAACGTTTCGTATGTAAACGGATCTATTTGAGAGCAGATGGCATCTCCCATTCCAATAATATCACAACCTGCGTCGATCTGTGCTTTGGCAAAATCTTTTGCCGTCACAACACATTTATCCAAAAGAAGATTTGCAATATCAGGATCCATCATCTGCATCATCATAAATTGCTCTATTCCTGCGAGATCGCAGGCTTCAGCCATTGGTCCTTCTATCCAGCCAATTATAGGCACATCCCCATTTGTCTCTTTCCACAGCAACTCTGCACCCCGAATCCGATCGAGGGTCCGTTCACATTGGTAAACATCAGGTCTTTTCAAATTCCTGACATCTTCATTGCTTTTGATCACAAGCTCAAGGCAGCGTGGAACTCCTTCCGGAATGAAATTAATCCCGGCACCAAAGGCACTTGTTTCGCGATAAGGGTCCGAGATCAGACCAACCATATCAATATCAAAATCGTTAAGTGCACGAAGGTTGGCTTCTGCAAGAAACCGGTAATCAGAAGCAAACCTGGCATAATTACCACCGGTATGCCTGGCAATAAAGTGCATCAGAATAGGACGAAAGATGGTCCTTTCCTGAGAAAACACTCCATTACACATCCCTTGAAAGAGCTCTTTTTTGGTCATGAAGGGTTAAATTAGAATATTATATCTAAAATGCTTTGTGTTAATAGCTGAATAAACCACAAAAACAGTTTACAATAGGCTATTATTTGGATCGTAAGTAAAAAATCATCTCAGTAATCCTTTTAATTGCAATATCCTCCCGAAGTTTCAGGATTTAAGATCAATACAAACTCTAATTGAGATTACCCAAAAAATCTATAAGACCCTGTGGATCTGATGAATAAGTATCCATTCCTATTTTATGGCAAAAATCATGTGTTACAGGAGCTCCGCCAATAGCAACCAGAGTCCCGGGAACAGCCTCTTTGACCGCTTTACCAATCTTTTCCATATTCACCATCGTAGTAGTAAGCAGAGCAGAGAGGCAAACAACAGCACCAGGATTTGCAATCACAGAGGCAACAAATTTCTCAGCTTTTACGTCAGTTCCAAGGTCAATCACTTCCCAGCCACTTCCTTCAACCATCATTGCCACAAGATTTTTTCCGATATCATGAAGGTCACCTTCAACAGTACCGATAATTATTTTTCCTTTTCGAACAACTGTTCCATCATTGAAAAATGGTTTCAAATGAGCCATTCCGAAACTCATTGCTTTAGCACTCATCAAAACCTGTGGGACAAAAACTTTGTTCTCGCGAAATTTTACACCCACTTTCCCCATTCCAATTACAAGTCCTTTATTTAGTACTTCAGATGGGGCAATTCCCATCTCAAGGGCTTTTTTGGTTAATTCATCAGCTCCTTCCTGTCCGCGCAAGTCGGGAGGATAAGGGGAGGCCAGGTTAATTTTCCCAAATTCAACACAATACGCCAGTTTTTCAAGAATCTCGTCCATAGTTTTAATTTGTATCAGTTTATAACTTTAAAATTTTAGAATCCAGTCTTTTTCAGTTTATCATCAACAGGCTGCCAAATGACATTCGCTCATAATAAATCCAGCGCCGGGGCAGCCGATCCTGAAATCGGAACACCGGGGCATCACCGGATCAATAAAATAATTGATATCACCCATTTCCATGATATTTTTTTTCTTTCAAGTATCGCACTTTGTACGCTTTCCAGGTTTGCATTGATTGAGACAGCGTTTCGGCAGCATCTCCCTTAAGATTGTAGCACTGTAATCCGATTGGCCCTGTGTATCCATTGTCAATCAAGATTTTAACAAACGCATAAGTATCAAACGACCCCTGACCCAAGGGTTGTATCAACCGATCCCAGCCCATTTGCTGGGTATTTCCCTTGTCCGCACCACAAATATTTACTGCAAACAGATAAGGTTCCATCTCTTTAATTTTCTTTTCAATGTCTTCCTGGCCTTCTATTTTAAGCAAATGACAGAGGTTTATGGTACAACCAAAATTCTCGCGGGAAACCATTTTTGCCAACATAAGATTGTGAGCCAATGTTTCACAATAAAGGGATAAATGTGGGTAGACACTTATGCGAACCTTATAATTAATAGCAAAATCCGACAGTTTACGAAAAATTTCTGCCACAACCTGATCTCCTGCAATCTTATCATCCTTGTATCTGACGCTGTGCAAAGGGAAATATATTACTGATCCTTTTGCCGAAGCCTTTATCATCGTTTTAATCTCCTCAATTGATGGATTTTCAACCTTTCCTTCAGCTTCAAAATTGAGTGTTACATAATTCACCGGCATCTGAAGACCATTCTGCTCAAGCACACTTTTAAGTTCAGAAAAATCCTTATTCCCGGATCCCTCCAATCCGTCATAACCTGTCGCCTTCAATAGTTTCGCTTTCCCCAAGGCATTTTGTGGCGCATTCTTAAATCCTGAAAGCGTGTTCTGGACATAAAAAACATTAGTCACCTTTTTCCTCGCCAACACTGGTAAGGCCAGCAAAACCAAGTTAAAAATGAGAAATATCCTGAGAAAAGTTCTTCTGTCCATAATTTCTTATTTAATATCAATGACTCCGATCTCAAATATTAAAGGTGTATAAGGAGGAATTACCGAATTTCCATCAGTGCCATAAGCTTTGGCTGAAGGAATGAGAAAAACAGCACTTTCGCCTTTTTTCATAACTTCAATTCCTTCTTCCCAACCTTGAATCATTCTTTGACCGGCAGCTTTATGTACATAGCTGAAACTGGCTGAAGAATCAAAAACCTTTCCATCCAGAAACTTTCCGGTATACTGCACAGTCAGGGCATCCCCTGTTTTAACGGTTGCTCCCGTTCCTGCCTTATCGACAATATAAAACAAACCTGTAGAAGTTGTATCAATATTACTTTTATTTTTCACCATTGCATCAAGCCAATTTGCTATTGCTAAAGCTTCTTTTTCAGGTGTATTCGTGTCTGCCGCCTTCTTACATCCTGAAACAATAACTATCGCAAACATCGCAACAGCACAAATTTTTACACGTGTATTCAATTTTATCATAAATTGTATTTAGAATTTTATTCCAATTTTATATGTTTAACGCAAAGATGCATAAAATATTTACCAAACTTTTAATACTTGTTCACCCTGTTTAAGACCTTCAAATGGTCCTGCAGAGGGCGAAACAGCTGACCGGAGTTTTCCAAAGTAATCCGCATTTATTTTCAACGGTGTGCCATTTGGATACTCATACGCTTCATTCGGTATTCTGGCTCTCCCCAGAAGTTCCGTGGTCACCAATTGGCGTGGTTGTCCGAGACTCCAGATTTTATCAACAGTGATTTCCAGGTATATGCCATCCGTTTTCATTGCCAGCCTAAGCCGGGGATCCATCTCCGGTTTAAGAATTGGCGCAGTTTCATATTTTGATGGTCTGGCACCTTTCATAAAGACGTTACCCTTCATCCAAACCGGTGATTTAGCAACATCATAGTTCCGGAGATCCCCGCGTTCAACAAACAGATTGTTGTAATAGCGGTCATCACCAACCGGATTATCATGCATTCCGGCGATTTCGGTGGAATGGGCTTGATGGAAAGGGGTTAGCCGGCGGTCGAGGGTGACTATATTCATTGCTCCGGCGAACAGATTATGCACATAGGCACCACCTTGTGAACGATTGTTCAGTGAAACGGGCGAAAGAAAAATGTTGTTATCTATCAGGAAAGGACCATGGTTCACTTCAACGAACAAATCTTCTGCAGAATTATCGTTCAGAAGGTTTCCTGATACCCGTGTCCCCTGCGCCATCCAATCGAGCCATATCCCCCTAAAGGCCTTATAAATATGATTATTGCTAATCTCAACATCTATGGCTCCATGAATCTTAATACCGGCTCGCTCAGCCCCTGAAAACACACGCTGAACATGAATATCATGGATAGTATTGCCTGTAATCCGGCTAAATATGGCACCCAGACTTCCAACTATTCCTGCCTGTTCGCAGCAGGAGATAGTATTATTTCGAACAATATGGTGACCAATTGTCTCCTTATGCCAGCCGTTCCGAAGGGCACGCTCGATAGTTTTAACATATCCCATGGCAGAATTGGCAGATTGATTGTCATATTCATCACCATACTTTCCAAGTGTTATTCCTACACACCTGGAGTGGGAAATAATATTGTTTTCAATGATCCAGCCCTTACTCCAGTTTGTACCGATCAGTCCAATTTGTTCAGCAGTTGGAGGTGCCCATGGGGTGGCTGCCTGACGCATTGTGAAACCTTGCACTTTAATATAATTCTTGCCCGGATTTTCAGGATAAAACACCGTTTGACGCACATTGATCTCCACCAGCTGTTCATTTGGATTTACCCCGTTGAATTGCGCCCAAATTGTAGTATTTACATTGTCGACCTGAGAAAACCAAAGTGTTGCAGAAGAGGCCGGTTTCAGAACATCGTCCAGTCTGGCAGCCTCAGACAACCATTCGCCGTTGAGGTAAACTGAACCCGAGTGATGCTGCCGGCCGATAGGATCAAACCAATCGCCATGGATGAGGTCTTTGTAAGGATTGAAACTGCCAAAGAATGCATTTGGAATTTCTGCTTTCCATGTTTCATTCTTAACCTTTACCCAATTTTTGATGATTTCAGAACCTTTTATTTCCACCGTCTCACCCTTAACTGTACGATAAACGATATATTTAGACTCCGATTCACCGCCCCTGAGTGGATTGATCCGTTCACGATAAGTTCCGGCATGAACGGTGATTACATCACCTGGCTTTGCCAATTGAGCAGCATAATTGATTGTTCTAAAAGGTTTTGAAGCGAATCCTTTATGTTTGTCACTTCCGGTTACCGACACATGATATTCTCTGGCCTGGACAAAAGAAGCCATCAAAATAAACCATATCAATAACTTTAAAGTTCTCATTTTACGAGGCTAAAATTACATATTGACCACAATAAACATCTTCGGATTTCACTTTGATCAGGCATTAAAATCCTTTATCGCATCCAGCATTGCAGCAAGATTTTCGACAGGAACGTTGGCTTGAATATTATGAACCGTATTAAAAACAAAACCTCCGTCTTTGGCGAAAATTTCGCAATTATCAAGCACCTGCCTTTTCACCTCAGCAGGTGTACCAAATGAGAGCATTTTCTGGGTATCCACACCTCCACCCCAGAATACCAGGTCTTTGCCATATGTATTTTTCAAATGACGTGGATCCATCCCTTTGGCGTTGATCTGAACCGGATTGATAATATCAAAACCGGCGTCAATAAACAAAGGCATAAATGATTCTACTGCACCACAGGAATGTTTAAAACTTTTCCATTCTGTATTTTTATGCATCCAATCATTAATTTGCTTATAATAAGGCGAATACAATTCCATAAACTGATCCGGAGAGCAAAAGGTAGAGTCTTGTGTTCCAAAATCTGTTCCGCAAATAAAAACAGCATCAATTTGATTACCAATTCTTTTGAATATTTTTGCAAAATTTTCGATAGCAATTTCTGTCTGTTTCTCAAAGATGGCATGGATATAATCGGGCCGCATAACAGTGCTCATATACCATTCGGCTACATCGCGGATTCCCCTTGGATTTCTCAGCTGCATTCCCGGAACAAGTGCAATATCGCCCAAAGCAGTACCACCCAGACTTGCAATAATCCCTTTTCCGGATGCTGACAACTGCTTGACAGTCCTTTCCCAATAATCAAGGGAATTGTCGCTTATTTTTCCAAACTCTTCAAGGTTATTGCCTGGATCAAGTGCATCATCATCAATGGGTTCCTGTCTGATTATTGCATCAAAGAAATAGCCTGTTTCCGGCATCCTGGCACCTGGAGGAACCGTCGTATCTCCGGCAGGATAGATGAGCAAGCTGCCATCATCCGCCTTTTTATAATTAAAGTCAGCCGGAACCAGTAATTCCTGACCCCAATTGGATGTAAATGGTTTCCAATCGCACTCATTATTGGCAAATCCAAATATATTATCTCTTCCATATGCACCTATCACATCAATACCCATCATCCCGGCAAGCTCCTCATCAACTTCTCCCAACATTTGAAAAGGTTCTACAACTTTAACGGGTCGATCCACAAGTCCGTAATAATTGCGAAGATTTTTAACTGATAAACAGTGTATTCCTGTCACTGCTGTTCCGCCAAAATCCAGGACTAAATGATCTGGTTGTTGATGATTCAATGTTTTTTTCAGGTTCTCTCTGGAATTCATGTGTCGAAGTAAATAATAATCAGTGAATAATGATGTTCTGAATTTTAAATTACAAGCAGTTTCTAAATATAAACGTCTTTCCGAATGGCTATCGCATAATTCATTTCCTTAATCGATACTGTATTACAAATAAAATCAATATTTTTCAATAAAACCTCAAAGATTTTGAAAACCTTTGAGGTTTATTAATACAAAAAAACGTCGCGGAAGCTGCTTCTGCGACGTTTTAAATGCCAGTCTAATCTTTCCTGAGGAATGTTTAAGACTCGATAATAATGATTTTGTCGATTTTGTCACCCTGACGAATTGCATCAATAACATCCAATCCTTCGTAAACTTTACCAAAGCAGGTATGCTTACGATCGAGGTGACTCGTGTTTGCACGGCTGTGACAGACGAAAAACTGCGATCCGCCAGTGTCTTTTCCTGCATGTGCCATTGACAATACTCCACGGTCGTGGTATTGATTGTCTCCGTCCAATTCGCATTTAATAGTATATCCCGGATCTCCGACACCAGTTCCCTTTGGGCATCCACCCTGAATCACAAAGTTCGGAATTACCCGATGAAAGGTAAGTCCGTCGTAGAAACCTTTTTTGGATAAGTCTACAAAATTTGCCACTGCTAACGGCGCGTCGTTTTCGAAGAAATTAACCTTCATTACTCCTTTTACGGTATGAATTTCAGCTTGTATCATAATAATATCTTTTAAAAGCGACAAAGTTACAATCTTTCGGTCATATAGCGTCAAAATTAATGACGTGGTTCAATAATAATCTGTTATTAGGTTTATCTTTGTCATTAACATTTGTCAATACCCGACAATATAAATAATTTGATCTCTGGATATGGGTTACCTTAAACTGCGCTATTTCAGTCTTTTGCCATTAATAGTACTCTTTTTTTCATGTACTGTCAACAAGCGTTTTCATACTGCTATGACTTCATTTGAGATTGGAGAGTACACAAAGAGTATCGTTTCGCTTCGAAACGTGTACCGAAAGACAAAAGACCGGCAGCAAAAAGCTGCGATCCAGTTTAAAATCGCCGAAGCTTACTACCGCATCGGACAATACCGGTCAGCAGAAGGTTATTACAAAAGTTCGCTCATTCGCAATACGGGTGGAACAACAACATGGCTGCATTATGCCGAAGTACTCCGCGCTAATGGCAAATATGATGAGGCAATAACAAATTATAAAGTATATCTCGATTCTGTACCAGATGATCCAATGGCGCTTAACGGCATTGAATCATCTCAGAAAACAAAAGAATGGCTGAAAAAACCTACCCGGTATAAGGTTGAGAATCTTAAAGATCTTAATTCTGTTTCGAATGATTTTGCCGCTGCTTATGCCGGAGTGCACGATAATGAGATTTTCTTTACATCCTCCAGAAAAGGATCTACAGGAAAAAAGAAAAGTGCAATAACCGGAGAATACAATGCCGATATTTTCAGAAGCAGTTACAATCTGCAGAAAAACCGGTGGGATAAGCCTCAGCTTATCGACGAACTTAAGATCATCGACACTTTTGATGAAGAAGGAGCCGCCTCATTCAGTACTTCCGGTAATACCATGTACTTTACCCGTTGCCGTTATGATAAGACAGAAGAGAAAGGAGCAGAAATTTTTTCAACAACGCAGCTGTCCGGATTATGGGGGGATCCTGTAAAATTGAAGATCGGTAAAGATTCGCTTATGGCTGCTCACGCTTCTGTTTCTGCAGACGGCAATTCTCTGTACTTTGTCTCTGATCGTCCTGGCGGATATGGAGGAAAAGATATCTGGTACACGACAAAGAAAAAGGGCGAGTCGTGGGATATTCCTGTTAATGCAGGTTCCGGAATCAATACTGGCGGTGACGAAATGTTTCCTTATATCCGCGAAAACGGCTCGCTGTATTTCTCGTCAAATGCACATGTCGGGATGGGAGGACTGGATATTTTTATGGCAAAAAAAGGTGAAAACGGAAAATGGGTTGTCGAGAATATGAATTCACCCGTCAACTCAACAGGTGACGATTTTGCTATCTCATTCTATCCGGGCGAAGAGCGGGGGCTATTCAGCAGTAACCGGGAAGGAAGCCGGAAAGATGATATTTTCAGCTTTTTACTTCCACCCAAAATCTATGAAATTGAAGGCAATATATTCAATAAAGAGAACGGGGCAAGGATAAACGATGCAGCTGTCAGACTGATTGGAACAGATGGAACAATGCTGAAATTAAATGCCGAAAACGGCAAATTTAAATTCAAACTCAAACCTGAGGTGGAATATATTGTTGCTTCCTTTAAAAAAGGCTTCCTGAATGCAAAAATGATGGTTTCAACTATTGGAATTGAAGAGGGCAAACAGTTTCAGATGAGAATGGAACTCACACCGGCTGATGCTCCGATCAGTGTTGATAATATTTATTATGCCTTTGGAAAATGGGATTTGTTACCTGAATCTGTGGCAGCACTTGATAGTTTGTCTGCTCTTCTGGTACTTAATCCAACAACGGTCATTGAATTAATGGCTCATTCCGATTGCCGCGGCGATGATAAAACCAATTCTGAAATTTCACAAAAGAGGGCACAGTCAGTAGTCACCTATTTAATTGCAAAAGGGATACAATCGGGCAGACTGGTTGCCAAGGGTTACGGCGAAACTGCTCCGAAAACAGTTACAAAGAAAATTGCCAAAGAATACCCTTTCCTGAAACAAGGAAGAGAGCTCACTTGTAGTTTTATTGAATCACTTGCAGATGAAAAGCAGAAGGAAATCTGCCATCAAATCAACAGAAGAACAGAATTCAGGGTTTTATCTTCTGATTACCACGAGAAGTTTGAAAAATAAGTCAGGAAAAAATATTAGTTTTGCGCCACCTGAACCGGATAGCCGGATAGGTTTTAGAATTCTTGCAAACTATTGATTATCAATATGGACTCCGATAACAGATATAACCTCAGAGGTGTTTCAGCTTCGAAAGAGGATGTCCACAATGCCATTAAGAACATTGACAAAGGGCTTTTTCCCAAGGCTTTTTGTAAAGTCGTACCTGATTATCTGGGAGGGGATCCCGAATATTGCAATATAATGCATGCAGACGGAGCAGGAACAAAATCAGCACTTGCATATCTTTACTGGAAAGAAACAGGTGATTTATCCGTCTGGAAGGGGATTGCTCAGGATGCAATTGTGATGAACCTTGATGATTTACTCTGCGTTGGGGCAGTTGACAATATTCTCCTATCCTCTACCATCGGAAGAAATAAAAACAATATTCCTGGCGAAGTAATCACTGCGATAATTGCCGGAACAGAGGAGTTATGTGCCGGATTAAGAGATTTAGGAATTAATATTTGGGCCACCGGCGGCGAGACTGCTGATGTAGGAGACCTTGTCCGAACGATAATCGTCGATTCAACTGTAACCTGCCGGATGAAAAGATCGGACGTAATCTCAGCTGACCATATTAAGGCGGGGAATTGCATCATTGGACTATCGTCTTCAGGAATCGCTTCATATGA
>CAYHDA010000043.1:0-19712 GCA_964355145.1 uncultured Mariniphaga sp.
ATTCTGTACAAGTCATCTCGTCTGACAGTGAAAAAAATACGTGAATAATTGTCAACGTTTTCAATATACGAAATGTAACCCTGCCGCTCCAAAAGTTTCAAACTATGATAAACTGAATTGATTGGAAATTCAAATCTTTTGGAAAAATCCTCGATCATAAAGCTGAAAATTCTTCCTTTGCCACCCCCGGTCGCAATCATAAGATAATTAGAAATAGCATCATAAACAGCCCGAATGACCTCCAGCGGAGGAAAGCTGTCGGTTACCATTTTATGCAGTCTGCGCTTGTCAGAGTTATTGTAAAGAAGCACGGCAACTGATTTTTTCCCATCGCGGCCTCCCCGGCCAGCCTCCTGAAAATAGGCTTCAAGCGAATCGGGGAGATCGATGTGTATCACGAATCTGACATCCGGCTTATCGATACCCATCCCAAAAGCATTGGTAGCGACAATAACCCGCGATTCACCGCTCATCCATTTATCTTGCTTTTGACTCCTTACATCCGGTGCAAGACCTGCATGGTAGTAGTCCGATTTAATATTTTGTTTTTGAAGAAGCTGGGATATTTCACGCGCTTTTTTGCGACTTCGGACATAGACAATACCGGTACCTTTTGCTTTTTTGATGGTGTCGGCAAGGTACCCCATCTTATCCTCTTTGTCACGCACCATATAAATTAAGTTCTCACGCCGAAAACTTTTTTGCAGTACATTTTTCTCCCTGAACAATAATTTTTCCTGAATATCATCGACAACTTTTTGAGTGGCTGTGGCAGTCAAAGCCAGAATTGGAATTTCCGGAAAGACTTTTCTAAGATCTGAAATGGTAAGATAGGAAGGCCGGAAATCGTAACCCCATTGTGAGATGCAGTGCGCTTCGTCCACAGTGATCAGGTTGATTTTCATTCTGGTTAAACACTCCCTGAACTTCTCAGATCCGATACGCTCAGGCGAGATATACAAGAACTTATAATCGCCGTATATGGCATTGTTTAATGCGATATCGATCTCCCGGGTTGTCATTCCGGAGTAAATCGCCAGTACTTTAATATTTTTTGATCTCAGATTCTCGACCTGATCTTTAATCAACGCGATTAAAGGAGTTACCACCAGACAAATCCCTTCTGCGGACAACGAATATACTTGAAAAGTAATTGATTTACCCCCGCCTGTCGGCATCAGGCCAAGTGTGTCTTTTTGATTGGCAACCGAACGGATAATTTCTTCCTGTAACGGACGAAATTCATCGAATCCCCAGTATTGTTTCAATATTTCGTGGATTCTATCCATGGTATGCCCTTTGCTTTCAGGTATTAAAAATAGGCACCGTAAAGTTATTCTAAATCCGCAATTTTTTTAAGCAAATATATTTCGTAATATTGTTGTATATAGTCTCATTCAAAATTTTCATACCATGTCATTTATTTCAGATAAAGTTGTCATCGAAGGACTTACTTTTGATGATGTGTTGTTGATACCCGCCTATTCGAACGTGCTTCCCAGAGATGTAAACCTTTCGTCGATGTTTTCGCGGAATATACGGCTAAACACTCCTGTTGTTTCAGCCGCAATGGATACTGTAACTGAATCGAAAATGGCGATTGCCATGGCCCGTGAAGGTGGCATTGGCGTCATTCATAAGAATATGTCGGTTGAAGAGCAGGCAAAGCAGGTCACAATCGTAAAAAGGGCTGAAACCGGCATGATTATCGATCCCATCACTATTTCGAAAGAGAAAGTTGTTGCCGATGCTTTAAAACTGATGGAGATTTACAAAATTGGGGGAATACCTGTAATTGACGGTGAGCGTCATCTTGTTGGTATTGTTACCAACCGTGATCTTCGTTTTGAAAGAAATCTTGCCAGACCAATTTCTGAAGTGATGACTTCCAGGAATCTGATCACAACTGATATAAGCACTAATCTGGAAAAAGCTACAGAGATTTTCAAGAATTATAAAATTGAAAAGTTGCCGGTTGTGGATAATAACAATAAACTGGTGGGTTTGGTCACCTACAAAGATATCACCAAAGCTAAAGATAAACCTCTGGCATGTAAAGATGAAAAAGGTCGTTTAAGAGTGGCCGCAGCAGTCGGAATTACAAAGGATGCATTTGAACGGATTGATGCTTTAATTCTGGCTCAGGTAGATGCAATTGTTATTGACACTGCTCACGGCCATACAAAAGGGGTACTCGAAATGGTTAGAATGGTTAAAAATAAATATCCGGATAAAGATATTATTGTTGGAAATATTGCAACCGCTGAAGCAGCATCCGAACTTGTATTTGCAGGTGCCGATGCTGTAAAAGTTGGAATAGGTCCGGGTTCAATTTGTACAACGCGGATTATTGCCGGAGTAGGAATACCCCAATTATCGGCTATTTATAATGTAGCTAAAGCGCTTAGAAATAGTGGTGTGCCTGTTATTGCAGACGGAGGATTGCGATATTCAGGCGATATTGTCAAAGCTTTGGCGGCCGGCGCTCAAAGCGTCATGGCTGGTTCTCTTTTCGCCGGCGTTGAAGAATCGCCTGGTGAAACGATTATTTTTCAGGGTCGTAAATTTAAATCCTACCGGGGAATGGGTTCAACTGAAGCGATGCATCAAGGTTCAGGTGACCGATATTTTCAGGATATTGAAGATGACATCAGAAAATTTGTTCCTGAGGGAATTTCAGGACGTGTTCCATATAAAGGAACGTTGTATGAAGTAGTATATCAATTAGTTGGAGGATTAAGGGCGGGTATGGGTTATTGTGGTGCACATAACATAGAAAAATTGCATGAAGCAAAATTTGTACGGATTACCAATGCGGGTATCGCAGAGGGTCATCCGCACGATGTCACAATTACAAGCGAATCACCTAATTATTCGCGTGAATGAAAAAACAGGAGCAGCGGATAATTCTGATTTAATAATGGGGTTGATCTTTTTCTCAGGAATTTAAGGTAAATTTGCCCCCTGTTACAACCATATGCCATCAATTCGCGTCTTGGAAATGGATGGTTTTAGGATTAAATATTGGCGGAGAAAACGATTTAACTTTAAATGAGAAGAGATTTTTATTTTATTGTGCTTGTATTGAGTGTGTTATCTGGATGCTCCTATTTTCCCAGGTCATCTTCTGCTGATGTTGTTGTTGCTAAGGTTGGAAATAAGACGCTATTCCGCAAAGAGCTTGCATCGGCTTTTCCGCGAGGGATTACTAAGTCCGACAGTGTGAATCAGGCTAAAGATTACATTCAGCGTTGGGTTAAACAAGAATTGATGCTGATGACAGCTGAGGAAAACCTTGCCGATGATCAGAAAGATGTGCAACGTGAATTAGATGAATACCGAACTTCACTTATCATACACAGATATCAGCAACAACTGGTTAGTCAAAAGCTTGACACTGTAATTACCGAGGATGGCATTCGTCAGTTTTATAATCTGCATCCTGAAAAGTTCATACTTGATCAGAATATTGTGAAGGCTATTTATATAGAAGTGCCTAAAAATTTAGCCAAACCAGATCAACTTAAGAAGTGGATGAATGCTTCAGACGACAGATCGCGAACTGAACTTGAAAAATTTGGTTTCCAGTATGCCACGAAGTTTGACTATTTTAATGAGCAGTGGATTGATTTTACTCAGATAAGATCGCGAATGCCTGTTAGTTTTGCTAGTCCGGAATCAACTTTGAAGAAGAATAGTTTGATTGAATCATCTGATGATAACAAATACTATCTTGCGGTAATTAAAGATTATCTGCTTGCCGGCGATAAAGCTCCTTTTGAATTTGTTAAAGACAGGATCACGAATTTGATCCTTAACAACAGAAAGATGGAGTTCATAGAGGAACTTCAAAAAAATATTTATCAAAAAGGAATAAGTGCCAATCAATTTAGAATTACAGACTGATATTAAGATATAAAAAATGCTTAAAAACGGAATTAAAAGTGTCCTCATATTTGGGACAATCATTTTGGGTCAAACGACCTTAAATGCTCAGGATAAAGTTATTGATCAAATTGTTGCAGTTGTCGGAAGCAATCCGATTCTCAAATCGGATATTGAAACTCAGGCCATTCAGCAGCAAGCTCAGGGAGTAACTTCTCAAGGTGATGCGAAATGCGAAATACTTGAGCAGTTGCTTGAACAGAAATTGTTGCTTGCCGAAGCAGATCTCGACACATTGATTGTTGTAGGTGACAATCAGATCAATCAGCAGATGGACCGCCGGATGAATTATTTCATTGAAAATATTGGTTCAGAGAAGGAGGTTGAGAAATACTTTAGCAAGTCGATTGTGCAACTTAAGGCCGAAATGAGTGAAAGCATCAAGGAACAGCTTAAAACTGAACAGATGCAGAATAAAATCATGGAAAAAGTAACAGTAACTCCGTCAGAAGTAAGACAATATTTCAGGCAGTTACCTGCCAAAGATATTCCTGAAATAGGTTCACAGCTCGAATATGCCCAGATTACCATGCTTCCCGTTATTACGGAAAAGGAAGATCTGGAGGTGAAAGCCAAGTTGCGCGACTTTAAAAAACGAGTTGAAAACGGCGACAATTTTGCTACGCTTGCAATCATGTATTCCGAGGATCCAGGGTCAGCCAGAAATGGCGGAGAAATGGATTACGTAGGAAGAGCGATGCTTGACCAGGCTTTCGCGACCGAAGCTTTTAATCTTAAACCCAACCAGGTTTCGAAAGTAGTAAGGAGTGAATTTGGTTATCACATTATCCAATTAATTGATCGTAAAGGGGAGAAAATAAAATGTCGCCATATTCTTATTCGCGCTAAGATTGATCCGAAGGAGCTTACAAATGCGAAAAACAGAATAGACAGCATCGCTGATTTTGTCCGTGGAGGCAAAATGTCATGGGAACAGGCCTGTTATCTTTATTCATCAGATAAAAACACCCGAAATAATGGAGGTTTAGTAACATCTCAGAGCAATGGTTCTTCGAAATTTGAAGTTGCAGAGCTGGATCCCGATGTGAGTAAAGTAATCACGACAATGAACATCGGCGAAACATCACGTCCCTTTTTGACAATTGATGACAAGCAAAGACAAGTCTATAAGATTGTAAAGTTGAATAATAAAACCAAAACTCATAAAGCCAATCTACAGGAAGACTATCAGAAACTCAGCGAGATGTTTATGGCCAAGAAAAAGGATGACAATTACAGGAAATGGATCGCCAAGCAGCAGTCAAAAACATATATTCACGTTGATGATTCTTACGCAAACTGTAATTTTAAATTGAAATCCTGGAAAAAGTAAATTTTTGAGTTCGCTTGAATATTTATTATGAGTTCCTATGATCAACCGACAGAAAACTGCTATTTTCCCATTGTTCCTTCTTCTGGCGGTTGTTTCGCTTTTTATACAAGCGATTCAACCTCAGGAAATTAAAAAGAAGAAACGTGTTGATATTGAAAATGCGGATTTATATACTTATGACGCTTCAATAGTTAAAAATGCCCAGCGTCTGATCGGAAATGTACGTTTCAGGCACAACGAAGCGCTTATGTTTTGCGACAGCGCCTATTCATATAACGATAGCAATCGGTTTGATGCCTTTGGACACGTCCATATCATTCAAGGTGACACATTACACCTTTATGGCGACAAAATGTTTTATAATGGTGATTCAAGGCTGGCACGATTCGCCAGAAATGTGAAACTCATCGACAAATCCATCACACTTACAACTCAGGCTTTAGATTTTGACCTTAACTCAAATATTGGTTATTATAATTCAGGAGGAAAAATTGTTGATACAACCAACGTGTTAACGAGTGTTGTTGGCAGGTATTATTCCGGAGATAACTTGTTTTTATTCAAAGACTCTGTGGTTTTAACAAATAAAGACTTTGTTTTAAAGGCCGATACACTTAAATATAACAGTCAGACTGAACGTGCTTTTATTGTAGGACCAACAACGATAACCGGCACTAAAAAAGATGGTGTGCTTTACTCTGAAATGGGATGGTATGATACAAAAAAGAATCTCGCCGAACTTTATAAGGCATCAAAGATCACCAATAAGTCTCAGGTACTCGAGGCAGATACTTTATTTTACGACCGGGCCACGGGCAATGGCAGGGGAAAACATCGTGTGACTCTTTCAGATACCACAAATAAAGTTGTTATCAAAGGGAAAAAGGGCGTTTACAATGAGAATACTAAAATAGCTTTCGTTACCGATTCAGCCATGTTTATTCAATATGGAAAGAAAGATACCATGTATATGCATGCGGATACACTGCTAACCAGGCCGGATACTACCGACCTTAGGCGAAAAGACGATAAATATTTTTATGCTTTCAGAAAAGTCAGGTTCCATAAGCCGGATTTGCAGGGGCAATGTGATTCCCTCGGATACCAAATGAAAGATTCAACGTTGCTAATGTTTTATGATCCTGTTCTTTGGTCTGAAAAAAACCAGATGACTGCTGATAAAATTAAGTTTGTTTCAAAAAATCCGGATCCGGATATTGCACATTTGGATGATAATGCTTTTATGGTACTGTCTGAAGATTCGGTGAAATTTAATCAGATTTCGGGAAAGAGTATTGTTGGACAGATTTTTGATAATAAACTTCGGGTAGCAGATGTTAACGGGAATGCGCAAACGCTGTATTATTTAAAGGACAAAGACCGGTATTCAGGAATGAATCGTTTGCTAAGCAGTAAAATCAAGCTTCATCTTACCGACAATAATATTGACAGCATCCGGTTTTACCCCAAGCCGGAAGGGAAGACCATCCCCATTAAAGAGCTTAAACCGGAAGATATCCAGTTGTCCGGATTTCGATGGAGGTCGGATGAAAGACCAGTCAGTCCGCAGGATCTTTACCCAATCGACGATAAGCGCAAAAAAAATGCAGATTCCGTAAAGAAACCTGCATCTGTAAAGTAGTCAGAGCACGCTGAAATGGAGGGAGGAGGAGGTCAGGAGCAGATAAGATTTATCTGTAATTATTAATTTTTTCCTGAATTTTAATATTCATCTTCGTTAAAAAAGAAATCATCCTTGCTCGGATAATCAGGCCAGATATCCTCTATGGATTCGTAAATTTCGCCTTCATCTTCCATTTCCTGTAAATTCTCAATTACTTCAAGCGGCGCACCTGATCGAATGGCAAAATCGATTAACTCATCTTTCGTTGCAGGCCATGGCGCATCTTCGAGTTTTGAAGCCAATTCTAATGTCCAATACATATTATTTTTTTAAGAATGTTTATTTTTTTCTTAGGTTGCGATTTTAACACTTATTTTTAATAAAAAAAAGTCCAAACTGACTTTTTTTATGATTTCCATGGAATTTCTTCAATACCGGTATCTGAAGCCACTTTTCGGGACAATACATAAAGGTAATCCGACAACCGGTTAAGATATTTAAGTAATTCGGCTGGCATGGGAAATTCAGAAGAGAGCTGATATACTCTTCGTTCTGCCCGTCTGCATACCGTTCGGGCAATATGACAATACGAAACCGCATTACTCCCGCCCGGAAGCAAAAAATTATTCAATTGAGGCAACTTATCCAGTATCTGATCCATCCTTTTTTCAAGGTGCAAAATATCGCTGTCGCAACAATTTAATTTAATAGATTGGTCTAATTTTGCAGTTTCGGTTGCCAGGCGGGCTCCGATCACAAATAATTTGTTCTGGATTTCGATTAAGTCCTCAATATCTTCAACCTTAATTTCTTGCGAGCGAATCAGCCCGATCCAGGAATTCAATTCATCAACAGTTCCGTAAGCTTCGAGCCTTAAATCATATTTTTTTACACGTGTGCCTCCTATCAATCCGGTAGTGCCATCATCGCCAGTTCGGGTATAAACGCGCATTATTTTAGAATTTATTGATTAATATATCGGATTCTCGTTTTTATGATCTGTTTCAATCTGTCCGTCTTTCAACTTAATAATCCGATGCGCATGCATTGCAATTTCCTCTTCGTGAGTAACCAGAATAATTGTGTTTCCCAGGGCATGGATTGCTGCAAAAAGTTTCATGATTTCTTCTGAAGTTTTTGAATCCAGATTACCTGTCGGCTCATCGGCCAAAAGAATTGAAGGAGTATTGACTAACGCACGTGCTACAGCAACACGCTGACGCTGACCTCCGGATAGCTCATTTGGCTTATGCTCCATTCTGTCGCTTAACCCAACGCTGGTTAATTTTTCGGTAGCGAGCTCCAGCCTTTTTAATTTGCCGATTCCTGCATAAATCAAAGGAAGCATCACATTTTCAAGAGCTGAATAGCGGGGCAGGAGGTTGAATGTCTGAAATACAAAACCAATCTCAGTATTTCTTATTTCGGCCAGCCGGTCATCATCCAGCATACTTACATCTTTATCATTAAGCCTGTAATTTCCTGAGGTGGGAGTATCAAGACATCCGATAATATTCATCAGTGTTGACTTTCCGGAACCGGAAGCACCCATAATTGCCACATATTCTCCCTTGTAAATATCAAGCGACACCGAGCGCAATGCCAAAACAGCCTGTGTTCCCACCAGATAGTTTTTGACAATGTCCTTCAGTATGATTAATTTTTCCATTTTTTTGTTTTTTCAATTACAAACGTACATAAAATGATTCTGAAAATCGCAGTAAATCAAGACAGAAGAGTAAGTTTAGCTATCAATATTTACGGGTTTCGTCAACAAAATTTTATCCCCTTCATTAAGCCCGCTCTTAATAACTACAAATTTGTCACTTTGGCCTCCGCATTCAACATTACGCAGGTGGTTTTTTCCGGAATCCCTGACATAAACATACTGTTTTCCATTTTCAGAAAAAAGTGCCGAACGTGGAATTACAAGAACATTTTTCTCTCTTGAGATGATAATGTCATTGTTAGTAGTCATTGCCGGCTTGATCTTGTTATTGTCAGTTTTAATTCGAATATTTACCTTAAACACCTTTGAATCAAAGCCTGTCATCTCTTGTCCTACATTCGATATATTGGAAATTGCACCAATCTTCTCCTGATTTTTTAAGGCGTCGATGTAAATCCGGGCACTGTCTCCTACCTTTATTTTAGAGATATAGATCTCTTCAACGTATGTCTCAGAAACTAAAGCAGACAAATCCGGTAAGGTGGCGATTGTGGGGCTTTGCATGCTCACATAGGAACCTATCGAGAGTTTTCGGCTTCCTCCTCTGCCAAATGTTCGGCCGTAGATCAACATTCCATTCTGAGGTGCTGTAATTCTTGCAGCCTCTAAAGCAATCTCATATTTCCGGTCTTTTTCGGTCAGTCTTTCTACATAATTTTCATCTCTTGAAACATGGATTCTTAATGCTTTTTGCGTCAGAAGGTAGGAGCGCTTTTTCTCATTCAGTTGTCTTTCTGCCCTGTCATAAGCCATCTGTGCTTTGCGCTGGTAGGCAGGTGACTCATAGACAGACTGTTCAAGCTCTACTTTTATGTATTCAACATCATAGCTAAATGTCTCAATAGCCGACCGAAAGGCAACCAGTTCGACTGCACTGTCAATTTTTGAATCATTAAGTTCGAACAGCGCCTTTTTAAGTGCAACTTCATTGGCCTCTTTGATTTGCTTTATTTTTCCCTGATCAAGCAGTCCGACAAAGTCTCCTTTTTTTACGATCGATCCTTCAGGAATAAGATCTTTGACCTGGCTGTCATAAAGCTCTAATGTTCTGTCTCCAAAAATATCCGGAACTGTGATCAATACTGCCTTTTCGCTTTGTATCTCTCCCTTGCAGGTAATCAGAGCCTCAAAGTTTTCTCTTTTTACCCTGTAAATATTCGAAGGAGGTTTGATACCTAAAAAATAGACTCCGGCGAGAAAAAGAACCGCAACTCCGGAACCGATTATCACTAATTTTTTATGCTGAATGAAAATGCGTTTCATTGGTTTAATATTTTATCAAAATCTGCAGTTAAATCAGTCTCCTTTTCAAAATCGTATAGGGTGAGTTGTCTGATTTGATAATAAGAAACCCAGTATTTGCGAAGGGAAAAGATAAAGGCCCTTCTGGCGTTTTCGAGATCGTTCCGGGCCAGATTTAGTTTAGTAACATCGAGCTTCCCTATTTTAAAACGACGCATCGTAACATCAAATCCCATCTGGGCTATGGTATCTGCCCTGGCGGAGTTTAGAACCTGGTCTGACTGAAGATTAAATTCCATAACATTCATCAGTACAGATTGTTCAAAATCAATCCTTTCCTGTTTAACACTGTTTACCACAACCTCCCTGTTGGATTTGGCCATCAGCAGCTGACCTTTTCTTTTTCCCCAGTCCACAATTGGCACTGATAATCCGATAAGGGCTATATTTTGAAACTGATTGGGATTCTGGTAAGCTTCCGGTATCAGCAACGCTTTTTGATTCAAACCGGCTGACGCGCTTATATCGGCACTTAATCCGTTTTGAGCTTTCGTTAATTTAACGATGTTGTCCTGTTCCAGCAACCGTTGATTTTGAAGTAAAATGCCGGGGTTATTGTTCATCGATTTCTGAATAGCCTTGTCAACATTTATTTGCAGCGTGGAAGAGTTCGTAGTGGGTATAATGCACTCGATGGCAGTTTTTTTATCCAGGCCCAGGAATGAATTAAGATCTGAGCGTGATCTGACAAGTCCTTGATTTGCACGTGTTAAGGCAAGTCTGGCATTCATCAGATTCAGTTCGAAATTTAACAGTTCATCTTGCGTAACGGTTCCGACCTGGTACCGCCCCTTTCCGATTTGATACAACGTATCGGCATTGGCAAGATTGGTTTTCGTAATATTTATTTCGATTTGGGCGTCCACCAGTTGAAAAAATTTAGTGGCAGCTTTCACTGCTATGTCTTCTTTCGATTGAATAAAGTTCTTCTTTGCAGTTTCAAATTTTAAAGGTTCAATCTTCGACTTCCATCGCATGGCATTGTAACCATTTAGTTTTTGACGGTAGCCGATGCTGATCTGATTCGCGGAATACAGCGTTTGTTTATCCCCTAAAAAGTTTTTTGACATTCCCAGATCAGAGCTTACCGACAAGGTACCTCCTGTTAGGCCTACACTCTGGTTCAGTTTCAATGAGGCGCTTGATGTGAGGTTTTTTTGTTGTCCGTACTGCCATGTTTGATCCTGGGGTACGTAATCCTGCCTGATCGAATTATTGTACGAAAACGGTGAAGCTCCCATAGATAATAAAGGGAGTTTATCTGCCCTGAAATATTTGTATTCCCAATAACTTGAAAGGTACATGTTCTGCTCCTTGAAAGCATCAATAGATTGCCGGGAGGCGAGATCAATCACCTCAGGAAGCGTCAGTTTTGTTTTATTTTCCTGGGCTGTAGCTGCTTTACAAAAGAAGAGAAAGGTGATTAAAATAAATATACGGGTCATAATTGAAATTTATTGCCTTAATGATTCAACGGGATCTTTTTCTGCAGCTTTTTTAGCAGGGAGATAACCGAATGTTATTCCGATAAAGACTGAGACGCCAAAGGAGACGAAGATGGAGAACACCGAGATAATTGTTTTTATATCAAACATGGTTTGAATAATTTTCGATAGAACCACCCCCAGGATAATCCCAATCAGGCCACCGGCAACACTGATCAGTGTTGACTCTGATAAAAATTGAAAAACAATGTCTTTTCTTGATGCCCCGATTGCCTGGCGGGTTCCGATTTCGCGTATCCGTTCCATTACCGAGGCAAGCATGATATTCATGATACCAATTCCGCCGACAATCAGCGAGATTCCGGCTATTGCTCCTAATACGATGTTGAAGATATTTTTGGTCTTTTGCTGTTGTTTAAGTAAAAGCTCCGGAATACTAACTTCAAAATCGCGGATGTCATTGTGTTTGCGCATCAGCATATTGCCTGCAACCTTGGCGGTGGATGTAAGTTGGAGCGTCTCCTTCACACGAATGATGATCTTATCCAACTGGTTGATATCTTCTATTTTCCCAGATGTGGTGGTCGCTGTTAAAGCGGCCTGTTTTACCTGATCGCCGCGAATGAGCGACCTGTTACGAAACCGAAGCAACATTGTTTTAACCGGAATAATAATACTGTTGTCGGTGCTGCTGATGGCCATCGTTCCTCCTCCCGAACCAACAAAACTCCTTTTTTCAATCACTCCTATTACCTGCAGCCAGTTTTGACCACATTTGATATGCTTCCCGACCGGATCTTCCTGATTAAAAAAAACGTTTTTAACATTGTATCCGATAATGCAGACTGGATATCCATCGTTGGTATGTTGCTCATGAAAGAGAGTACCGCTTTCCAGTTTGATGTCAAACAGTTTGAAATAGGTGTTGTCAGTCCCGTCAAGTTTGACAGGGCTGCTGATATCGTTCAGAATTGCGGTATAATTGAAAGTTATGATTGGGCAGACATCCTCAACCGTTGGAATAATTAATTTTATGGATTCGGCGTCCAGCAGCGTGAGTCCCTTTGAGAATTTCTTTTTGCTTCCGGCAAGTTGATTCCCCTCAGTTGTGCTGCTGCTTTTGGGATCATTTGAACTCGCCTGATCAGCCTGTAAAATTGGAGTTACAATAATATTATTCACCCCAACCATCTTGATTTGCTCCAGAATCTCCTGCTCCGCTCCGTTTCCGATCGCCAACATGCTAATCACTGCAGCTACGCCAAAAATAATACCCAACGCGGTTAGCAATGACTTAACCTTATTTGCAATAATCGCTTCAATTGCAATTACTACATTATAAGAGTAGCGGTTATAGTAGGCTTTTATTTTCATTTTCCTTTTTTTCCTTTAGTATGCGAATTTGCTCCTCGTAAATTGCCCAACCCGTAGTCACTATTCCTTCCAGTTTCTCAGGTTCGTTCAGCAGTAATACCTCGCCTTCGGTAATTCCCTTATTGATAATGATATAATCTTCATTCTCATCGCCAACATCTACCAATTTCCTTGTGATCTTCTTATCCTTAACATACACATATTTTGTCGAATCAGTTTCAAAAACTGCTTCACACGGAACATATAGTTTATCGGAATAGAGACCGGTTTGAATTACATTACCGGTAGTCATTGCCGGTTTTAAATCAGGATCACTTCCATGAATACGGATATTAACTTCAAAAACCTTGGAATCGCTTTTGGGCATCGGCTGTCCAATGTTGGCAACCGAGATAACTTCTCCATTCAGTACTTTTGATGGAAATGCGTCAATACTTAAAGTGACCTTCTGACCTATTTTGATCCTTGAAATATCAATCTCGTTAATGTAGGTCTCGGAAATCATCTTTGTCATATCAGGCAACTTGGCAATAACCGGATTCCAGGGCGTTAACATTGATCCTATCTGAATTTTAATCCCATATCTGTCCCTTGCATAGATCACCATTCCTGGCTTTGGTGCTTTAATAATCAAGGCATCATAAAGTTTAAGCAGATCATCAACCCGTTTTTGCTTCAACCGAAAATCAATATTTCTCCGCTCCATTTGAGAAAGTAGTTGCCTTTGACGCATATCAAGACCTTTGATATCTTGTTCCAGTTTCCGGTTTGCCTTGCCGACATCCATTTCAGCTTTTTTAATCACGGACGGAGATTCATAAACTGATTCTGCCAATACAATTTTTCGCTCTTCAACATCCGATTTAGAGTTTACAATCAAGTCCCGGTAATTGCTCAGACTAAGATTTGAATCCAGCTTTGCATCTTCAATTACTGCTGCGGAAGTTTCTAAATCAAGCCTGGCAGCAGTCAGAACCTCTTCAATCACTTTATGATCGAGTGTAGCAATATACTGACCCGAATCAACGACCGTTCCTTCTTCCACAAGATCGGTTATTTTAATCTCATAAACACGTACATTCTGCCCCGACAGTACTGCAGGCAAGTCAATATTTTCGGAATTTTCGGATTCTAACTGACCTGAAGTGTGGACTTTAACCTCGACAGCTCCCTTTAGTACTTTACATGTAATCTCCTGTTCATCAGATTTTTTGCTTCTGCTGAAGAAAATAATGATGAGCAATCCGATTGAAACGGACAAAATGATGGTTAATCTCTTTTTATTCATAAAGCATCAGATTATTGATTGTAACCGCTAAGTGCTTTCACGTGGCTGATATACAGTGCAATATATTAATAAATAAAAATGGTATGCGCCTTTAATTTAAGGTGGTAAAGATATATAATAGAAATGAGTAAAACTCATACTTGTACGTTAACGGAAGAATAATATTGCATCAAAAACGAAGAACAAAATCTTCTTTTTGCAAACGTTTATTGATGATTCCGATCCCAATTTCGAAAAGATCCAGCGACACGCTTATCTTCCTGCTCTCAATCAGCTTTTGCCAGATCAGTTCCATTTCTTTTGATTCATGTATTCCAATGATAATCAGAGTGCAAATTTTCCCATTTGTACTCAGTATCTGATTTACAACTTCCTGACAGTTGAGAGGATGATAACGATAGTTAATTATTATAAATTCTGAATCGACTAAAGGTCCTGAAATCTCTTTTTCGTAATAAATATTTGTTAATGCAGAATCTTTTAGCAGTTCATTATAAAATGAATGATATTCATGATTTTTGGTCGTCTGATAAATCGGTATTTGATCATCCAAAGAGGCTATTACTGCAAGATTGACTCCCAATGACGGGCCATAATTACTGATTGCGGAAGGTTTAAAATAGTTGATCAGCCGAAACACCAGTTTCCCGTATCTGAGCGGTAATTCTGCTTTTTTATAAAGGTTTCGACGGCTTGATACGGGGAGATTGAATTCATTATATATTCTGCTTAGGGATTCATCCGAAAGATTGGACAGTAAGCGCAGTGCGCTGTTTTTTAAATCTTTAAAGATTTTGTAGGCAGGAATCCTTCTCCGATCCTCAATAACTGCAGTGATCAGGTGAAATAAAAACGGCGAGTGAATACCATGTCCTCCGCGATGACGTGCTTTCACTAAATAATTTAATCTGCTTTGCGTACGAAAATTCATTCATTAACATTTGATGCGTCAAAACTAATAAAGAATCACGAAAGGTAGGAGAGTAGTTTGCAAAGCTGTTTTTTTCATGTAAGTTTGCTTTATGTCGGGAATATTATCACAGGATATAAAATTTCTTGCCGGTGTCGGGCCGCGCAAGTCCATTGTACTAAATCAGGAGCTAAAAGTTTTTACGATTGGCGATTTGATTTATTATTTCCCATTTAAATATGTCGACAGGACTAAATTCTATACTATCCGTGAGATTAACAGCAGTTTACCCAATATTCAGGTAAAAGGGCGCATCACCGGAATGGAACTTGTGGGCATCGGTCACCATCAACGTCTTGTTGCATACCTGACTGATGGTACTGGAATTCTTGAACTGATATGGTTTCAGGGTATAAAATTTGCAAAGCAAACTGTTAAAACCGGTGTTGAATACATTGTTTTTGGTAAACCTGCCGAATTCAATGGTCAATTTAGTATTATTCATCCTGAATTAGATGAAAAAACCCCGGAATCAACCAAACAGGAGGGCTTTATCCAGGCTTTTTATAATACTTCGGAGAAGTTAAAAACCAATTTTCTGCATTCAAAAGCGATCCTAAAGCTGCAATATGCTGCTCTTCAGCTTGCAAAGGGGCATATTTTTGAATCGATGCCGGCGTGGCTCGTTCAAAAACTTGGAATGACAGGTCTGGAATCCGCATTGATCAATATCCATTTTCCGGAGAGTCCTCAACTTCTGCAAAAGGCAGAATATAGGCTAAAATTTGAGGAATTATTCTATATTCAGCTCAAATTGCTTCATCTTAAAGAAGATCGTCATAAAAAATTCAAAGGACATATTTTTGCGAAAGTCGGTAATTTCTTCAATGATTTTTTTTTTAATCATCTTCCTTTTGAGCTTACAGGGGCACAAAAACGGGTCGTAAAAGAGATCCGCAAAGACATGTGTACCGGCAGACAGATGAACAGGTTGCTTCAGGGAGATGTAGGCAGCGGCAAAACTATGGTTGCTTTAATGTCGATGCTAATTGCTATCGACAACGGGTTTCAATGCTGTATAATGGCTCCGACTGAAATCCTTGCCAATCAGCACTTTGTGTCAATACAGAAATTCCTGGGTGATATGCCATTGTCTGTCAGGCTGTTGACAGGGTCAACAAAGAAATCGGACCGAGCTGTTATTCACGATGATTTGCTTACAGGCAAACTTCATCTCCTCATTGGAACGCATGCTTTGCTGGAGGATATTGTTCAGTTCGAATCGCTGGGATTAGTAGTTATCGACGAACAACATCGTTTTGGAGTGACACAGAGGGCTAAATTATGGCGAAAAAATTTCATCCCTCCGCATATATTGGTAATGACTGCCACTCCAATCCCCCGAACATTAGCAATGACCGTTTATGGCGATCTTGATGTTTCGGTAATTGATGAACTGCCTCCAGGAAGAAAACCAATTAAAACCGTCCACTATTTTGAGAACAAGCGAGCCCAGCTCTTTGATTTTATGAGTGATGAGATTGCAAAAGGACGACAAATTTATATCGTTTATCCGTTAATTTCTGAATCGGAAAAACTTGATTTCAAAAATCTGGAAGAAGGTTATGAGCATATCAGGAAACGGTTTCCATCGCCTGAATATGAAATAGGGATGGTTCATGGCCGAATGAAACCTGCTGTCAAAGATCAGGAGATGCTTCGGTTTAAGCGGGGCGAAACTCAGATTCTTGTTGCAACAACAGTTATAGAGGTTGGCGTTGATGTGCCTAATGCTTCTGTTATGATCATTGAAAGCTCCGAGAGATTTGGATTGTCGCAGCTTCACCAGTTGCGTGGGCGGGTTGGACGTGGAGCCGAGCAGTCGTATTGCATTCTGCTTAGTAGTTTTAAACTGGGCGCTGACAGCCGAAAACGGATCGAAACGATGGTTGCAACAAACGACGGATTCGAAATTGCCGAAGCCGATATGAAGCTCAGAGGTCCTGGTGATATTGAAGGAACTCAGCAGAGTGGTATTGCTTTCGATTTAAAAATAAGCAATTTGGCAAAGGACGGACAAATACTTCAATACGCCCGGGATATTGCCGAAACTATTATTGCTGAAGATCCAATGCTTGAGAAACCACAAAATGACATCCTGAAAAGACAGTTAATTGCTTTACGAAAAAATCATTTAAACTGGGGATCAATTAGTTAGGTTCGTGATAGTTCGGCAATGTGCTGAATTGAAAATGGCAGCATAAACTGGTCATTTTTCAGCTGCAACCAGCATTTCAAAATCTTCTGTAGTTAATTTGTCATTTCTCGAAAATTCTCCAAGTTTCGCCCCAAATATGTCAATTTTCCTGTACCCAAGCGATTTTAATAACCAGGTTATTTCACATGGCACGTAATACCTTTCGTTGCATTCAAGCGTCTTTTTATTTCCTGAATCGTCTTCAAATTCAGTGACATTATGGTCGCGAAATGTCATTAAATCAAAAGTATTACTTCGGTAGGTTGCATTGCCTTCTTCTGATGTTGAAGCACAAAATTCTTCAACAGAGTGATAGAGCGGGAACAGTCCGTTTAGTGTTGTGAAAATTAGTTTTCCATTCTCTCTCAACGATTTTGTCACACTATTCAGAATCTTATAATTCATTTCATCTGTTTCCATTAATGGAAATCCACCCTCACAAAGCATTATTGCAAGATCAAATTCATTGCTAAAAGACAAATTTCTTGCATCTTGCTTCAGAAAATTAATTTGGAGATTATCCCTTTCTGCTTTTTCTCTTGCTCTTTGAAGCTGTGTTTCTGATAAATCAATCCCCGTAACAGTAAATCCTCTTTTTGACAATTCAATTGTATGTCGCCCGGTTCCGCATCCAACATCTAATATCTTCAATGATTTATCAGATTTGATTTCATTCTCAATAAAATCACATTCACCTGGAGTTCCTTGTGTAAAAATCTCATTATCATATTTCTGTCCGTAATTTTCAAATATCGATTCATACCATTGTTTCTTGTTCATATCAAACTATTATCAAATTATTACCAAAAAACGAATTTTCTCATATTCGATTAATTTAAATTTACCCTAAGATATGAATTTACTAATTTAAATTTGCTCTCTTATTGATTTGCTTTTCTATTATGGCAATTAATTCGCTCCTAATTATTGGTTTTGCAATATAATCATCGCAACCGGCTTCAATTGCCTTTTCACGGTCGCCTGAAAGACCAAAAGCCGTCTGAGCTATTATGATAACATTTTTGTTAAACTGACGGATTTGGCGGGTAGCATCATATCCATTTAAATCCGGCATTTGAATATCCATCAGGATTAAATCAATGTCCGGGTTTTTACGACAGATTTCGACGGCTGCTACACCTGTTTCTGCTTCTAATATTTCTTTGCAGTATGGTTTCATTGCTATTGACATCAACATTTCCGATGTTTCATCGTCCTCGGCAATTAAAATTTTAAGTTTCCTTATTGTATCTTTTGTTTTAGCGCCTGCAACTAGCTTCAAATCAGTGATTACATCTTTTGAAGGAGGGGTATAGGGAATAGAAAAAAAGAAAGTGGACCCTTTCCCTTCTTCGCTTTCCAACCAGATACGCCCTCCCAATAATTCGATATACGCTTTGGCAATTGATAAACCAAGACCGGCACCCTGAAAAGCATTTACATCGGCAATGTCGGCCTGAATAAAGCGTTCAAATACCGCTACCTGCCTGTTGGCCGGAATCCCAATACCAGTGTCTTTTATGTAGAACTCAAGAATATGATCCTTTTTATCACACCCGATTTCTATCATACCATCATTGGTGTATTTTATGGCATTTTTAATAAGATTCATCAGAATGGCATAAACTTTCTCCCGGTCGGTAGTGATGACAGCTTCAGCGGTGGATAAGCTTTTTTTGAGGAATAACTGCAATCTCTTTTTGTCTGTTTCAGGTTTGAAAAAAGTATAAACATATTCCAATAGCTCGAATATATTCGTCGATGTCTGGTTCACTTCCATCAGACCCGATTCTATTTTCGAGATATCAACAATATTATTGATGATATTTAACATTCGGGTGCCACTTTTCTCTATAATTTCAATATATTCCTGTTGCTCATCGTAGAAGAGATGAGGTTCTTTCAATAAGGCCGCAAAGCCAAGTATGCCGTTCATGGGAGTTCTTATTTCGTGCGACATATTGGCGAGAAACGCCGATTTCAGTTTATTGCTTTCTTCAGCTTTTTCCCTTGCCTGTATTAATTCCTGAAGCCTTTCTTTCAATTCCGTTATATCCCTAGCAATTCCTACACGTTTGATAATTTGTCCGGAATCATCCAAGATCGCAACGGTTTTAGTGTTTACCCAACGCACCTGGTTTTCGTTCCTTAGAATCCTGTACTCATACTCAAATAATCCTTTCTCTTTAAATTCGTTGGAATGAAAGATTCCCTGTACAAGTGCCTTGTCGTCAGGATGTATACTCTCTGTAAACATTTGCAGGTTTTCATATATCTTCTGGCAGGGAACACCCCATATCTTTTCAAATGATGGACTTACATAAATCATTTCGCTATCCGTCCGCAACCAAAAAACTTCATCTATATTTTCAGCAATTTGCCTGAATTTGTTTTCGAACTCTATAGCCTTTTCTCTTTCTTTTTTAAGTTGCTGTAATGCGATAAATCTTTCTGTAATTCTTGAAATTCTTTCGCCATAAGCATTTATAAGGCTTTGTTCATGAA
>CAYHDA010000044.1:0-19204 GCA_964355145.1 uncultured Mariniphaga sp.
AGATAGAAATTGTCTTCCGCCCAATAAGTCTGGCCGGCATCCACCAGCCGGCCTACGGGATCTTTAGCGCTGAATTCAAGCGCACCCTTCCGCACGCCGGCCCATTTTCCGAAATCCTGATTGGCCAATCCGCCCCAGACCACCGTACGCCTTTGCCCATCTTTCAAGCAGGTGAGCATCAGACTATTGGCCGATTCACGATTCGGTCCCGGTTGAACTTTCGTGGCTTCCGCTCCAGCGGAACCGTTCAGCGTCAGAACGTTTTCCAAAGACTTGCCGGGAAAAAGATTGGCACCGATCATCGGTGCCGAGTTCATCAAACGGATGCCGAAGTCCCGGGTGTTTTTCAGGCCGAAGCCCATGAATACCGCTCCGTTGTTTTCGTAAAGTGTGTAGCGGAATAGATAGCTTGGTGTCGCAGGTCGCTTGGGATTGCTCAAGGTCACCACCACGCGCCGGCCTTTGCCGAACGCATCGGCAACATTCTCCTGTGTCTGGCTTACATCCCAACCTTTCCAAGCATCGAGCTTTCCGGAGCGATCACCTCCCCACCCATCCGCCATCATCATAGCATCTCCCAGCACGACTTCCTTGGTTGCGGCATCGGCGACCTCAATCCGTCGCCGTTCCAAGTCGATCGAGAGTGCCACCTTTTCGTTCGCCAGAACTACGACGTTGCCAGTCTGCTTTAGGTTTACTGCCGCCAATAAGTTTGGCGCGCAATTCAAAACAATGGTAAGGACGAGATAAATGATTTTTTTCATCTGTTTATAATTTTTATTTAAATGGCCTGAACTTCAGGTGGAAAGCTGGTAGAAGGGACAAAGGAACCCGCTTTTGAGGAATTAAGTGGCGGTTGCCAGGCATGTACCTCCTTCACCTGTCCAAGTAACCCCATATCATACCACTCTTTTACCAGCCTGATTCCATTGGTGGTATGCCCCTGGTTCCCCATTTGAGAAACGACACCATAGTGTTTTGCAGCTTTTTTTAACGTACGCGATTGCCAGTTATTATGGCATAAAGGTTTCACAACAAATACATGTTTCCATAATTCCATGGCAGTTTTATTGTTCTTATTGAAGAACAGTAAATCCTTTTTTGACTAAAATGTATTTTGCGTTTATTTTGGTTTTAAAGGTAATCAGATCGCCTCCGGCTGTTTTTATTTTTTTGGAATCGGCGTAGATATCAATGGCCGAATTGCCCCATGGATTACGTATCCTGCAATCTGATCCTGCCTGAGATTTTAATTCCACATATTTAATGTCACCATCTTGAAAGGAGGATGATACCATGAAATTTCCCCGGCAAAGCAGTTTAAACTGTCCGTTCCATTCTTTCGGCCAGGCAGGGAAAACCCGGATAATGGTCGGTTCTCCCGGTTTAGATGGAATACTCTGAACTAACGCATTCTGCAAGGCGTCTGCTCCTCTACCCAGCCTTTCACAGGTTGTCCCCTGTAATCCCTCAAACCAATCCATCCGATTCTCGAATATACTTCTGTTTATGGCTTTCATCTGGTTGTAAATCAGATATTTTGTGACTTCAGTTCGTCCCAGCATAGCGCCTGCAATGGGTAACATACATAATGGTCCAGCGGTGGACCCTTCTTTAATTCCATTTTTGTAGTAGGCATTAAACGTATTCGTTGCTACTCTTACCATCATGGTATCCTTCGACTCCAGGGTGCAGAGGTCAAAGCAAAACACCGGCATTGTATTAAGATCGGGCAATGCCGATGCATGACACCCCTGCTGGACTGGCAGAAGTGATTTCACATGTCTTAGAGGCTGATTTTTTAATTCGGGAAATGCATTACTCATGGGAAGTGGGGAGAGATTTTGCAATAACTCTCTCCATAATGGACGCAAGTCAGCATCGACATTCAGTATTTCGGAAGCTTTTATCGCAACTGGAAGAATTCCCATCATTGAAGAAATTTCCTCGCCGGTATTGTTCCCATTTCGAATCGGTTCGTTGTCGTTGACGTGATAAATATGATATTTACCATCAGCCTCCTTCTTGAGGTTTGGAAAATTACGATAGAACTCCGCAACCCCCTTAATCATTGGATAGGCTGACGCCGATAACCATCTCTTGTCCATGGTGAGTTCATAATTCATCCAGTAGGTATAGGCAATTTTGGCTCCGCGCGAAAAAATATGACTCACCGGTCCGAAGGCATCTTTGCTATCCGCGTTATTCCACCTGCTTAGTAAAGAGTTCCTGCCCGTTGCATAATCCCTAAAGGCTTGCGATCGCTGATCCCATGGCTTCTGCACCAACATAAGCTCTCTCATCTCTTTGGCGATTGAATCGGGCATCTCCGGATCTCCATCAAAGGCAATGGTCTCGGCAATATATATCCCTTTGCTACCCCATTGTTGCTCCGCTGAACGGGCCGAGGCCTTGTAAAGCGATGAAAACATTTTGAACATGGGATTGAACAGCTCAAATTTATTAGCGGTGAGCAGCGCGTTGTAAATACAGCTCTGATTAGCCCCCCAAAAGGATCCTCCCCAGTCCCGTTTGTCGCCATCGGTGCTCCAAAGCATTCCGTTGAACTTTACGGGGTAGTCACCTCGCGATGAGGATGCCATCAAGTAGAGATAATAGATATAGTTTTTATTTATATAATCTGCCTTACCATCTTTACTGCTCAACTGCACATACGATTGTTCCCAGAAAGGGTGCCACCAAGCTTTGTTTGAAGCGAGCATCGCATCGTAACCTTTCGAAGTCGCTCGATCAAGCTTCTTTATTGCAAGTTCAACAACATCAACTTTTTTATCGAACGATGCAGCGCTTGAAACAAGGACAGTATATTCTTTATTTCCGGTCAATGTAGAAAGCTTTACCTCTGTATCCCTGGAAAGGTAAGCCCTGGACCTATTATCCGGAATGGAAATGGCCACTGCTGATTTGCAGTAGTGTTCATTTTCGGAAAACTCCTGGGTCAGGACGATTTTATCGCCGATGATCTCCAGTTTGGATATCGCTTTGTTCTTTTCTCGCTGAACAAATAGTGGTCGCAACGCATGAAGGCTTATCGTTGCAGGGGTTTGAATAGTACGGGAATCGAGAACCCTGACAGCCATAACATCTTCCTCATTCCAGACGAATGTTTTGGTCTTGATGCCGTTGCCATTCGTTTCGACGGTTCCGTCATAGCAAGAAAGGTGCTGATTAAAATTAGGTTCTGCAAAAACCGGTTCTCTGCTCTGAAAATCAATATCAACCTGGCCTGATGCGCAGGACCAATCAGGCTGAGAAATATCATAAGATTTTGTATTTGAGCTCATTGAAAAAACATCGACACGATTCATCTGATAACTAAGGGTGTTTTGATTTGTCCAGATCAGACTCCCCATCCGGCCGTTCCCAACAGGCTGACCTTCATAGGAGTTTCTTACAGGATTGGTATAAATGAGGTCTGCTTTCGAAATCAGCGAGGGATAATCAATGGCAGAAATATTTACAGTTTCGTTCCCCTTAATCTCTCCTCTGGCAAATGCCACAGAATTTGATGAAAGCAATGCAAGGATTATAATTAATTCTAAGATCTTATTCATATAAATTGGAAGTAATTTTGATTTGTATATTTTAAATTTTACGGTTCTGAGGTTGAAATAGTGATGCTATTTTTTGTTATCATATTCAAAATTTCAATTTGAATTTATCTGGATGGTTGAAGCCTGGCCAGAGCAAATTCAGCAGCAGCTTTTAAATTCTGATTCTTAGCCTGTTGTTTAATTACAGGGATGCTTAATTCAGATCCCATCCAGCTCAGTTCGCCAAGCAATAATTTCTTGCCGTCATCTGTAGCCTCCTTGTTTTCAAGAACTTTAATTATCAATTTCTCGAATTTCTGAAGCGCTTCGGGTGTTTTGGCTTCAGTGCGGATACGGCTCTGCAAGTCGACGAAGTATTTCGTGCTTTTGGTGATGTCGTAAGTCGTAATTTTTGCCAGGTCGTCATCAAGGGTCATCTCTTTGAAACCGGCTCTCAGAGAGATTGAACCGTTATTGGGGAAATCATATGGGATTTTCTGAGTTACTTTGCCTGATGCCGCCCATTCGGTACCCCGTTGCAACGTCACGATAAATCCAACACATTCCATCGCCGGACCGCCGCCTTCATCGGCATGGCCTAAGGTGGTGTGGAAAATTCTCCCCTTTCCGTACCTGATAGTCATCAGCATAGGCTCGTTACGTCTATTGCCACCGGCAGTTCCGGCTGCAAAAGCTGTAGCCAGTATCTCCATATTCTGGCCCGGGCCACGTAGTTCGCTGTAAAGTTCATCACTGCCGTGCTGCCAACCGATAGGTAACCCTTTGGTGATGGGATGTTCTGTGTTACGGGTTATCACTTGAAACTCCTGTCGTTTAAGAAAGGAGCCGCACCGGCCGGCTGTTGTGTCAATTACCAATGTATTTTTGTTATAATAGACATAAGGGCCCGATTTTTCATCGCGGCCTCCCCAGCCACCCAATCCGATTATTTCGTTATACTCCTTCCATTCGGGGAAAGCGCTGTCGGCACTATGATAGACAACCACACCTCCGCCATTTTTTACAAAGTCAACAAAAGCAGTTTTTGTTTTCTCCGACCATGAGTCGCCGTTATAATCAAGTACAACTACATCATATTTTGAAAAATTGGGATCGAATGCACTCATCTCCTCTTTTTTTTCAGGAGTTTTCAGGATTTCGGCCGAAAAAAGGGTTGTTTGTTCAAGTATTTGCTTGATGACTGGAGAACTGGCTCTCCAGTTGTGGTGGTTTTGGCCGGTAATAATCAGCGCTTTATATTGTGTCCCTGAAGTACAGCCATTGAACAGGGTTATTACTATCGTAAAAATTAAAATATATTGGTTTTTCATTTTAAGTAGAGTATGGAGGAGATTAAATATGGTTTTTAGACTGATTTGCTAGTCTTACTTTTTCAAGAATCCTGCATTTTTGGCTGCCACCTTAGCTGGATCCTCGGTGAATGTGCTTCGGTCGTAGGTCAAAAGTCCGTTACGTTCGTCTTCCACGTCTGTAATCTGAGTCCAAACTAATCCACTAATTCCTGGATCGGTAACCAGCAATTGATATTTTGGGTTGGCTGCTAGGTATTTTGAGTAGCCATATTCGCCGATAACGCTGGCCCGGGTGTCTGTTGGAGTAAGGCATTTTATGGTTCCGTAACAATGGGCATCCATGATTTGTCCTGTTCCAATATCCAGGATATTCCAACCCTGATATTCTCCCATTGGTGCGCCACTTTCAGCGTTTATCATCCTTGTAGTATCCACTGCTGCGATGCCGGCCATTTTACGCATAAAGGCGCGGGTATCGTCATCAAGTTTATAACCTCCCGGATTTTTCAGTCCCATACCTTCGTTAAATACTACCCACGATACAATAGAGGGATGATTAAAAAACCCATCAATCATGGCTTGAAGTTCGGTGCCAAACTGTTCTTGGCGTTGGGCATTCGAGGTGGGATAAACAGGCTCAAAAGCATGAATGCCATCGCCGGAACAAGGCATGTCCTGCCATACCAGCAGTCCTAGCTTATCGGCCCAGTAATACCAACGTTCAGGCTCAACTTTAACATGTTTTCGGCTAAGGTTGAATCCAAGCTTTTTAATCGATTCGATATCATAGCGAAGAGCTTCATCTGTTGGAGCAGTATATATTCCGTCAGGCCAAAAACCCTGATCGAGTACCCCATTTTGAAATACAAACTGGTTATTCAGAAGAATCCGGGTTATCCCGTTTTTATCTTTACCCAGAGAGACTTTTCGCATGCCAAAATAACTTTCAACCGTATCAATAACTTTCCCATTTGACGATACAATGCTGATTTTTAAATTGTAAAGAAAAGGGGCGTCAGGCCACCACAGTTTAGGATCGGGAATCCTGATCCCAAACGTTTGATTAGGTATGCCAGTGAGCTCCGCAATTTTTCTTTGACCATCCATCACAACAGCTTTAACCTTGAAGTCACCTGCTTTACCCTGAAGAGAACAGGTTAATTGCAACATCCCACCGTCAACATCAGGAATCATCTTTAATTTACTAATACTTACTTTGGGGACAGGTTCCAGCCATACGGTCTGCCAGATGCCTGTAGCGGGTGTATAATAGATACCTCCCGGTTTATCAATTTGTTTTCCACGGGGATAACCACCCATAGCGGTTGGATCCCAGACAGCCACCACCAGCTCATTTTCTTTTCTCTGAATCAAAGCATCAGTAATATCGAATGAAAAGCCGTCGTATCCACCGCGATGCATCCCTAATGCTTTTCCGTTGAGATAAACCTTTGCCTCCCAGTCTACCGCACCAAAGTGCAGCAATACCCGTTGACCTTTCCAGTTTTTGGGAACAGTGAAGCTTCTGCGGTACCACAGGCGGCTGTTGTCATACGTGCGTCCCGGAATTGTATTGATCATCACGCCAACCCCTGAGAGAGGCGCTTCGATCGGGAACGGGACAAGCAAATTTCCCTGGTAAGATTCGGGTTTCAGTGCCTCTTTAGCAGTAACCGAATATTTCCATAATCCGTTAAGATTCATCCACCTGCTGCGGACCATCTGGGGCCTGGGATATTCCGGCAATGGAGCTTTAGGGGAGACTTCTGCGGCCCATCGTGTCATTCCATATTTCCCTTCCACAGGCTTCCACTCACCTTCGGCTGTTGCGGTATTCGGATTATATTTGCTAACGGTACAATTGTCCTTTTTGTTGCCGCCGGGAGAAGCAGAAACAAAATTGACAAGTATTGACAATTGAAGTGTCAAACAAATTAGAACTGTAGGAATCTGTTTCATCTTAAGTATTTTGTTTTATTTTAATTCAACTTAAACATTTAAGTTAAATTAAATTGTAGGGTTTTCCCAGGGTTTCCGGTAAGGACGGTACAGCAAACGACTTGCTGCCGGATTTCCGATAATCTCTTCTTTAACCGGGTCCCATTGGATTTTTTGCCCTGTGGTCATCGCGATTTCGCCCAGCAAACCGATGGAAATTGAACGGTGAGCGATTTCAACAGGGGCCACTGTTTCACCTCTTGATTTAATGCACTCGAGGAAGTTGCCGATATGGTCATCGCTTTTATAAAGATGAATCTCATTTTCGCCGATCACCTCCTCCAGAATTTTCGGATTGGATGCCTCTAGTTTTCCACGGTCCACATTGATCCAACCCTTTTCTCCATACCAGGTGGCGCCGCCTAACCAGGAAGGGCCATTCTTCCTCTTGGGCAATTGGGGTGAGTTTGCGACTCTCATCTCTATGCCGTTTGAATATTTACAAAGGAAATTATATTCAACTGGTGCGTTGTATATTCCTTCTTTCGGATAATCCCCTTTTCCTTCAATTTCAACTGGTCCTGAGCGTCCCATTCCAAGCCCCCACTGGGCGATATCGATATGGTGGCCAGCCCAGTCGGTGAGTTGTCCGCCCGAATAATCGAGGATCCATCGCCAATGCCAGTGGCTTATTCCCCTGAAGGGAACTTTAGGGGCAGGGCCGAGCCACATTTCCCAGTCTAATTCTGCAGGGACATCTTTCACCGGAGGTGTTCCCACTCCTCTGTTTCCATTTGGCAAACCCACTTCAACGAGCGATATTTTTCCAATACGGCCGTTAATAACGAGCTCGGCAGCATGTCTGAAATTTTGTTGTGACCGTTGCCAGCTCCCTGTCTGCCAAACGATATTGTTTCTTTTCACGGCGCTAACGATGGCCCTTCCGTCGTAGATGGTTCGTGCCAGAGGCTTTTCGCCATAAACATCCAGTTTTTTATTGGCTGCGGCGGTATAAATCAATCCATGCCAGTGATCGGGCAAAGCAATACAAACAGCATCAAGTTTTTCTTTTTCTAAAAATTCACGGTAATCGCCATAAGTTCGGCAATCGGTGTTTTTATGGGTGGTGTCGACCAGGTTTTTTGCACTCTTTGCACGATTTTTGTCCACGTCACACACAGCTACAAACTGTAATTTCTTTACTTTTTGCAGAAATCCCTCCATATTTCCGGTTCCCTGTGCCCCTGTTCCGATAGCTCCCATCACAATTCTGTCACTTGGCGGAAGTTTTCCTCCCATACCAAGGGCGGTTGAAGGAATAATTTGCGGGAGAACGAGTGCGCCAGCAGCAAGTGAGGCCGATCGCTTTATAAAATTTCTTCTGGTAGATTTGTCAATCATTGTTAATGTTTTTTTACTTCCAAATAAAATAGCAAAAAACTCCCGGATTTCAGTACAGAAATCCGGGAGTTTATCTTAATTATTTAAATATGAATTACTTTACCTCTTTTAATCTGAATACACCCCTCCAATTGTAAGCATTTGGGTAGGCGTTGGCTTTCGGAACATTTGTGGTTGTATAGACAATGGAATCGTTTGATGCAGTGTAGGCCCCACCATGATTAGTATAATCTATCGGTACGGCACTGCTGGCTGTTCCTCCAAAGAAATTAACCAGAAGTTTTCCTGAACTATCAACCGTGTATGGAGATAAAGGATAAATGGTCACGGGATAACTGGGAACCATCATCTTCCATCCTTTGGCCGAAAGGAAAATCCAGACGCAATCCAAGGGGGTTGTTGTTCCAACTTTCACAAAGGTGCCTCTGAACACTCTCGTGGAAAGGGCATTCGACTGAGCAATCATATCAAAAGCAAGATATCCCCCAAGGTAGGTCGAATCAACCTTTGCAAAATTGACATTCTGGTTGCTATAACTGAGATCTCCCTTCCATATTCCCTTACTGGTTGTTAAATCGAGATTACTTCCGCTTAAAGCCCAGCTAACAGGTGATCCTGTAGTAATGGTAATTGCTGCACGTGAAGTGTGATTATCAATGGTCATCAATGTCCCCGCCCCGGTAGATCCTGACCCGTTTAAGGTCAATATTTTCATTACATCTCCGTTATAGAATTGTTGATAAAGAAAATTATAAACAGGTACACCAATCCATTTTGTCCCATTGAGAGGAAAGGTCGTATCAGAACTTTCCTTTTGGCAGGAAGTGATGACCAATGCATTCATTAACCAGAAGGCAAAGACCAATAATAAGTATTTTCTCATAATATTTATATTTTAAGATTTTTTATGCTTTCCAACAGTCAGCTTTCCTGTAAATGTTAATTTAGTTTAGGATTAAACGGGCCGCCATAATCGACACTTTGTTTCACCAACGGATCGGACAATAAAACTGAGGTAGGAATGCCCTCCAATGCATTTGAATCAAACGGATTCAAAACGACTTTGGCTTGATCGGCTATAAATACGATACTGGAGAACATTTGCTGGTATAGTTGGTCGGGATTGGTACTCTTTGTTATCGTATCGTCCAGCGCCCTGTATACGTCATCATTGCTCAATCCTAAACTGGACAACTTTCCAATGACAATCGTGGCTCCGTTCCGTGCAGCTTTTAGTTTTAAAGCATCGATGCCAGGTGCATTGATAATTGACGACAGGCCAAGTAAGTTCTTGTACTGGCGGAAATCACTGAATAAGACCCTCCGTTTGATATCCCAGACCCGTTTCCCCTCGTAAGCAAATTCGATCAGCCGTTCATTCATAATAATTTTGAGCCAGCTATCGTGGTTGTTTGGCACGGAGGCCAACCCATAACTCCCGTCGAGGTTCACAATACCGGCCCTGCTACGGATCGGTGTTAAAAGGCCAGCCACCTCTCCACGGTGTGCATCGAGTTCGTTCGCACATTCTGCCAAATTGAGCAGTATCTCGGCATAACGATAAATAGGCCAGTTTGTTTGTACCTGAGTGGCCTCCTGCAGGACATTGAGGGTTGTATCGATCCCTTTTCTGCTTAGAAATCCGGAAGCGCCGGAGTAGTCGCCCTGAATAACCCCGTCAAAGATCCACTGACGCCGGATCGGATTAGGAATTGCACCTGGAACTGGAGGAAATATATACGGGGTACCGTTATAGGCGATGGTTTGCTTAAATCGGGGATCCCGATTTTTCCAATAGAGCTTTCTGTCGTAAGTGTAGGCCGAGGTCAGCGTATCTTTGCCGTCGGCCATCATATAGCGCTGAACCAGGTTCCAGGTTGAAGCATATTGTTTTAAAGAATAGAGCCCGGCAGAATTGCTTATCGGATAGTTATATTCAACCTGGTAAATCCACTCTTTTGCAGCCCCAACTTTATCATAAAACATCCCAGTATAGGGGGGAGTTTTACCAATCCTGGTAGTATATAGTCCGTAACCTTTGCCATCGAGATAGGTTTTGGCTGCACTTACCGCATTATAGGCATCGGTCCAGTAGGTTTGGTTGGGGGTGGTACAAAAGATGGGGCTTGCTTTCCACATTAGCACTTCGCTCTTAAGGATCATCGCGATCGGTTTGGTGACTCTGAACTTGTCATAGCCAGATATGGCAGCACCAGCAGCGGTTGGTTCGGGCAGGTTAACAATGGCGCTGTCGAGCAGCTGGGTAATATAGTTGAAACATTCGATCGTTGTGTTTCTTGGCCGCCCAAGTGCACTAAGGTCCGTGCTGGGTTCAATCACATCTTTTACGATCGGGACCCCGCCGAACGTTTTGACTAACCTGAAATACTGAAAAGCAAGAAAGAAAAATCCCTGCCCTTTTAACCACTTTTTGGAGGCATAGTTACCCTGGTTGACATTTGCAAAGAACAGATTCAGGCTCCGGATATCCTGATAGCAAGCCCCAAAACTGGCAGCCCCCTTTATTCCACTCCCTGCGACAGACATTTGATCGCTATAGAAACTGGTCCAGACCCCCATATTCCATAACCCCCACTCCTCGGTTGCCGGGGCATCACTTTGGGATAAATAGCTTAGCGTATTCCTGTAGAATGAATTGATATACTGAGAGGTGTAACTCTCGTCACTCCATACTAAGGCCGGGGTAAGATTTTTATAATTTGTTATATCATCGTACACTTTTGAACACGACATTAGGCTCATCGTGATTACCAGAAGAATTACGTATGTTTTTTTAATCATTTTCATGACATATAATATTTTAAAAATTAATAAAATAATTCTTTCAGAGCGTTATATTAAGCCCTAATGAATAGTTCCTAAGAATCGGATAAAGCGTTTGGTCACGGGATTCCGGATCAATATATTTCGGACACATCTTGTAGATCATAAACGGGTTTTCCATATTAACAAAGAACTTTAATCCCTGAATTCCTACTTTATGCAAAAGAAAGTTTGGTATCGTGTAACTCAAAGAAATATTTTTCATACGCATAAAGCCCATGTTGCGGAGATAATAGTCAGCGGCCATGCCGGAACCAGCAGTTGGCAGGAGTCCATAATCTGAATATTTTCCGGCATAAATTAGGGATGGTCCGGCATTAATGTTGTCGAAGTTCCACTGGTTAGGCCAATAATCCAGGTAGTTTTGGAAATTACCGGCTACGTTTTGCCAAATAGCACCGGTACCTGCAGCAATCATATTTAATTCGATCCTTTTCCACCTTAGATTCACATTAAGCCCAAAATTCAATCGGGGTGAATTATATTTGCCAGGTACATAATACTTATCGTCCTGACCATTTTGATTGACGCCTCCATCGGGGGAGTTCGCGAATATCGTGTTATTTGGTCCGCGAATATCCTGGGCATTTAACATACCCGGTTGAACTATAGTGCCCATTACCAGATGACGGGTCGCACCCACCCCTTGTTCGGCCATGATCCGTTCAGCCTCAGCCATGGTCCTTACCACACCAGTTCCTGTGCCATTGATTGCATCATTCCATACCAGATTCCTATCCATTGGGTGGCCATTCGGGTTCTGCCATTCGCGTGTTCCCAGGGCAACATCCTGAAGCAGGATCTTGTTCGAAGTAAAGGCGATATTCCCGCCGGCAGAAAATGTAAACTCCCCTATTTTATGGTTGTAATTTGCACTAACTTCCAACCCCTGGGCGCTCACCTCGCCATAATTTACTGCGGGCAATTTTGCCCCGACGACAAGTGGGGTTGTCGAAGTACGGTTGCCAAGGATGTCTGTTGTCTTGTTGTACCATCCTTCAGCCGAAAAGGTTAAGTCATTTTCTAAAAATCCAAAATCAACCCCGACGTTATAGTTGAAATTTCTCTCCCAGGTAATATTAGGATTTGGGACAACAGAAGTTACCAGTGCAGTAACTACCGTGGTTCCATAAGTTGGCTGGCCGCCACTCGCGAATGTATCCTGCCACTGCCAGGCAGCAGTGTTGTCCGTTCCGGTTACACCGTAGGAACCCCTGAGCTTAAGGCTGCTGATAACAGACCTGATCGGGTCGAAAAAAGACTCTTTTGAAATAATCCAGCCGGCAGAAATTGCGGGAAAGTTACCATATCTGCTGGCAGGGGCGAACCTGTAGGAACCATCCCTACGTACGGTGGCTCCCAAAATATACTTGCCGCTGTAGTCATAATCCAACCGGCCAATCCATGAAGTCATGCCGTCCTGACCGGTTCTATCACCGGCATTCGTTTGATTGACAGGATCATTACTTCCTCCGCTAATCTCATTATAAGATTCGAGGCTATAACCCTGGCGGTAGGCCTGTATAGCGCCACCCGTACTACCGCGAAATTCGTAACCGGCAAAAGCAGAGATATTGTGCTTGCCAAAGGAATTGGCATAATTTAGCTGATAATTACCTTGATAACCTGAATTTTTACTATAATTTTCAGTTAAATTGGCATACGTATTGTTATTTAGTGGATTCCTGTATCTCCATCCGTTTGCATTGGCATAATCGAACTGTCCGGTCACAATGTGCCTGTTCATTATAAAATTATAGTAATAGGGAGACACACTCCACAATTTATCATTCGAGAATTTATTGTTATAGGCGAACTGGACACTCGCGTTTAACCCCTTTATACCGGGTATCGTATATTTAAGTGAAGCCTGCGGATTAATATTAAAATTATAAAAAGCGCTGGATCCCCCCTGACCCTGCATGACTGTAGCGACTATAGGATCAACAGGATAAGTCACCCCATCAATTACCTGGGAATAAGGGGTAACCGGTTTTCGCGTATAAAGGTAACCAAAGCTTATCCCCGCTCCGCTGATATCCCCGGTAGGGCGTGTATTTTTATCCCATGAGGCGGACAAATTGAAGTCTAAAACTAACCTGTTGGTCAATTTACTATTCAGCTTGGTCCGGATGGTGTATTTCTCGTAATTCACGCCCAGAGCAGGATGGTCTGTGGTATTCCAGCTTGCCGACAAAAAGTATTTTGACTTGTCATTCCCTCCACTTAAAGAGAGGTTGTGATTTTTTGAACGGGGGTTGGACCAAAAGTCGTTGTAGGCATTATAGGAATGGGTTTTGAAATAGTCTAATTCGGCGGGTGAAAACCAACCAGCGTCATTGGCAGGCCTTCCGACTAATGTGTTCGTCCTGTTAATTTCCTTGGCATAGTCATAAGCATTCAATTTATGAAGTAAGAGATATGGAGTACTTGAAGCATAAGAAAATCCATAATTAACCGTTAACTTCCCCGATACCCCGGTTTTCGTATTCACCAGAAGAACTCCGTTACCGGCCTTCATCCCGTAAATTGCTGCCGAAGCAGCATCTTTCAGGATACTCAGGCTCGCAATGTCTTCGGGATTCAAGGCTTGAAAAGCTGCCTGGTCCCTTACTACACCATCAATGACATAGAGTACGCCGGATCCTTGATTCCAGGAAGAAGGTGAACGAACCGTGATTGAGGGATCCACCCCTGGCAGTGATGTTGTAGAGGTAACCCTAACCCCTGCTGCAAGGCCCGTCAAAAGACCCATGTTAGATGTCACAGCGCCACGATTGGTTAATTCTGTACTTTGTACCGTAGCAATTGAACCGGTGAGTTTTTCGCGGGTTGTTGTTATTCCATATCCGACTGTAACTATTTCGTTTAATTGAACAGCTTGCTCTTTCAATGTAATATTAAAGTTGGTCTTTCCGATAAGGGTGATTTCCTGAGACTTCATGCCAATAAAAGAGAAAACCAAAACTTTTGTGTCTGCGGGTAATGAAAATTTGAATTTTCCGTCATTATCAGTTGTCGTGCCTAATAACGTTCCTTTTATTGAAACCGTCGCACCCGGTATCGGAAGACCATTTGCATCACTAACAGTACCTGAAACCTCTTGTTTTTGGGGCTGTTCAGCCAATAATATTATTGCTTTTGGAGAGGTTAAGGTGGAAAGGTCTTTGCTGTTATAGAGAAAGATCTGACGATCATCGATCAGATAGGAGACGCCCGTCCCTTGAAATATCTGATCCAATACTTCGGCAATTGCTTTTGAACGGACTGAAATTGACCGGTTCGAAACTGAACTAATATATACAGCATCGTAAACAAAGATAAATTCGCTGCTGCTTTCGATTGAATGTATAATATCCTGAACTGTTGAATTTTGGATATTCAGGTCAATTCTGGTTTTTTGCGAATAGGAGCTTGCAGATAACGATAACGCCCCGATAAACAATATAAATGAAACTAATTTCATAACAAGAAAAAGCTGTCGAAGCTGATTTTTATAGACAAAATCAACTCCTTTGTGTTTTTTTTTCATAATTTTGTTTTGTAATTAAACATGAATGCCTTTGGGCATAAAAATTGTTGATCGCGATCCGGTTAGTGTTTCGAGCGCTAACCGGATTTTTTTATCGGTTAGTCTTTGATTAAATAACCTCCTTCCTTTTTAGAAAGCTTCATTTTTGAGATAATTGCCAGCCCTCTAAGCACACGTTCAGGGTCATCCTTCAAATCAAGCTTTCCCGAAATTTTAAATGATCCCATGTCGCTTCTGAGCTGTATTTCAATATTATAATATCTTGAAATTCTTTTCAAAAGACTTTCAAGGGGTTCATCAATAAAATTAATATATCCATAGGTCCAGGCAATTAAATTCTCGGGATGGTTAATTTTCTTAACCACAAAGCTGTTCGTGTTATCCGAATACACTCCCCATTCACTTTGTTTCAGAACGACCTGCTCCCCGGCCATCTTTGTATTCTGAGGTGATGAGAGTGAAATCTTGCCTTCCAAAAGGAGCGCTGAATAAGTATCTTCTACGCTATATGCCTGAACATTGAATTTTGTTCCCAAAACTTCAACTTTCAACCGGTCTGTTTTCACATGAAATGGCTTTGTTACATTTTTTGTAACTTCAAAATATCCCTCGCCTTGTAAATATACTTCCCGGTATTTGCCTGTAAAAGTAGGGGGATAAACCAATCGCGAACCGGCATTGAGCCAAACCTTTGTCCCATCCGAAAGTTGAAGGGTTGCATATTTACCATAAGGGACAATCATTTGGTTAAATTTCTCATTCCTGACATCCTGTACTATACCGGAGGTGTCATTAATGGTGACACTAGCCCCATCCGGGGAATAACGAATTTTGGCATCAGCTGAAGCGACCTCAATTTTTTTTCCATCAGACAATATTAGTTGAGCTTTGGTATAATCAACCTGATTGGAAGTGGCAAAGCAAATGATTGGTGAATCGTCAACATTTTTAATCCCAGTGTAGTAGAAAGCCAGAGTTCCTATTCCCAACAGTAAAATCATTACTGCGGCTACCCGGAGAAGGATTCTAATAAAGGGCGTTTTTATTCTGATATTCAATGAAATGTCATTGATATTTTCGGATTTGGAAAGGGAACTTACAATTTCGAACCAGACCTTTTGCCTTTGTTCCTGTGTCGAAAAAATTTGTTTGTTTTCTATTGTCTCAAGCACTTGAATCGCCAGGTCGATATTCCTCTCCTGCGTCGGAAATTGTGCTTTCAGTCCTGCGATATACTCGTCCGAATGCGAATCATCTTTAATCTTTCTGACAAATTCATCGTCGAGAAGGAAATCCGGGAGATCGTAGTTGAATTCTGTTTTATTTTTCACGGTTTTTAATTGTACATTAACATACTAATACTAAAGAGGGTGAAAATATAAATGTATAGACAAGAATCGCAGAATATTTTTAAAATACCTGCTTAAAAGATGGTTCTTAATATGCAAAAGAAAAGTTGGATCTTCTTTTGCATCATAGACTCAACATCTGCTTTGATCATTTTTATTGACCTATAGATGGAAGTACGGCACGATTTGACAGATATATTTAAAGTCTCAGATATCTCTTCATACGATAATTCGAGGTCGTACTTTAAATAGAGTACCTCCTGCTGATTGGGTGTCAGTTTTTGTAAACTCTTTATCAGGAACTTCTTTATATGTGCCTTTCCTTCCTTTTCAATAATTTCATCCTCTACGGAATATTCAGGTTTGAAATGGAAATCAGGAATAATCTCACTTACGATGATTTTCTTGGATTTATTGAACAGTGTAAATAATTCATTCCGGTATGCAATTAGTAAATAATGCTTTACATTATTAATTTTTCCCAATCTTTCCCGGCTACTTATCAGTTTGCTGAAGATGTTTTGGATAGCATCTTCAAGGACAGATTCATCACGGCAAAATTTATGCCCGAAATTCAATAATAAATCAAAATGCTCCTCGTATATGATTGCAAGTGCATTCATATCGCCAGCTGTAACGAATGCATCCCATTCGGAATTAAAGGTGTTTTGAGTGCTTCCTTTTTTGTAAAGCCCCATTTTAGCTTTTTAGTTTAGTTAATCGCAAAAATATATATATTTATGAATAACCAAACTATTGGCGCAATATTCTGCACAGGTTCGCCGAATATTATGCCAATAATGATTGACTGTTATTTTGCTTTGAACGGTTTTTATAAATTCATTTTAAATCGATAGCTTAATCGATAGTCTTTCGGTGCAACTTAGCAGAAAAGTATGATTATGAGAGAATATTTCATAATCCTTATTTGGTGATAATGATTGTCTGGTTATGTTCCGGAGCGGTGGCGGGCCAAATTAGTGTTGCACCGGTTGCAGTTTTTGCAATAACCTGATATTCTATGTCTTCTGTGAAAGCGGGGAGGGGTGCGTTCCAGACTGCACGGGCAATATGCTTCGCCTCGATGGTTTTCCAGCTGCCCTTCCCGAGAGGACGAAAACGGACGTTAACAGCCTGTACAGGTTGCTTATCCATCGCTATGATTTTTAAATTAAGTGATTCTTGCTTGGATAATGACCCTCTTGCATTCATGACAGTTAGTTGTGGTTCTCCACGATAATCCTTCCATGGTTGAACATCCGGCGGGAGCGGAACACCTAGAAATTTCTCCAGCTTGCTGTCCTGACCTTTCAATATACCAACTCTTAACATTGATTGAAGTTCGATGTTGGCTACAGTTCCAAGCTCAGTGGAATTATTCAAAGTAGCCAGCAGGTACTGATACATTTCGCCAAGTATTTTCACCATCTCTTTCCGAACAGGCATCGCTTCTTCATTGGCCATTTTCCGGCAAATTTCAGCATCCGACACTTTGTCGATACGGCTAATAATGGCATCAAGATGGCCTCTTGTGCATCCTAACATGGCCATGCTTCGGTTAAATTTAAACGTATTCAGCCACCACTCAAACCGTGATTTGTTTCCGGCCCCCTTCACACGTGGTAATAGTGCCTCCATTTCAGCCACATACTGATAATTTGGTTCAACACTGTTCCATGGCTGGGGATTTATGACTATGACTCCGGGCCCGCGATTCCAACCTGACGGAGTGGGATAATTCCCGTCCAGTTTTGTGAATATCTTTGCAGCATCCGATCCGACTTCTCTTCCAAACTGGGCAACAGCCCAATCTTCATAGAAATCAGCAACCGGCAAACTTCTTGGTACTGTCTCTGTAACAGCATCGGCTTCATAATCCAGACAGGCCACGCCACCGCAATTTATCTTCTTTGAAAATCCATTTCCGGTAACTTCTATAGCCGAAATACAGGGATTTCCGGCAATTTTTATGAAGGCCAAACGAAGCTCGCCGTTTTGTACATCGATATTGTTGAAGCTTTGTGTCAATGCAGTAAACTCGCCAACCTTTTTATAAATATCCAGTTCCTTAATAACTTCATTCCCCTGTAGTTTTACAGCAAACACTCGTTTCCCGGCCTCCTTATAGACAGGTTCCTGGAAATGCAGTGTCACGTTGTAAGTGCCGTTTGTGACTTTTAAACGGTATCCCTTTACTCCTGACCTTAAAGTCTGATAAACAGGATTATTCCCGGCACCTGAGACCACATTGTTAAGATAAGCCTCTGTCTTGCCTCCAATGACCGATACATCACGTTCCGGTATCCTATCAGGTTCCTGCCTGCTCCATTCACCCTGTTCCCATCCTGCCTGGGCAAGAGCTGAGATATTAGGTGACAAGGCAGTGGTACGCCAGTGAAGACCAAAAAATCCATTACATCCATACTTCCGGGCATCCACAGCATCAAGGCGGATGCGTCCGGCATGGAGCTGAAGCGATGTTAGCGCAGGATCATCTTCGAACCAGGGGATCGCCCATTTCTGACGGTTTGTAATTTGCCCAAAGTTCTCCGAAACAGGCGCATTTCCAACAGACATGTTGATAGCACTGAAAACAATATTCTTTGGCAAAACCCGATCCAATACCGGGAAATTCCCTGTAATCCAGCCCCAGCCGCAGATTCCAAGCCCGAAAGGCATCTTTAAAGATTTCAAAGCTTCATTAGCACACAACAAATTGGTGATGTACCTTTTTTGATCTATCTCACCTTCATGTCCCCAAATCCAGTAATAATCAATAGGATATGCGCGCTGGATCCTGAGAAACATTCCTTCATAAATTTTCTGTAGTGTTGAAGAGTCGGTCGGATTCAGGCCCTTATCCTTCAGTTTTGCCGTTACATTGTCAGGAATATCAAGCGGAGACTCTGTTCCCACACAAGTCTTAATGCCCAAGCTGGAAGCCTCTTTAAAGACAGTCTTCAAAAATTGTCCCGTCCTGTTGATTAGGGCAATATTTGCCTCCGGACTTTTCGGGAACGGAAAATCATCTGGCATGTTAACCTCAGATCCATAATCATCAGTAGGGAAGATTTCTGCTCCACCGAAGCTGAAGGAACTTGTTTTTCCGGGAGCATAACAGCCATAGGGCTGCAATTTCTGTGTATTATACCAGGTAGTAAAGTTGGCAGATTTTACGGTTCCATCTTTATTTACATCTTCGGGCAATCCGATCCATACGGTTGGCTCAGGGCCAAGGGTCGTATTGTGGAAAGGATAAGTATGAAGCCCGAA
>CAYHDA010000045.1:0-19204 GCA_964355145.1 uncultured Mariniphaga sp.
AAATTGATCTTCACTCCCGGAGCAATTTCAATGCTTTTTCGTTCTATGGCTGATGGTTTAAAAGGAAATCCTTTTACAATCACCTCCTGATATTTTTCAGGGACTTCTGGTTCATATTTCACCGGAGCCTGTTTCCCTTTCTTTTCAAGGTAAAGGGAGAAATCATAGGTCTCTTTCTGCCAGTCCACGCCAGCGTTGTTCGCATATTTATTGGTCAGCTCAATCCGGCGTGCGATTTGATCAGCACAGGAATAAAATTCATTTGGCTTTGGATCAAATGCTCCATGATAAGGGGCATTGAAGTCAATCCAGTTATAAAGCGTACGCCATTCCTTGTCATCAAGCTGTACATTGTGATGACCTCGTTTTAGAATCTTTACGACTTCGCTGGTTGATGCATGATATTCATAGGGTTTCATTACTGCTATATCGGCTTCAGGTCCCTGGCGGTTAACGTATGGATGAAAGGCCACGTAGCTGGTTGATATCCTCAAAGATCCTGATGTCGATGGTGATTTATCGATTTTAATTCCGCCACGAAAATCAAGGCTTGATTTACCGTCATGGCATGCTATGCAATTGTGGTCAAGAATAGGTTGAATTTCAAGATCGAATGTAAACGGACGCACGCAACCTTCCGGCGCCAGGATTGTTTCAGGCGCTTTCACTGAGGCAAGTACCCGTTTGGGCATTGGCATCGAATTCTGGTCTTCATGACAGCCAACGCACGACACAATCTCTCCAGGCATTGCCGTGAACCATGTACGCATCCATTGCAACGCTCTTCCTTCTGAATCAAGTGGTTGCAAAGATATTGGTGTATTGGCCGGGACCTTGAATATCGCGGAACCGTCAGCTTCTACATTTACCGTTCCAAGCAGACGCTTGATATCCCAGCCACTTTGAATTCCCTGCGCCATGTGATTTGAAGGTGATTTGAGATAGGGATATTCATACGCAAGTATGCGAAGTTGTTTTACCGTTCCGCGTGGCACACCCGGCAATCCTTCGCCTTCATAGATATCCTGAATGAAGATAGTGGCATTTTTATCTGTCGGCTTTATTTTGTCCGGGATAATCGGAGGGACAGGACGTTTTTTAACCAGAATTGGTTGAATCAACCCTTCTCCTTCGTATTCTGCGACCAGGGTCATATTGTCGAAAGTATCAATAAGGTAGATTCCCCATAAAGACGAGGGATCAAGTTTGCCCGCCACCAGGTAATATTTGTCATTGATAGGATATGGTTTTATAAACTGCGGCCATACTCCATCGACCAGCTTATCCATCACCAAAGGGATAATCGGTCGCTTGCTGAAAGGAAATTCATTGATCATTCCTTTCTCCTCTTTTCGGCTTTTGGCCGGATCAAAGAGCATCATCCTGCCTGAACGGGCCACGCCATGGTGTCCGGAAATAATCCCCACAAACGAAGTAGTACCTCCAGGGATTGGTTTCACATCGAAAGTGCTGTTTGGGAACCAGGAACCGCTGCCGTAAAGGGCTCTGGTTTCAGTCCCGTCAGGATTGGCCTGCAACACCATGCGTGAGCAATAGTGCGTAAGGTCGGTGTACTCCCAGCGGACATACATCAATCGTCCGTTATTCATTACAGTAGGGTGCCAGTTGGCATCCTGATCAAAAGTCATGCGGCGCAAGGCATTGGTTTTTGGGTCGTAGCTCACCAGATTGCCCACCTCAGCATTCCCATGAACGCATGGAACTCCCTGGTAACCAATGTTGGAAACTGCCACAAAACGACCATCCGGGAGATAGGTGGCATCAAAAAATTCAAGGTCAGGCTCTTTGATGTTAAATATTTTACGCAGTCCGGTTCCGTCATACTTTACCTCAAACACATTCCATCTGATATTTTCGTCAGTCGCTGTGAACAATATTTTATCGCCATCCCAGTGGAGCAACAAATCGGCAACTGATGAGCCATTGGTCGGTTTGTGAATTGTCCGGTTCTTGATCTCTCCACGAAGATTGCTCAATTCTGCAATCTCAGCATCAAATCCAACGCGGGGAGCAGAAATTTGGTTCGACCAGTTATTGGGCTGAGTTCCCAAAGCAAATGGTTTTATACTGCGGGCCTCACTCAATTTCACATCGCCTGCATCACTCTTTTTTGCTTTTGATGGCTCCTTCTTTTTTGCCTTAGCAGGATCAACCTTTTTTTCTTTCCGTTCGACCTCCTTTATCTTATACCTGCCAACGATAATTTTATCGCCATCCAGCAACGGATTGGACATTAATATTTCCCGTTTTAAGGCGACAGCTCTGGCAGCATGAGCGCCGGCAATCACATCGCCGCTGTCCAAGCCGGCAAATCCACGGGTGCACAGCTCTTCCAGCTCCTTGATCTTAGGCCTATACCTGTCGGCATCATACCCTTTGATTTTACTCATATCCTCAAAGGCCGCACGTACGTTTGCGGCATTAAGCCACTTCACGGCACTGGTCAGCTGTAAATTGGATTGAGCATTGACGCTGAAAAAAGTGATTAAAAAAATGATTGTATTTAGAAGATGCTTCATAACTGTATAATTTGTTTACTGCGATAAAGAGTAAAGAAAAAGCTAAATCTGGACAGAAATAATTAATTTCATTAACTGATTTTCGCACTAATCCTTTTATAACATTGACAATCAATATTATAAAACACCGAATATTTTTGATTAAATAAGTCGGCAACAAGGTCGTCCCTTCAAAATTTATTACTTAATATTTGTGCCGGGCTTATGTTTCCATGCCTCCAATTCAGTCTCCTGTCCCTTGTCTCCGCACTCTTTCATCCAGTTTCTTAACGCTTTATCCATTCTTTGGATTACATTTTTATATTCCGGATCCTGCGCAAGATTGTTAATGCAATAAATATCTTTTTCCAGATCGAAGAGTTCGACCGGTGGACGATGTTGATATCTCAGGGTAATCTCTTTTGCTTTTGGGTCAGTCTCAGCCAGTTTTATCCATTCTAAAAATAGCGGATCAATGGTTGTCAGATTCCGGAAGGTCGCTTCAGGCGTCAAATTGACAATATATCGGTATTTGCTGTCGGCGACCGACCTGATGCCGAAGTATTTGCTCCCTTCAGCGATCCCTTTGGTGGTTTGGAGTGAATAAGTGTACTGCTTCCCCTCTTTCTTCGTCTGCAAAAGTATAGGAAGAATACTTTCGCCGTCCATATTGCACACTGGTTTTGCTCCGGCTATATCAACAAAGGTTGGAGTAATATCGCAGTACTCAACAATTGCGTCAGAAACGATGCCAGGCTTTATTTTCCCGGGCCATCGAACCATGTACGCCGATCGCACTCCAACATCGTAGCAAGTCCACTTGGCAAACGGAAGGCTGTTCCCCTGTTCACTTAAATAGACAACCACAGTGTTATCGCGCTGCTTGTGTTTGTCAATCTGATTCAGTAATGTGCCAAATTCATTATCCATGTAGCTAACTTCAGCAAGATATTTGCAAAAAGTCGTTCGGGTAGATTTTGTATCAACATAGTATGGTGGAAGTGTAATTTTTTGCGGGTCATACTTTGACGGATCACCTTTAGTCCAGGGTTCGTGTGGCTGATTTGTTGCCACAAACAAGCAGTAAGGAGTTTTAGTTCTGGTGCATGAAGTGATGAAAGTATCGATTGCTGCAAAATTAATTTCCTGCCCTTGCATGGTTGATATATATTCAAAAGGGAAAGTTGATCTTGGAAGAATGTGCGTTTTACCAACCAATGCGACCCGGTATCCTGCTGGTTTGAGGTGGTGCACAATGCTTTTGGTCCCTTCATAAGCGGTGGTATGATTGGGATAAGCGCCTGTTTTGACAGGCCATATTCCGGTATAAAGATTATGACGGGTTGGAGAACACATTGGAGCGGCCTGATAACCTTTGGTAAAACGAATCCCTTCAGCTGCAAATTTGTCGATACAAGGTGTTTTAGCATCTTTGCTTCCATAAATACCAATATCGAAATAGGAGCAATCATCGGCAATGAAAAGCACCAAATTGGGCTTTGAAGGTTCGGCCATCGCAGCTAATGAGGCGAATACTCCAGCTATGGTGAGCGCTTTATATTTTCCCATTTTGTATTTCATCCTTAAATAGTTATTATTTCATCATCTTCTTACTTTTCGGAACCTTAGCCTCCATATTTTCGAACCATGCCGGGAGTAAAACTTTAAGTTTGTTCACAACCTCAGCATTTTTGCCGGCAACATTTAATGTTTCAGAAGGATCATTCTTTAAGTCATACAAAATGATCTCTGAATCCTTGGTGTCAATGAGTTTAAATCTTCCGTCAAAAACCATTCTCCAATCACCCAGTGCAGAGGTTACATATTTACGGTCGTAGCCTTTTCCGGTTTCGAGGTAGGTTTTCAATGATTTTGAATCCATCTGTGATGGAATTTTCACACTGGCAAAGTCGAGTAGGGTAGCTGAAATATCAAGCGTGGCGACAGGTTTGGCATTGACCAGATTTTTCTTAATTCCAGGACCAGAGATAAACAAAGGAACACCCACGGAGGCTGAATAAGGCTTTCCCTTTCCGTTAAATCCGTGATCACCAAGCATTTCGCCATGATCTGAGCAGAAAACAATGATGGTATTTTCGAGTTCACCACGTTTTTTAAGTTCGTCAATGTATACTTGAATCCAGTGATCTATATTAAAAATTTCAGCGCCATACCGCTGCCTCATCTCATTTAAATCTTTGGCATTATCAATCGGAGAAGGGAACCGCACTGTACTCCAATTGCTTAACATTGATGGCGTAGGATCAAAGGGATTATGAGGTCCGTTAAAATTTATCTGGAGGAACCAGGGCTTTCCTGCCGGAACTGTATTGATCAGTTCGAGGCCATTTCTTGCGATCCAGTTATCTGTATAAGCCTCATCGGTCATTTCTTTTGCTGTAATGTTCAGTTTCTTCAGATAGGCAGCGTAAGGTTCCGGAAGATTTTTTTTCCCGGCATTACTCCCATCCATTTTTCCTGCGTTATCAATGCCGTCCGTAAATCCCCAAACATTAAGCAAAGATGGCAACCCGTCCCGTTTATGTTTGCCGTCAATTCCCCAATTCTTGCCCGGTTTATCAAGATCGAACTTTCCGCAGCCCAGAACATGGTAACCGGCGGAGTCGCGTAATAACTTATAAAAAGTTGTTTCTTCAAACGGAAAAGTATTTCCGTTTGACTGTACACCGCATTTGTTGTATTGTTTGCCCGAGGCCAGACAAGCCCTTGAGGGCGCACACACGGGCGATGGGCATATTGCAGATGAAAAGTATACACCGTTTTGCGCTATCCGTTTAAGGTTCGGAGTAATGTCAGGCATAAGCGGATTCATGCTTGTCCAATCGTTTCTGAACTGATCGGGAAAGAATAACAGGATGTTAGGTTTTTTGGAATGCACCACTGCGGCCGTGCTGTTTAACCCTCCCAATAAGGTAATTGCACCCGCTGCTACCAAAGATATGTTGAATGGTCTGTAATTCATAATTTAAAATTTAAGTGTTTTAAAGAGAATTTCCCTGGTCTTCCAATAATTGTTCCTGTATTTTAACACTTCTAATTGATTCCCAGTTTCTTTTGCATATCCTCGAGCGACACTCCTTTGGTTTCGGGCACTTTGAATTTCACCCATACAAGTTGCAGAATCATCATAAAGCAGAAGAACGCAAAAACTTCTCCGGGTTTAAAGGCACTGACCATAAACGGGAAAAAGAGTGTAAGCAGTGCGGCAAAGATCCAATGTGTAAAGCTGCCGAGTACCTGTCCTGAAGCGCGGTTTTGATTTGGAAAGATTTCACTTATAAAAACCCAGATAACAGCGCCCTGACCAATTGCATGGGCAGCAATAAACGCAAAAATACAAAAAGGAACAATGGCAAGGTTTCCGGTAAAAAATGCCCAGGAAGTGAGACCGAGCGAAGCAATGTATCCGAAGGAGCCAATATATAGCAACATCCTTCTTCCGAGCTTGTCAATCAGCCACAGACCGACAAAAGTGAAAATCAGATTAGTGATTCCAATACCGATTGACTGGAGCAATGCAGCGCTTTGACTCAGACCGGACATTTCGAAAATGCGTGGTGCAAAAAAAAGAATTGCATTAATACCCGATAGCTGGTTGAAGAAAGCAATCAGGAAGGCCAGTGAGATGGGCTTCCTCAACCGTGCAGTAAAGAACTTCCCGGTGTTCCGGGTATGACTGACAGATGCAGCGACCTCATCGGCCAAAGTGTTTATTTGCTCATCAGTCGCTTCAGGATTAATCAGGCGAAAAATGCGGATTCCACCCTTCCGGTCACCTCCATGAGTAATCAGCCAACGGGGACTTTCGGGCAAGCCTAAGCACATCACGGAATAGAATAACGCAGGAATCGCCTGCACACCAAGCATCCAGCGCCAGGCATTCACACCTACTCCGCTAAGTAATGAATTTGAAAGGAAAGCGATCAGTATCCCTAATACGATATTAAACTGGAACATACCAGTCAGCCGGCCCCGATATTTCGGCGGTGCAATTTCAGAAATATACATCGGCGCTGCCACCGTAGAGATGCCCACACCCAGGCCGCCAATGAAACGTGCAATCATGAAAGAATAGACGTCTTGGGCATATGCAGAACCGATCGCCGAGACGAAGTAAAGAATCCCGATCCATAGCAAAGTTTTGCGACGACCAAAACGCTCTGTCGGATAACCGCCAACCAACGATCCAAGTACTGTTCCCCAAAGCGCCATGCTTATGGCCAGACCGTGAAGCGTACTGCTCAGTCCCCAAAGTTTTTGGATAGTTTGTTCCGCACCTGAAATCACAACCGTATCAAATCCGAACAGAAAACCCGCCAGTGCTGAGGTTAACGCCCATAAAAATAGTTTTTTGCTATGCATCGCTATGCTTATTTAATTGCTGATTAATTACTCCAGGCAGATTTCAATTCATACACTTCCATCTCCTTAACCAAAACATCTTCAATATTTGTATTTCCGGTAATTTTCAATCCATCAGCCGATTTAGGTTCTGCCAAACTCAGAACATCGACTCTTTTCCCGTTATCGAAAAATATTTCAGCCGATGTTTTATCAATAAGCATCTCAACCTGAAGAATATATTTTCCGGGGACAGTGAGCGTATAAGCCATTTTATTCAGCATATTAGAATTACCATCATACTTCACAAGTTCAATCCCTCTGTAGAATATTGAATAACCGGGTGTCCCTGACAATTCAATTTTTAACTTCAAATGAATCAGGTCTCCCTTCACCTCTTCCAGCTTTTTATTTGCGGCGGTGGACCGCATATTTTTGATATTATATGCTTTAACATGCAATTTTTCGATCTCTTTAACGGGCTCACTAAAGAGCCTCACACCTTCGCTCGTAGAACGCAAGGAGAGTTCTGTAGGGAATGTCATCATCTGTGAGAATGGCATACCGGATATATGAGCGATGCGACCCCACCCAATCTGCACTCTTCGTCCGTCGGGAGTATTATTAAAGGTCTGCGACGCGTATTGCGCACCAAAAGTGCTTCGGAAATTGCCGGGTTCAGGAATAAAATTCTTTCCATCGAAGCTTCCAAGCATATAATTACCGGAAGCACCGCACATTACCCATTTCGTATTACTTACATCGCCATTCACAGGGAGTTCAAAAAACTCGGGACACTCACGAAAACCAACCGTATGACTCTCAAATTTCCATACCTTAAGATCTTTAGAAGTATAAATACTAACTCCATCCAGCTCAAACAGTGCCATTACCCAGCCATTTGAAGGTGCGTGCCAGAACACTTTGGGGTCGCGTGTTTTTTTCGTATTCCACTTCGCTTTGGAATCAATCACCGGGTTCTTTTTGTACTTCGTAAAAGTTCGTCCTTTGTCCTTGCTGTACGCGATGCATTGTGTCTGCTTTTGAAACTGTTTGTTGTTGGCAGTATATGCTGCAACCAGTACGTTTTTACCCCAGCCTGAGCTGTTGTTTTGATCAATAACAGCCGACCCCGAGAACATTGTCCCAAGTTCGTCTGGCAGAAGCGCAGCAGGAAGTTCTTTCCAATGAACTAAATCACTGCTGACTGCATGCCCCCATGTCATATTTCCCCATGCAATATTGTAGGGATTATGCTGATAATAGAGATGATACTCCCCATCGAGGTAAACCAATCCGTTAGGGTCGTTATTCCAACCCCGTCGTGAAGAGAAATGAAACTGAGGCCGGTATTTCTCTTTATATAAACTTCCTTCTTCCCAAAAAGTATCCGACTGATAAATTTTCTCAATGGCTTCAGAAGGTTGATCAAAAACCAGGGTAAGCTCTTTCCCTTTATATGCAGACACATCTGTAAACACCCAATAATCAGGTGTACCCTTCGCCAGCTTCATGTCCGAATAGGTAATTTTCTTCCCGTCAACCATCAAATTAACCAAAACCATCACATCCGCTATATCCTTCCCGATAGGATAGTTAAGATATTTATTAGTGATCAGAAAAGTTTTTTCTGTTTGCTGGCCAAATCCGGCACACGATAATAACAGCAAGACAGACATTAAAAGTAAATTCTTCATCATATTATTAATTCTTAAAGTATAAATACATATTTTTCAAACTGATCATTTTGTTTTCGGAGTGAGCTGACTTCGCGATAGTTTCAGCTCCTTAATAACCGATCCATCGTCGCCCACCAATCTAAATGTGACTTTAGGATCAGCAACATTTGTTTCAAATGTAAACTCGCCAAACGCGTATTTCGCTGCGATACCATAAAATTGAGTATCCCACAACGGATTCGTAACAGGGGGGCCGCTTCTTCCACCAAGGCTGGCTGCTTCGAACTCATAAAAACTGAATCCCGATGGTCTGGTGATCCGAAACCCCCGGGCTCCATGTCTGTCGCCTGATGTTAATAAAACTCCGCCGATCTTATTTTTCTCAATAAAATTGAAAAGATCTTCACGTCCCTGTGGATCATTTGCACCCCAGGAATCTTTTCCGTTGCTTACGAAATCACTCCACATGGTTCCACAAGACAGGATAATAAACGGTCCTTTACAATCAAGAAGTTGTTTTTTAACCCATTCCATCTGTTCTTTTCCCAGAAAAGAACCTTTCTGCCCCAACCGAAAATACCGGTTATCCACCATGATGATGTCGGCAGGGCCTACTCTGGTCCTAAAAAACACCCCTTTCCCTTCCTCACCAAAACCATAGGAAGGATTATTCCAGGCCATCCGGAATACATCCCAAACTTTCTCTTTGTCCTTTTGGGTAAACCCTGCCGGGATTCCGGAAAAATCGTTGTTGAAGTAATCATGGTCATCCCAGGTAGCATATACCGGGACTGAGGCAACAAGTTTTTTCCAGGCCGGCATAAAATCACGCAATAAATAGTCGGCGCGGTGCAAGCTCACCTTATTCGTTCTATCCTGAACTGCAATATCTCCCATTAAAATCATCGCATCAGGCTTACGGCTGACAATCATATCTGACTGTTTTTGATTACCAATTCCCCACCGATGGAAACAGGAGCCAAATGCAATCCTCCCATTGATTGAACTGTCGCTTTTGGGAGCAGTATGAAAATTCAAATTGCCTAAAGCGGCAACTTCCTTTCCATCAATAACAACCTGATACTTGTAATTTGTCGATGGCTTTAATCCGGAAACGGGAATTATAGCTGTCAGGTCAGTGTTTTTAGTGGAATAGACCGGACCAAAAGTTTTTGCAGCTCCGTCCACAATCATTCGGATTTCGGCCTTGGATGGCTTGGTAGTCCGCACCCAGACAGTAACCCGATCAGTACTTATATTTCCCAACATAGGGCCTCCCAGAAGAACAACATTATTTACTTTATACAAATCCTGAACCTTCGTGTTCATCATTAAATCAGCAAAAGTTGCTCCTGGTGTGGAAGAAAAGAAGGCGTAAGAAGCCTTGTACAGGTTCTGGATTTCCAATGGTTGTTCCCCCCATAAATTCAGCAACTTGAAGTTGTCTGTTTTTGAGTTGGGACCTTTATCTTTCTTTTTCGTTTGAGCATCTGCTTCAAAGGAACAGAACAGAACGAACAAGCAAAGTATTGACTTTAATTTAGCCTTGTTAATTTTCATATTTAGCTTCCAATTATATTATTTAACCCTATCGTTAACTGACTTCATTTAAACTTTTTACTGCTCTTTATTTCACCGTGAAATTATATTCCCCTGAACCAACCTGATAAACAAAAGATTCATCCTTAATATTAACAAACTGAATATCATTGGATTGCCATGCTGGTTTCTCTCCTTCCCAGACGGTGGTGCGGCCTTTTGCCGGGAGGTAAACCAGTGCCGTTGAATTTGCCGGCACAGAGAGTTTCAGATTGAAACTATTGTTGGTGTTTTGCCAACTGGTTGAGACTTTCCCATACGGAGTTTCATAACTTGCTGATGCGCTGTTTATATCGCCTACAATTGTTGGCCTGATCAAAAGGTGTTTATAGGCTGTTGAATTTTCCTGTTGCTGAATCCCTCCCAGACTTTCATAAAACCACTGCATTAAATGGCCAAGCATCAGATGGTTATTCGACGCATCTTCACGAGCCTGCCACGATTCGGTTAACGCTGTAGCACCTTTCTTTAACTGGTAACCGTAACCCGGAACATCGTCACGATTATTCATCTCGTAAAGCAATTGCGACTGACCATTTTTCACTAATGTTTCAACCAAAAAATGATAACCAATGTCTCCGGCTGTAAGCGCTTTTTTATTTGCAATAATTGAATTCACCAGGTTTTCAACCACTTTTTCTTTCATCGGACCCTCCACCATTTCGAAGCTCAATGGCATCGCCATGGCGGTTTGGCTTCCTGTTGCATAAACTCCTGTTTGCAGATTTAGAAATTTGCTGTTAAACGCAATTTTCACCTCTTCTGCCCAATCGGAGAATTTTTTACTCTCCTTGTCCTTTCCAAGTAATTTTGCCATCTGCGTCAACAACTTCAAATCATAATAGTAGATAGCGGTTCCTGGTAACGCCTTGGGGGTCAGTTGTGATTTTCCTGGAGTTTTATTTCCGATGTCGCACCAATCGCCCAGACCATACGATAGGATATGCCCCTGTGATTTCGATTTTAAATATTCGACATAGCGGACCATCATCGGCCAGGCTGTTTCCATTACTGAACGGTCGCCATACCATTGGTAAATAAGCCAGGGAAGGATAACTGAAGCGCTTCCCCATTCCGGTGAATCCCGGATTTCGTATAGCCAATTGGTTAATACCACATAATCCGGGGCAATATTTGGCACAAACCCATCCTCCAGCTGGGATTCGATCATGTCATTTACCTGCTTCTTGTAGAGATGATAAATATTGAAGTTATAATTCACCGAATTTCCCATCAGGTAAGTTTGTTCCAGCCATCCCAGTTTTTCGCGGTGCGGACAATCGGTAATTACACTTTGCAGGTTGCTTTTTATCCCCCAGTTTATCAGCGTCGAAACCCGGTTGAAGAAATCGCTTGAACATTGAAATGATCCATTAACAGGAGTTGAATTTCGGGTATGGAGCAACTTTAACGATACCATTTTCGGCAAACTCACTGCACTTGAATCACCCTCAGGCACAGCCCCTTCGACCATTACATACCGAAAACCATAGTAGGTGAACCTGGGTTGCCAGCTTTCCGTGCCAATTCCTTTTGTTATATAGGAATAATAATACGGCGCGCCCGTCGCCTTTTGATTGATTTGCTGATCGGTGGTAATTAATTCACCGGGGGTTAACCTTATTGTCTGCCCCATCTTGCCCTTCACTTGTAATTCAACTATGCCGGAGGCATTTTGCCCAAAGTCGTATAAATATTTGCCATCACCCTTTTTGATGACTTTAACGGGATTAAAAGTTTCCATGACAGCGATCGGATAGTCGGGATCGGCCTGTAGCAACCCCTTTTGCGGGACCGATAGAATAACACGCTTCCAGGCAGCAGCATCAAAACCGGCATTGTCCCAATCGTTTTGTTCCAGCCGGGCATCATAATCCTCTCCGCCAAAAATGCTGGCAAAGGTGATGGGAGATGGAGCTGTTACCCAATCCTCTCCGGAATTAATATTTTCTTCTGAGCCATCAGTATAAGTAATTTTCAAACGGCAAATCATGGCTGGCATACCAAACGAATTACATAGCTTTGCGTAACGGCCTGGTTCTCTGTTGATATTATAAAAACCATTACCAACAATAGCACCCAGTACATTTTTGCCCTCTTTCAGGTTTTGGGTAACATCCCATGTATTATAAAAAATAGATTTGTCGTACCGTGTCCACCCGGGTGTTAAGAAGCCGTTGCCTGTTTTTTGTCCGTTCAGCCGTGCCTCATAGTTACCAAGACCAGAAATAAAAAGCGTTGCATTGGCAACTCCCTTTTTCAATTCAAATTCTTTACGAAACATCGGCACGACTGGTTTCCTGAGGATTTTTTTTCCTGAGGCGTCAAATGATTCAGGGGCCAATGTCACCCTCATTGAATCAGGAATATCCTCATAACCAATCCAGCGGGCTCCTTTCCAGTCCTGGACTGCCAACAAACCCATTTGCAAGGATGCCGGTTTGCTCCATTCAGATTCATTTCCCTTGTTACACCATACTTTTACCTTCCAGAAATATTTTTGGGACGAAAGCAGGGGGCTTCCATTGTAAATAATTTGAACCGACTGACCTGATAAAACTCTCCTGCTGTCCCAAATATCCCCTAAATCTTTTTCCAGATTAGCTTCACTGCTTGCAACCAAAACTCTGTAAGCAATCTGAAGAACAGCTCTTTGTTTGGCATCAATCTGCCATCCTAAATGAGGATTCTGCGCTTCAATGCAAATTGGGTTCTCAAAATTTTCACAGGTCAGTTTTCTCGGAGTAAAGGCAAATCCCGTGATAGGAAACAGCATAAGTAAATAGAAAGCAATCACCCCATAGAGCGCAACTTTATTCCAGCAATCACCTGTTTTTTTCCTTTTTATACTCATTTTTAAAGAGATTCAAAACACGAATTTATAATGACGGATAATCCCCGCCATTCAAACTTTTTAATACCGAAGTCTGCCAGATTTCCAATTGTGATCTTAAGGCATTTACCTTCGCAATGTCTTTTTCTGTCAGGTCGGCTGCCTCCATGGGATCGCTCTCCAGGTTGTACAGTTCTATCTTTATGTTCCCTGCTTTATCCTGTTTCCGGTGAAGTTTATAGGGCCAGTCAAGCCATGCGGCATGACCGGGGAACTTGCCTTGTTCGTATTTCGCAGTGAATTTTCCCGCATCCGCATCAAGTTTTGAGTCATCTACAGTTTTTTCACCATTTTTCTGTCGGTTCAGAAGGTCAGTCAAGATTCCTTTACTTGACTCCATTTTACCGCCACTAGGGAATTGCCAGAATCCCATCGGTTTATCTCTGGATGTTATCTTATTGTCAATCAAACCTACCAGGCTCGTGCCATCCAAAGCAGGTTGCACCGGAATTTTAATCTTAGCAATTTCAAGAAGTGTAGGAAAAATATCAGTGGTAAAGGCGGGAATATTGGTAACACGGTTCTTTGGAATACGATCAGGCCATTCGAGGATTGCCGGAACCCTTAGTCCTCCTTCGTAGATCTGACCTTTGCCGCCACGTCCGCCGGTAGCACTGATACCTGAAACTCCGCCGTTATCGCTGCAAAACCAGACAATGGTGTTTTTCTCGATGCCTAAAGTTCTTAATTCCTTCCTGAGTTTACCAACGGCTTGATCCAGTCCTGTGATTTCACCATAATAATTCTGTTTATCTTCTTCCAATCCGGCATAAATTGCCTTATTCGGGGCCGTCGCAAGAAGGGGTTTATGGGGAGAGCCAAACCAAACAACAGAGAAGAAGGGTTGTGCTGTTTTAGAATGTTTACGAATAAAATCAATTGCAGCATCGGCTGTAACCGTCGAACTCTCACCCGTGGTTTGAACGGCAATTCCTTCGCGTGAAAGAATCGGGTCGTTATCAAAGAAATTTGGAGCTGAAAACCACTCATCAAAGCCTTTGGCTCCGGGATTTACCTGACTTCCTGCGAACACGTTACCAAGGTGCCATTTCCCAAAATGGCCAGTAGCATATCCCGCAGTTTTAAGTGCTTCAGCAACTGTTTTTTCCTGAGGGCGGATCGGCCGTCCAAAAGTAAATACGCCATATCTGTTGGGATGCCGGCCGGTTAATACACTCCCCCGCGTGGGTGAACATACTGGAGCAGCAGCGTAAAAGCGGTCAAAACGTAAGCCGGTTTTTGCCATTTCATCCAGACATGGCGTTTTGACAACCGGGTGCCCGTTATAACCAACATCGCCCCAACCCTGATCATCGGACATGACGAGAATAATATTTGGCTTTACCGGCCTGACCTTGTTGATTGCAGCCATGCCCGCAAAGGGTGCTAAACAACTTAATGTCAGAAAAATATTAGTCGATTTGAATCTATGCATAGTTTGCCGTTATATCTGACTGATTAATTGTAGTTTTTGATTATTCTATTACATACCATGTCATGCCTTGTGCCTTTATTTTTACACTTAGCAATATCTCTTTTTTGTCGTTGAGATTAAATGTTGTGGGTTCGATTCCTTCATGCTTTAGGGTTGCTTTTTCTTTCAGTCCTGTATAGTAGAGCGGAATTATGATTTTCTTCTCAATATCCTTATCTGTTGGGTTAAACACCACCAGCATTCCTTTACGTTTTAAGGTTGGATTCACATGAAGCATGCAATCCAGATTGCGTCCGTTTGGCCGGCTGATATGGATAATTTCAGAAGTGAGAATATCCCTGTATTCACGAAACCAGTCCAAACATTGCGATACCATCGCTTTTGTCTCAGGCGTATCATAGATCTCAAGTCCTAAGATACCGAAACCACAACCACTTGCCAGGTACTGCATTAAAGCTTGTTTATACCGATCCAGATTTTTGGATAAAGGCTGAAGCCCGACGCGGGGATCTTTGGCATACGGTCCGACCAGATGCAAATTGATCCACCCCATTGTTGGCAGTTTAAACCATGTTCCGTCATAAATGTACTGGCGGCCGAGAAGTAATTGCTGCTGTGGAGTGAGGTTCGCAGCCGCTTCCCGATAGCCCATACCGGTAGCCGCACTTCCGTTTAGAAAATACCAATCGGGAATTTGTATACGCAATCCTCTTCTGCAAAACTCATGCAATACCTCAACCTGTGTTTTCCATTGCGCCCATTGCGAATCTTCCAGTCCTCTATGATATTTATGAACCGTTGAGGCACAAATTCTTCCATGAAAAGGCCCGTCTACATTGTAACTTGTAAAGCCGGTCCGATCATAAAATTTCCACATATTACCGAAATAACTATCCTTCCATGCACTGGCGATACAAACACTATTCCCGGATGATTTTCCGGGTTCTGTTATAGGGATGACACAATCGACATCGGCTCCGCGTCCCCTGGAGGTGATCTGCAATTCATACGATCCAAAGACGATCCCTTTTTGACTGGCATAAGATGCAAGGTCTTTCCAATAAGCTACATATTCATCATTAAGGCTGTTGTGGGCCACTGAACCGGAACTCATCGTTTCCATTCGCTCCATCTTCAACTCAGCCATCTGATCAAGCATCTTCTTAATCACTTCCTTGTCACCGGATGGTATATCTACTGTCAGCAGTGATTCGGTGACCTGAGGTGCGAGTTTCTTGTACATTCTCCTAAATCCCAAAGAGCGCCTCTCTTTGTCATCGCTGTCATACAATAGTTCGAAGGTGATGTATGATTTAAAAGGGGTTTCTTTTGTTACAAATACTTTTGGTCCAACAGGCAGCCGGCTTAACAGCAGATTCCTGTGAGGAAAATCGAGTAACTTATCTTCAGCCGGGTTCTGGGTTGCCCAGGTGTTATAATCGGGATCTACCATCCATAACGTTGTTGATGAGGGCATAATAAAACCACTTTGCGGCCCGTCGGCAGAAAGGGTACGTTTACTGTTTAAGGTACTCCCTCTTTGGTCTCTGTTAACATCCGCAAACGAATAATCGCTTTCGACATGAATTCGTTTGATCTGGTCTTGATTGATTGCGAGGACTTCACTCTCAAAATTGTCAAGCACAACTCTTTTGCCGCCTTTGTTGATCAGCTCAAACCATTTTGTAATCACAGGTATTCCCTGGTAGATCTCGTAATTGACCTTCACCTCAAAATCTTTCAGGAGGGTCATTTCAGCTGATGGCCTATAGGTCATTGTAACGTGAAGTCCTTTTGCAGGCCAGTCGGTTTTCAATGCATTATTTCGCGGAGCCCACTTATAGCGTTCGATGGGTTCGCTGGTTTCAACATTTGCCAGCTGGAATGCCTGCTCGTGATTTTCAAGCTGCGAATACCAGCTTCCCAGGAGATACGAATTTTCGGGTTGTCCTTTCAAACCACCAATTTCATACCAGGAACTATCTATCTTTATACGTGCCTCAGGCTTTGTGGCTCTGATGTATTCTGCATCATTACTCAGGTTCTTATAACTTATACATGTCAGATTATCTGCCATATAGAACGTACGACTCACCAATCCGTTGTTCAGCTGGAATGTTGAAGTAATGCCATCTTTCGATTTCTCTACCAATAATTTACATGGAGTATTGACGGGAGATATCAACCAGTCCTTTTCGCATACTGTTTCCGGAAAGGCAGTTACATTTTCTTTTCCAAGGCCTGGCGATTCCAGTTGTTTTACAAGTTTTCCCCGCGCTGCCTTGCGTGCCTCATTTTTCTCTTTTACTTTTTCGTAATATAAAAGGAAATCCGATTTTGGATCGAAAGTCCCTTTGTCAAAGGTACTGTACCTTAACTCATAAATATCGCCATTAAAGGAGACGGGGGCTTTACCTGTCAGGGATATTGCAATGGCAAAACCAGGGGCATATGATGTTGTCGGACTGAAAGTATTGGTTTGTTTTCCATTCCTCCACACTGTACCAGTATCTCCGTCTCTGACTGCAGCCAAATGAACCCATTGGTCAAGAATTACATCTCCAATTACAACGTACTTTGAATTTCCGGCTACCAGTACCCATTGTTTAGCACGCTGCGCGATGGTGTATCCGTCTCCCACTGTTCCGTTTGAAACTATCGGACGTATGGCATCAATGTTTGTTCCTTTGGTTTCGCCGTGGGTAAAGGTCCGCGCTTTAACCCACACTTCAAGTATCATATTATCTGTTGGTTGACCGATTGACTTAGCTGCAGTATATCCGTCACCCTGACCATGAAAAAGGATACATCCATCACCAGTCGCCCCTTTTCCAAGAGGTGCTTCCGCATTAAAAACCGGGTTTCCCTTTGCTTCGAGCTTAAACTTCGAATCATCAGAATAAATTTCACCCGGCGCCGGAGCGTAAGTGATATTGCCCGCTTTCCCAAAATTAAAATGTGCTTTTACTTTGACCTTTGCCGAAGCGGTAATCAAAATTGACATTAACAGTATAAATATCAGTGCTCTTTTAACTGACGTTGTTCTATTTTTAAATTTCATCTTTAAAATATTCTCCTTATTTCAATTTTATTTCGGCAACCTTACCCAATAAATTTCCAATTTTATCGAATAAACCGGCTTTCACCGTTGCCTTTGGCTCAGCCGGAAATACCCCATTGCATTTATTGGCCTTCACCGAAGGGTTTTCCCCGTTTAATGTGTAATAAATATCGTAACCTGTTGTTTCAGTCAATAAATACACCATGGCCTTGTCGTGCAGTTTATCCAGCGCGAACGAAGCATAAATGTTGTACATACTCTTCGAATAGTTCACCCCCTGGTTTTCCAATTTTTTAAAATTAAATTCAAGGGCACCTTGAAATCTTTTCCAATCTTTCACTGCAGGATTACTCCACCCCACTTCTGCATTGGCAAGAACACGGGGATACAGCATATACTCGCAATGTTCGGGAGTTGGGGTAGTCTCACCCCACAAGCAAACCTCAGTGCCAAGGACCAGTTTTGCCTCCTGAGGAGTAAGCTTATTTGGAATTGGCTCGTAGTTATACACCTTCGAAACCGGCAAGATTTTGTTCGGACCTTCAGGTTCCAGTTCGAGCGGGCCCTGTCGCTGACTGATATAAGAATCGGTATATGAGGCCTGAATAGTTTTATGTCCCGCTCTTGGAGCGTCCACCTCGGGAGTATATCTGTTTCTTCTCCAGGCCATAATGACTGCACCGGGGGTTCCTTTCCCCGACAGGATTTCATCCCAGCCGATCAGTGTTTTGCCTAAACCATTGATTTGTTTTGCAATTCTGGTGACAAAATAGCTCTGCAATTCATCTACATCTTTCAAGCTATTCTCCGTAATTTTTTTGTTGCATAAATCGCAGATTTTCCAGTCTGACTTTTTGCACTCATCGCCTCCAATGTGGATGTATTGCGAGGGGAAAAGTCCTGCAACTTCAACAAACACATTGTTTAAAAACTCATACGTTGTTTCCTTGCCTGCACAAAGGGCATCATGAGGGGCAGGCCCACCTGTTGCAACATCAAATACAATATCATCACGGCATGCCAGAAACGGATAGGAAGTAATCAGTGCAAGGCTATGTCCCGGCACATCGATTTCGGGAATAATCTCCACATTTCTGATTCGGGCATATTCCACAACTTCCTTAATGTCATCCTGGGTATAGTAACCACCGATTGGGGTTGCTTCGTCAGGACTTTTAGGTTTACGTTCCCACCACGAAATGCCTGTCCTGTCAGCTCTCCAAGCCCCTTTTTTTATCAGATTCGGGTATTTTTTGATTTCAATTCTCCATCCCTGGTCATCGGCCAGGTGCCAATGGAATTTATTAATTTTATAAGCCGACATGACATCTATCTGCCTTAGAATAAACGCCTTGCTCTGGAAACTGCGGGCAACGTCAATCATTACACCCCGCCATTCAAACCTGGGTTTATCCTGAATAATCAGGCACTTTATCCTGATTGGTTTTGATGCAACTGATTTTGCATCAGCAGGTATTAATTGTCTGAGGGTCTGAAAGGCGTTAAACATACCACCATAACTATTCGCTTTTACCAGTACTTTTTGGGGGGAAATTTCAAGTATATACCCATCTTTCTTAATGGTTGAATCAGCCGATTGCTCGAAACGAATAAAGTTGGATGCCGTTGAATGATCCCATTTTGCAACGGGAATAG